>CAJXKI010000064.1 GCA_913055765.1 uncultured Ectothiorhodospiraceae bacterium
CTGTTCCGCGCCCTGGCCCCCATGCCCCTGCGCCGCCTCGGCCGGCTGCGCCGCAGCGACCTGCTCAACCGCATGACCGCCGACGTCGAGGCCTTGGACGGCCTCTACCTGCGGATCGTCGGCCCCACCATCGGGGCGGTCGTCACCGTGGCGGCCACCGTGGCGGTGCTCATCGCCCTCGCCGGGCCGGCGGGGTGGGCGGTTGCCGGGATCCTGGCGGCGGGCGGGCTGCTGCTGCCGCTCTGGGCCTGGCGCCGGGGCTCCCCCCACGGCGAGGCCGTGGATCGCCACCTCCCCGCGCTGCGCGGTGCCGGGGTGGACGCCGTGCAGGGGCTGGCGGAGCTGCGCGCCTGCGGCGCCATCCAGCGCCACGAGCGCCGGCTCATGGGGGCTGCCGAGGGCCTCGCCGCCGCCCGGGAGCGGGCAGCGCGCCTGACGGGGGCCGGCGAGGGCGCCGTGGGGCTGCTCAGCCATGCGGCGCTGCTCGCGGCGCTGCTCGTCGGCATCCCCCTCCATGAGGCGGGGGCGGTCAGCGGCCCGGTGCTGGTCCTCGCCGCCCTCGCCGCCCTGGCGGCCGGCGAGGCGCTCACGGCGCTGCCCGGTGCGTGGCAGCACCTGGGCCGCACCCGGGCCGCCGCCCGCCGGCTGCTCGAGCACGCCGAGGGCAGCGGCGACGGCGAGGCGCCGCCGGCGGCGCCGCCGGCGTGCGACGGGCCGCTGCCCCTGGCGCTGGAGGGGGTCACCTTCCGCCACGATGCCCACGAGGCGCCCCTGCTCGAGGGCTGCGATCTGCGCCTGGAGGCCGGCGAGGCGGTGGTGGTCTACGGGCCCTCCGGCTGCGGCAAGTCCACCCTCCTGGATCTGGCGGCGGGGCTGCTCGAGCCCCAGGCCGGGCGCGTGACGGTGGCGGGGGTGCCGGTCCACGGCCTCGCGGAGGCCGACCGCTTCGCCTGCATCACCTACCTGCTGCAGCGCACCGAGCTCTTCGCGGACTCCGTCGCCGGCAACCTGCGTATCGCCGACCCGGAGGCCGATGACGCCCGGCTGTGGCAGGCCCTGCACACCGCTGCCCTGGACGAGCGCATCGCGGCCCACCCGAGCGGCCTCGATGCCTGGGTCGGCGAGGGCGGCGGCCGCCTGTCCGGGGGTGAGGCGCGCCGCCTGGCGCTGGCCCGCCTGGTGCTGGTGGATGCCCCGGTGGTCCTGCTCGACGAGCCGTTCCACGGCCTGGACGACGCCACCGCCGCGCAGGTCGCCCGCCGCCTGGGGCCCTGGCTGGCGGAGCGTACCGCGCTCGTGATCAGCCACGACCCTGGCGCCGCGCCGGCGCACCAGCGGCGCCTCGCCTTCGCGGATCTCGCCGCCGGCGCCGGCAGTTGATCGCCCCGGCTTGGCATCCCACCCGGCGGGGCGGGATAATAGCCAGCTTCCCCGGACCCGAGCGGAGAGCTGCATGAAGCGACACGTGGCCAGTCTGCTGGCGCAGGCCCTGGCGGCCATGCGCGAGGCCGGCGAGCTGCCGGCGGATATCGAGCTGCCGGAGGTGCAGGTCGAGCGCGCCCGCGATCGTGCCCACGGTGACTACGCCGCCAACACGGCGATGGTCCTGGCCAAGCCGGCCGGGCAGAAGCCGCGCGAGCTGGCCGAGGCCATGCGTGCCCGCCTGCCGGCCTCCGAGGCCATCTCGGGCGTCGAGGTCGCCGGGCCAGGCTTCATCAACTTCACCCTGGCCGCCGCGGCCCGCCACGAGGCGGTGCGCGCCGCCCTGCGTGAGGGGCCCGCCTTCGGCCGCAGCGATGTCGGCGCCGGCCACCCCATCCACATCGAGTACGTCTCCGCCAACCCGACCGGCCCCCTCCACGTCGGCCACGGCCGTGGCGCCGCCTTCGGCGATGCCCTGGCGAGCCTCCTCGAGGCTGCCGGCTACGCCGTCCACCGGGAGTACTACGTCAACGACGCCGGGCGGCAGGTGGATATCCTCGCCGTGTCCCTGTGGCTGCGCTACCTGGAGGCCGCCGGCGTGGCCGTGCCGTTCCCGGAGAAGGGCTACCGGGGCGACTATATCGTCACCCACGCCCGCGAGCTGCTCGACGCCGACGGGCACGCCTACGTGCACGGTGCGGACACGGTGACCGCGGGGCTGCCGGCGGAGGAGGCGGATCCGGAGGCGTACCTGGACGCCCTGGCCGCGCGGGCCCGGGCACTGCTCGGCGAGGCGGCCTACCGCCGGGTCCTCGACTTCGCCCTGGGGGCCATCCTCGGCGATATCCGCGAGGAGCTGGCCGCCTTCGGCATCGGCTTCGACCGCTACTTCTCGGAGCGGGAGCTCGCCGACAGCGGCCGCATCGAGGCCGCCGTGCAGCGGCTCACCGAGGCCGGCTACACCTACGAGGCCGAGGGCGCGCTGTGGTTCCGGGCCGCCGAGCTCGGCGACGACAAGGACCGTGTCCTGCGGCGGGACAACGGGCTGACCACCTACTTCGCCGCTGACGTGGCCTACCACCTGGAGAAGCTCGAGCGCGGCTTCCACACCCTGGTCAACGTCTGGGGTGCCGACCACCACGGCTACGTGCCCCGGGTGAGGGCGGCGCTCCAGGCCCTCGGGGTCGAGGCCGAGCGCCTGGATGTGCGCCTGGTGCAGTTCGCCGTGCTCTACCGCGGTGGCGAGAAGCTGCCCATGTCCACCCGCGCCGGCGAGTTCGTCACCCTGCGCGAGCTGCGCGACGAGGTGGGCAAGGATGCGGCGCGCTTCTTCTACGTCATGCGCCGCTCCGAGCAGCACATGGACTTCGACCTGGACCTGGCCAAGTCGGAGTCGGCCGACAATCCGGTCTACTACTGCCAGTACGCCCATGCGCGCATCTGCAGCGTATTCCGGCAGCTCGCCGAGCGCGGGCTGGCGTGCCAGGCGGCGCCCGACGAGGCGGCGCTGGAGCGGCTCGATACCGAGCACGAGGCGGTCCTGCTCGACCTGATCGGCCGCTATCCGGAGGTGATCGAGGCCGCCGCCGCCTCCCGCGAGCCCCACCAGGTGGCGCAGTACCTGCGTGAGCTGGCTGCGGCCTTCCACACCTACTACAACGCGGTGCCGTTCATCATCGATGACCAGGCCCTGCGGGAGGCCCGCCTGACCCTGATCCGGGCCACGCAGCAGGTCCTCGCCAACGGCCTGGGGCTCCTCGGAGTGGACGCGCCGCAGAGCATGTGAGCCCATGGCGCAGCGAGGCGGCAAAGGCGGCGGCAGCAGCACCGGGGGCAGCGGCAAGGCGCGCGCCGCGAAGGGGCGTAGCGCCGCCAAGGGACGCAGCGGCGCGAGGGCGCGCAGCGGCACCCAGGCCAGCCGCTCCGAGCCGCGCCGCATCCCCGGCTGGGTGTGGCTGCTGGCCGGTGCTGCCCTCGGCGCCGGTGCCCTCTACCTCGGCCTGTACCAGCAGCAGCGCGAGGGGGCCGAGCCCGCCGAGCAGGCCCCTGAGCCGGAGCAGCAGGGGGCCGGGTCCGACCAGCAGGGGTCCGAGGAGTCGGCATCCACGGCGGGTGAGGAGCGCAGCTACGACTTCTACGAGCTGCTCATGGAGGAGGAGGCCTCGGTGCCGGCGGAGGAGCCCGCGGCCGCCGATGAGCGGCGTACCGAGGATGAGGAGCAGGAGGAGATCTCCCGCGCCGCCACCTTCGAGGCGGGGGAGAGCTACCTCCTCCAGGCCGGCTCCTTCCGGCACCGCCAGGACGCCGAGAGCATGCGTGCCACCCTGGCCCTGCTCGGGCTGCCGGCCCAGGTCCACACCGTCGAGCTGGACGGCGGCGAGGAGTGGCACCGCGTCCGGGTCGGCCCCTTCGAGGAGCGCGCCCGCCTTGAGGAGGCCCGCTCGCGCATGGAGGCGAAGGACATCCAGCCGCTGATGTTGCGGCAGAAGGGCTAGCCTGCCCCCTCGCGGAGCGGGGCCGGCCCCTCGTCCCGAGCAGCCTGGGGGTGCCCGGCGAGCGCCGCCGGGCGCCGAGGTCCACCGAAGGAGAGAGAGTCCATGATCGTCTTGCGCAGCATCCTGTTGCTCGCCACCGTCGCCTGCCTCGGATTCCTGGGCTATACGGGGTATACGCTCTACGCGGCCGGCGACCCCGCGCAGGCCCTCGACGGGCTGCAGCGGTTGCTCGGTAGCCCGTGGGTCCAGGTGCTGCTGGCCTCCTACTACCTGGGCGTGCTCTGCTTCGTGGCCGCCATCGTGGTCATCGAGAGGCGTCCGGTGGTGATGACCGCTTGGATCGTGGCCGCGCTGCTGCTCACCTATCCGGCCCTGGTCTTCTGGCTCCTGCTCCGCGGCCTGCCGGAGATGGGCGAGCGCAGCAGCCGGCGCCTGCGCACCCTGGGCTGATGCTGGCCCCTCGCCTGCCCGGGGTGCGCCCCGGGCAGCGCCTCACCGCGCCCTGAGCTCCGCCGTGCGCAGCCGGTAGAGCGCGGAGATGTCCTCGTCGCCGTAGCCCTGCTCGATCAGCCGGTCGTAGTCGGCCAGCGTGCGCTCGATGAGGTCGAGCTCGATGCCCTGCGCCGCGAGCACGTCGCGGACGATGGCCAGGTCCTTGCGGTGGAGGGCGACCTTGAAGCCCGGCGGGAAGCGGTCCTCGACCGCCTCCGGGCCGCGGTTGAGGAGCTGCCAGTTGCTGGCCGCGCCGGCGCCGAGGACCTCGATGACCTGGTGCAGGTCGAGGCCCTGGCCCCTGCCGTACGCCAGGCCTGCGGCCACGCCCTGGATGACGCCGGCGACCATGACCTGATTGACCGCCTTGGTCGCCTGCCCGGCGCCTACCGGGCCCATGTGGTGAGCGGCGCTGCAGATCGGGTCGAGGGCGGGCTGGACGCGCCGCAGGACCGCCGCCTCGCCGCCGACCATCATGACCATGGTGCCCTTGCGGGCCCCCTCCGGACCGCCGGAGACCGGTGCGTCGAGGAGCTCGGCTCCGGCGTCGCCCAGGCGCTCGGCGGCGGTGCGCGCCGTATCCGGCGCCACCGTCGAGGTATCCACTACCACCTTGCCAGGCTCGAGGCCGGGCCGGAGGGCATCGATGACCTCCAGCACGTCCGCGTCGGCGCCGACGCTGAGGAAGGTGACATCCGCCGCCGCGGCGACCTGGGCCGGATCATCGGCTAGCGCCGCGCCGTGCTCACGGGCGAAGGCCTCCGCCTTGTCGCGGCTACGGTTCCAGGCCGCCGCCAGCATCCCCGCCTGGGCCAGGTTGGCAGCGATGCCGCTGCCCATGGCCCCGAGGCCGATTACGCCTGCTTGCATGTGCTGCCTCCACTGTCGGGCCCCGGCACCTCCGGTGCTCCGGGGGTCTCCAGGTAGGTGCCGCCGAGCAGGCCGGCCTCCAGATCGGCCAGGCAGGCCCGCCGGGCGGCGTCGTCCAGGTCCGCGGCGGCGACCCGGCGGCGGTACGCGCCGCTGAGCTCCCGCTCGTCGAAGCCGACCGAGGCGAGCACCCCGCCCACGCTGTCGCCGCGCTCGGCGGCCGCGAAGCGGTAGCCGTCGCCGTCCACCTCCACGTTCACCGAGTCGGTGGCGCCGAAGAGGTTGTGCCGGTCGCCCAGGATCTCCTGGTAGGCGCCGACCATGAAGATCCCCAGCCACAGCGGCTCGCCCGGCTCCGGCTCGGGCAGGGGCAGGGTGCCCTCGACGCCGTCGCCGTCGACGTAGAGCGAGACCGTGCCGTCGGAGTCGCAGGTCAGGTCCTGCACCACGCCCCGCCGGTGGACCGGCCGGTGGAGCCCGGACAGGGGCACGATGGGGAAGATCTGGTCGATGGCCCAGACGTCGGGGATGGACTGGAAGACCGAGAAGTTGGTGAAGAGCCGGTCTGCCAGGCGCTCGTTGAGGGCGTCGAGGACCTCGCGCTGGTGGGGCCGGCCGGCGTTGAGGCGCCCCCGCAGCCGGGCGCCTAGGGCCTGGTAGCAGCGCTCGGCGTAGGCGCGCTGGGGCAGGTCGATCATCCCGTGGAGGTAGAGGCTGTGCGCCTCCTCCAGGTAGTGGCAGGCGTCGTGGTAGACCTCTGTCGCCGGGCGGTGCTCGTGCCCCTCCACGGCGCGGTGGAGCTTGCGCAGGACCGCCGGGGCGTCCTCGCCGGGGGGCGCCGGCGGCTCCGCGGTCCGGGTGTCGGTGTCGATCACCGGGGTGACCAGCACGGCGTGGTGGGCGGTCATGGCCCGGCCGCTCTCGGTGATCAAGGCCGGATGGGGGAGGTTCGCCTCATCGCAGACCGCCTTCAGCGCGCCGACGACGTTCTGCGCGTACTCGTCGATGCTGTAGTTCATGGAGCAGAAGGCCCGCGAGCGGGTGCCCTCGTAGTCCACGCCCAGCCCGCCGCCGACGTCCACCTTGGCCACGGGGGCGCCGAGCCGGCGCAGCTCGGCGTAGAAGCGCGCCCCCTCGGCGAGCCCACGGCGGATGTCGTGGACATTGGCGATCTGCGAGCCCAGGTGGAAGTGCAGCAGCTCCAGGCCGTCGAGGAGCCCCGCCTCGCGCAGCTCCTCGACCACCGCCAGGGCGTCGGCGGCGGAGAGCCCGAACTTGGAGCGCTCGCCGCCGGTGTTCTGCCACTTCCCGGCGCTGATGGAGGCCAGGCGGATGCGCAGCCCCAGCCGCGGGTGGAGGCCCAGCCGGCGCGCCTCGTGGATGATCAGCCGGGCCTCGGAGCGCTTCTCCAGGACCAGGTGGACGCGCAGCCCCAGCTGCAGCCCGCGCAGGGCGAGGCGCACGTACTCCGGGTCCTTGTAGCCGTTGCAGATGATCGTCCCGCCGCTCGGCGCGAGGGCGAGGACAGCCATGAGCTCCGGCTTGCTGCCGGCCTCCAGGCCGACGCGCTCGCCGTCGCCGACGATCTCCTCGACCACCGAGCGCTGCTGGTTCACCTTGATGGGATAGACTGGCCGGTAGGCCCCCGTGAAGCCGGCGTCCGCCATGGCCCGGTCGAAGGCGTCGCAGAGGGTGTCGATGCGGTCGCGGAGGATGGCCGGGAAGCGGATGAGCACCGGCGGCGACACCCCCTGGCTGGGCAGCGCGGCCACGATCCGGCGCAGGTCCACGGCGGGCCCGTCGCCGCGGCGGGGACGCACGCGCAGGCGCCCCTGCTCGGAGACGTCGAAGTAGCCGTCGCCCCAGCGCGGCACGTTGTAGACCTCGCGGGCGGGCTGGTCGCTCCAGTCTTCGCTCATGGCCCGGCTTACGCCTGGTGGCGGAGGGTCAGTGGCGGTGGCGCCGCGGCGCCACCGTGGCCCGGGATGGTAACATCCGCGCATCCGCGGCGAGTGGAACCGACCAACTGAATCCATTGGTGGAGGCGCGATGCGCGAGGGATGGTTTACCGAGCCGGTCGAGGAGGAGGGCGTCGCCTTCTCCCTGGCCATCGATGACAAGCTCCACGAGGAGCAGAGCGACTACCAGCACATCGAGGTCTACCGCACCCGGCAGTGGGGGCGGCTGCTGGTGCTCGACGGCTGCGTCATGCTCACCGAGCGCGACGAGTTCCTCTATCACGAGATGATGGCCCACCCGGCGCTCTTCGCCCATCGCGAGCCCCGGCGCGTCGCCATCGTCGGCGGCGGCGACTGCGGCATCCTGCGCGAGGTGCTGCGCCACCCGGGCGTGGAGCACGCCGTGCAGGTGGAGCTCGACGAGCGGGTCACCCGCGTCGCCGAGTCGTACTTCCCGGACCTGTGCCTCGCCAACGGCGACGAGCGCGCCGAGCTGCGCTTCACCGACGGCCTGCGCTGGGTCCGTGAGGTGGCGCCCGAGTCGCTGGATGTGGTCATCGTCGACAGCACCGACCCGGTGGGCCCGGCGGCCGGGCTATTCACCAAGGAGTTCCTCGGCGATGTCCGCCGCGCCCTCGGCCCGGGCGGCATCGTCGTGCAGCAGAGCGAGTCGCCGCTGCTCCACCGCGACTCGGTCATCACCCCCCTGCACCGCGCCGCGAGCGAGGCCGGCTTCGACGGCGTCCACACCCTGACCTTCCCGGTGCCTAGCTACCCCTCCGGCTGGTGGTCGGCCACGCTCATGGTCAACGGCGGCGACCCGCGCAACTTCCGCGAGTCGGACTCCGAGGAGAAGCCGTTCGCGACGCAGTACTACAACGCCGGCATCCACCGGGCGGCGCTAGCGACCCCCGAGCTGCTGCGCTGAGCCCCGCCCTCTGAGAGGTCGGCCTGGCGGCCTGGCGGAGGGCCGGCCTCGGTGTCTGACGAACGCGCCCTTACGGGTCCCCTGCGCTTCTCGCCCGAGCGGGGCCGCGCGCTAAACTCGCTTCGCTCAGACAACGCGCGCTCGCCGAGCGGCTAGCGCCGCTCGGCGCCCCGCTCGGGCTGCGATGCTCGGCGCGTTCGAGGACGACCGAGGCCGGCCCCCCGCCAGGCTGACCCGCCAGGCTGACCCGCCTAGGTGAGCCGATCGAGCCGCAACCGCTCCCGCTCGTCGAACAGCCGCCGTGAGGCGAGCCAGACCGCGGCCAGGGTGCCGAACCCGGTGCCGACGGTGATCAGGAACATGATCAGGATCTGGTACTTGACCGCCTCCAGCGGCGGGGCCCCGGCGAGGATCTGCCCGGTCATCATGCCGGGCAGGCTGACGATGCCGGCGGCGGCCATGGCGTTGATCATGGGGATCATCCCCGAGCGCATGGCGTCGCGCCGGATCGACTCCACGGCTGCGCTCCAGGGCTCGCCCAGGGCCAGGCGGGTCTCGATGACGTCTCGCTGCTGCCAGGCGCCGTCGGTGAGCCGGTCCACGGCCAGGGCGACGCCGTTCATGGTATTGCCCAGCAGCATGCCGAGCAGCGGGATGGCGTACTGCGGCTGGTACCACGGCTCCGGCTGGACCAGCGCCACCAGGGCCAGCACGGCGACGCTGAACGACGACAGGGACATCGCCGCCGTGCCCAGGCCGAAGCCCCAGAGGCCGGTGAAGCGCCGCTTCTGCCGGGCCATGACCTCCCGGCCAGCGACCAGGAGCATCACCCCGCCCATCAGCGCCACCCAGTAGAGCGTGGCGTTGGCGAAGAGGGTCTCCAGCACCAGGCCCACGAGCAGGAGCTGGACCACGGTACGGGCGCCGGCGATGAGCAGCGAGCGCGCCACCCCCAGCCGGCCGGCGTGCGTGAGGGCGGCCAGGGCGATCACCAGGCCGCCGGCGAGGGCCAGGTCCCAGGGCTGGAGCTCGAGGATCTCCGGGGTCACGATGCCGCCTCCCGGGCCGTGCCGTCGTGGAGGGTGAAGGGCTGCGCCCCGAGCCGCCGGGCCTGCCCCGGGTCGTGGGTGACCCAGACGGCCGCCAGACCGGCCTCGCGCCGGGCCTGGACGACCCGCTCCACGGCCTCGGTGGTGGCGTCGTCCAGGTTGGCGGTGGGCTCATCCAGGAGCAGGACCCGGGGCTGCAGGGCTACCGCCCGGGCCAGTCCCAGGCGGCTGCGCTCGCCGGTGGACAGCCGGCGTACCGACCACTCGGCGACGTCGGTGTCGAAGCCCAGCGTCGCCAAGGTCTCCGGCTCGACGGCGGCCAGGTGGTCGCTGACCCGCTCCGCCCACCAGGCGCCGTCCGCCGGCAGGAAGACGACCGCCCGGCGCCATGCGTGCCCGGCGAAGGCCGCCCGTGGCGTGCCGTCCAGGTAGGCCTCGCCGGTGTTGGGGTCGAGGTCGGCGATGGCGCGCAGAAGCCGGCTCTTGCCCGAGCCCGAGGGGCCGGCGAGCGCCGCGCACGCCCCCGGCGCCAGGTCCAGGGCGGGCCAGCGGGCCACGGCGCAGCGCAGCCCCCGGATCGCCAGCCGGGGCGGCGCGGTCACGGCGCCCCGGCGCCCAGCGGGCGGCTAGCGCTCACCCCGGCGGCGAGGTCGGGGCCGTAGGCCCCGAGGCCGGCGCAGGGGCGCAGTTGGACCTGCTGGATCCGCGGGCCGGTGTCGAGGGCGGCCGCTGCCGAGCCCAGCCCCTCCTGCATGGCGATCTCCTTGGCCTCCGCTCTGGCGTCCCTACGATAGCACATCGGGTAGCCGGGGCGGTCGCCCGCCCCCGGCTCCCACACCACCGTGCGTACGGGTCCGTACACGGCGGTTCATGA
>CAJXKI010000065.1 GCA_913055765.1 uncultured Ectothiorhodospiraceae bacterium
GGCGCCGGCCGGCGCGGACCGAGCCGTGGCAGGCCATCTGCGCCAGCAGCCCGTGGACGGCCGCCTCGACGCCGCCGACCCCCTCGCCCTCCAGAGCGGCCACAGCGTCGCGGACCAGCGCGGCGGCGTCCGCCTCGGCGAGCACGGCCGGCAAGCGGTGGACGCGCACCGACTCCGGCCCCGCCCGGTCCACCTCCAGCCCGGCGCGCGCCAGGGTCGGCGCGTGGCGCTCCACGCGCTCCGCCTCGCCAGGGGTCACCGGGACGCTGACCGGCACCAGCAGCGCCTGCGTGGCGATGCCCGACTCGGCCAGCTGCGCCTTGAGCCGCTCGTAGACCACCCGCTCGTGGGCGGCGTGCATGTCCACCAGCACCAGCCCGCGGTCGGACTCGGCGAGGATGTAGGCGTCGCGGACCTGGCCGAGGGCGTAGCCCAGCTCCGGGGTGGCGCCAGCCGGCCCGTCCCCCGCCTCGGCGGCGCTCCCCGGGCCGCCCCCGGCGCCGCCAGCGGCGGCAGCCGCGGCGGGCGTGGCCCCGTCCGCCTCGGCGGGCGCCGCGCCGTAGAGCTTGCGCGCCTCGGCCACGGGCAGCCCCAGCGCCGCCGTCCCCTGGGGCGCCCCGGCCGCGCCCTCCCCGGCAGCGCGGTAGCCCGGGCCGCCGCCCGAACCCGCAGCGGAGGGGCCACCCACCGCGGCGCCGGCCGGATCGGGGCTGGCCGCCGGCGCGCCCGGCGGCGCCGGGGCGGCGCCCGCCGGCTCGGCGCCGGCCAAAGCGTCGGCGATGCGCCGCGCCAGGAAGTCGTGCACCGTGCGCGCGTCCCGGAAGCGGACCTCGTGCTTCATGGGGTGGACGTTGACGTCCACCTGCCCCGGGTCCATCGCCAGGTAGAGGACGTAGGCCGGGTAGCGGTCCCGGTACAGGACGTCGCTGTACGCCTGGCGGATGCCGTGGGCCGCGCCGCGGTCGCGCACCAGCCGGCCGTTGACGAACAGGTACTGGAGGTCCCCCTGGCGCCGGGCGGCGGTGGGCAGCCCCAGCCAGCCGGTCAGCCGCAGCCCGGCCCCCTCCAGCGCCACAGCCACCGAGGCGTCGGCGAAGGCGCGGCCCAGCAGCGCCGCCAGGCGCTCGTGGCGCTCCGCCTCGCTGGCGGCCGGCGCCACCGACCACAGCCGCCGCCCCTGGTGCGCCAGGGAGAAGCCCACATCGAGGCGGCTCAGCGCCAGCCGGCGCAGCGCCTCCTGGACGTGGTGGAGCTCGGTGCGCTCGGTGCGCAGGAACTTCCGGCGGCCCGGCGTATTGAAGAAGAGGTCATCCACGGTGGCCGTGGTCCCCGGCGGCCGGGCCGCGGGGGTCGGCTCCTCCAGGGCGCCGCCGTCGCAGTGGATCTGGTAGCCGCGCTCCGCGCCGGCGGCGCGCGAGGCCAGGGTGAGCCGGGAGACGGCGGCGATGCTCGGCAGCGCCTCGCCGCGGAAGCCCAGGCTGGCGATGCGCTCCAGCTCCTGCGGCTCGGCGAGCTTGCTCGTGGCGTGGCGGCGCAGGGCCAGCGCCAGCTCCTCGGCCGGCATCCCGGCGCCGTCGTCGGCGACCCGGATGCGCTGCTTGCCGCCGCGCTCGACCTGGACGTCGATCCGCGAGGCGCCGGCGTCCAGGCTGTTCTCCACCAGCTCCTTGACCACGGAGGCCGGCCGCTCGACCACCTCGCCGGCGGCGATCTGGTCGATGAGGTTCTCCGGTAGGGGTCGGATCGCCCGCCCGGCCATGGGGCTAGGGGATGACCAGGGTCGAGCCGGCCCGGATGCGGTCGCCGGCGAGGTCGTTCACGGCGCGCAGGCGGCCGACGCTGACCTGGTAGCGCTGCGCGATCCCCGACAGGCTCTCGCCGCGCTGCACCTCGTGCTTGCGGCGGCCGCCCTCGCCGCCGCCCGCGAGCTCCAGCTCCTCGCGGAGGTGGCTGTCCGCGTACTCGCGCACGCCGGCTACGATCCCCTCGGCCAGCGCCTGCTGGTAGCGGTCGGTGCGGAGCCGGCGCTCCTCCTCGGGATTGGTGATGAAGCCCAGCTCCACCAGCAGCGACGGCATGTCCAGGGACTTGAGCACCGCGAAGCCGGCCTGCTCCACCCGGTCGTGCAGCAGGTCCGCGTGCCGGTCCAGCTCGGGCAGCAGGTAGCCGCCCATGTCCAGGCTCGACTCGATGGTGGAGCGCGCGTAGAGGTCCACCACCGTCTTGCGCAGGTCCTCGTCCTGGCGCGCCAGCGAGACCCCACCGACCGGCTCCGCGGCGTTCTCGCGCTGGGCGAGCAGCCGCGCCTGCTCCGAGGTCGCGCCGTCGAGGGACAGGGCGTAGACCGAGGCCCCCTTGACGTGCGGGTCCTCGGAGCCGTCGGCGTGCACGGAGAGGAAGACGTCCGCGCCGCCCTCCTCGGCCACCCGGGTGCGCTCACGCAGGCCCATGTAGCGGTCGGCGTCCCGGGTCAGGAGCGGCTCCAGCCCTGGCGTCTCGGCCATCAGGTCGCGCAGCCGGCGGGCCACCTCCAGGACCACCCGCTTCTCGTTGGTCCCGTTGGCCCCGACCGCGCCCGGATCGGCGCCGCCGTGGCCGGCATCGATGGCCACCACCACCGCCTCGCCGCGGCGCTCCGCCGCGGAGTGGACCACGCGCTGCTCCTCGCCGCCCCCGCCGCCGCTGTAGGCGAGGTCGACGAAGAGCCGCCGCCCGCCGGCCTCGCCGCCGCCGACGACGAAGCTGCGCGGCTCCACCTGCCGGGCGACGTCGAGGACGACCCGCAGGGTGCCGTCCCCCTGGCGGCCGGTGCGGATCCGCTCCACGACCCCGCTGGCGGGCAGCCTGTCCGCCCCTAGCTCGCCGTCGGCGAAGTCGATCACCACGCGATGGGGGTCCGAGAGGCGGAACACCTCGTAGTCCGGCATGCCGGCGAGCTGGAAGACCGCCCGCGTACGCTCGCCGTTGTCCGAGACGCGCACGCCGTCGATCCCCGCCGCCCCGGCCGCCTGGACGACCAGCGCGGCGAGCCCGGCGATCAGCGACTGCCACACCTTCCGCCTCAAGGCCCCTCCTCGCGCCCTGCGGGCGCAGCACGAACTCGTTCAACTCTAGGCAGGGGGCGAGCTGCCTGCAAGGGTGAGCGCCGCGCCCGGCGGGCAGGCGCCGGGGCGCTCAAGGGGCACCCGGGGCCAGGGCGGCCAGCGCGGCCTGCCCCCGCTCCCCCGACGCCGCCAGCCACGCCCGGCGCGCGCTGCCGGCGTAGGCCAGGGTCACCGCCAGGTCCGCGCCCGGCAGCGCCCCGGCGCCGCGCTCCGGCCACTCGACCAGGGCCAGGGTCCCCGGCGCCTCCAGCTCCTCGATTCCCAGGAAGTAGAGCTCCTCGGGATCGGCCAGGCGGTAGAGGTCCAGGTGCAGGACCGTGCCCGAGGCGGTGGCGTACGGCTCCAGCAGGGTGTACGTAGGGCTGCGCACCGGCCCCGTCACCCCGCGGGCCCGGAGCACGCCGCGGGCCAGGGCCGTCTTCCCGGCCCCTAGCTCGCCGTGCAGGTGGACCACCCCCGCCGGCAGGGCCGCCGCCAGGGCCGCCCCCAGGGCCTCGGTGGCGGCCGCGTCCGGCAGCTCCCGGACCACTCCGCTCACGCCCCGGCCTCCAGCGCCGCCGGCAGGTGCTCCGCCAGGTCGGCGGCGAGCAGGCCGCGCTCGCCGCCGAGCGCCGCCGCCGCCCGCTCCCCGGCGCGGCCGTGCACGTAGGCGGCCACCGCCGCCAGGCGCCCCGGGTCGACGTCCGGGCACTGGGCGCGCAGGCCGGCCATGGCGCCCGTGAGCAGGTCCCCCATGCCGCCGCTGGCCATCCCCGGGGTCCCGGCACCGGCGAGCCAGCGCGCGGCGCCGTCGTCGATGACGCTGCCCGCCCCCTTGAGCACCACCGCCGCCCGCCAGGCATCGGCCAGGGCGCGCGCCGCGGCGAAGCGGTCGGCGGCGATGGCGGCCGTGTCCCAGCCGGCGCCGAGCAGCCGCGCCGCCTCCCCGGGGTGCGGGGTGAGGACGGCGTCCGCCACCGCCCGCGGCTCGGCGGCGAGCAGGTTGAGCCCATCGGCGTCGATGACCTTGGGGCCGGGCCAGTCCCGGCAGGCCGCCCACAGCGCCTGCCCCCAGGCGTCCCGGCCCAGCCCCGGGCCGATGGCCAGGACGCTGGCCCGCTCCAGCAGGGGGGCCAGCCCCTCGGCATCGGTGACGCCGTGGGCCATCACCTCGGGCCGGGTACCGACCACCGCCGGGACGTGCTCCGGCCGGGTGGCGGCGCTGACCAGCCCGGCGCCGCAGCGCCCCGCCGCCGCGGCGGCCAGGCGCACCGCGCCGGCCATGCCCAGGTCCCCGCCGACGACCAGCACGTGGCCGTAGTGGCCCTTGTGGGCGTCCCGCGGGCGCGGCGGCAGCAGGGCCCGCACCGCCGCCGGCGTCACCTGCCGGGCGTACGGCGCCTCGCCGCCGCCGATAGTGGCAGCGGTGCCGAGGTCGTCGAAGACCACCTCCCCGGTGCAGGCCGGGCCGCGGCCGGTGTACAGGCCGCTCTTGCGGCCGACGAAGGTCGCCGTCACCTGCGCCTGCACGGCGATCCCCATCTCGGCGCCGGTGCGGCCGTGGATGCCGGAGGGGATATCCACCGCCACCACCGGCGCCGGGGCGGCGTTGACCGCCGCCACCGCCTCGGCGAAGCGCCCCGCCACCGGCCGGTCCAGGCCGATGCCCAGCGCCGCGTCGACGATCACCTCCGCCGAGGCCAGCGCCTCGGCCTCGAAGGGCCGGGAGGCGCCCCCGGCGTCGTGGTAGCGCTGGGCGTTGGCGGCCGCATCCCCGCCGAGGCGCTCCGGCGCCACCAGGTGCAGGACCTCTACCGCCACCCCGGCCCGGCGGGCCAGGCGCGCCACCACGTAGCCGTCGCCGGCGTTGTTGCCGCCGCCGGCGACCACCGCCAGCCGCTGCACGCCGGGCCAGCGCCGCCGGATCTCCTGCCACAGCCGGCGGCCGGCGCGCTCCATGAGCGCCTCGCCGGGGATGCCGGACGCCATGGCGGCGCGGTCGAGCTCGGCGACCTGCTCCGGGGTGTAGAGCTCGGACATGGGTGCCCTCCGCTTGGCCTCGTCGGTGCACGGGGCCGCCGGCGGCGCTGCTGCGGCACCGCCGGCGGCACGCTACCGCCCGCTGTCACCGTCCCGATGCTACCATCCAGGCCGCGCCCCGGGCCGCCGGGCGCACCGCCGGAGCCGGAGACCGCCTGTGGACACCGAGAACCTCGTCGCCGCCATCCGCGCCTGGGCCGCCGAGCTCGGCTTCGACGCCTGCGGCATCGCCGGCACGAGCCTGCCCCAGGACGAGGCGCACCTGATCCGCTGGCTGCAGGCCGGCCACCAGGGCCAGATGGCCTACATGGGCCGGCACGGGCGCAAGCGGGCGCGGCCGCGGCAGCTGGTGCCCGGGACGCGCTCCGTGATCGTGGTGCGCATGGATTACACGCCCGGCCAGGCGGCGGCCGCCCCGGGCGTGCTCGACGACCCGCAGCGCGCCTTCATCGCCCGCTACAGCCTGGGGCGGGACTACCACAGGCCGCTCCGGCGGCGGCTGCAGAGGCTCGCCGAGCGGGTCCAGGCGGCCATCGGCCCGTTCGGCTACCGCGCCTTCGTCGACAGCGCGCCGGTCCTCGAGCGGGCCCTGGGGCGGGACGCCGGGCTGGGCTGGATCGGCAAGAACACCATGCTCCTCAACCGCCAGGCGGGCTCGTACTTCTTCCTCGGCGAGCTGTTCACCGACCTGGCGCTGCCCGCGGACACCCCCGCGACGCCGCGCTGCGGCAGCTGCCGGCGCTGCCTGCGCGCCTGCCCCACCGGGGCCCTCGTCGGCCCGTACCAGCTCGACGCCCGGCGCTGCATCTCCTACCTGACCATCGAGCACCCCGGCCCCATCCCCGAGGCGCTGCGCCCGGCGCTGGGCAACCGGGTCTTCGGCTGCGACGACTGCCAGCTGGCCTGCCCGTGGAACCGCTACGCCCGGCCCACCGACGAGACGGACTTCCAGCCCCGGCACGGGCTGGACGCCGCCGGGCTGGCGGAGCTCTTCCACTGGGACGAGACGACCTTCCTGGAGCGGACGGCGGGCTCGGCCATCCGCCGGATCGGGCACGAGCGGTGGCTGCGCAACCTCGCCGTGGCGCTGGGCAACGCCCCCGCCTCGCCGGCGGCGGCCGCCGCCCTCCGCGAGCGGCGCCGCCACCCGTCGGCGCTGGTGCGTGAGCACGTGGCCTGGGCGCTGCGCCGGCAGGGGCGCGTGCCGTAACGCGCCCGCGACGGGCGCTACGCGACCTGGCGGGGGATGCTGTCGCGGCGCTGGACGATGCGGTTGTCCGCGTCCAGGTAGGCGAGGCGGGGGCGGAAGTCGGCGAGCTCCGCCTCGGGGACGGCGGCGTAGGCGCAGATGATCACCCGGTCGGCCTCGCTGCACCTGTGCGCCGCGGCGCCGTTCATGGAGATCATGCGCGAGCCCCGCTCGCCGGTGATGGCGTAGGTCACCAGGCGCTCGCCGTTGTCGACGTTGTAGACGTGGACCTGCTCGTACTCATGGATGCCCACCGCGTCCAGCAGGTCCGCATCGATGGCGCAGGAGCCCTCGTACTCGAGCTCGGTCTGCGTTACCCGGGCCTGGTGCAGCTTGCCCTTGAGCATGTTCAGTTGCATGACTCCAACCTCGATGCCGCGGAAACCGTATGCCCCATTCGGCTCATGATGAACCACTCATGTGCGCCTGCACAATCCAGCACGATCCAGGGGAAGGCCGTTGTGCCGCCGCCCCTACGCACCCCGCAGCGCCTCGACGTTGTCGATGAGCCGCGCGCCGCCCAGGTACGCGGCGCCGAGGCAGACCAGGCGGGCCTCGTCGCCGCGGGGCTCGGCCAGGTCCTCGCAGCGGCGCACGGCGACGTAGTCCACCGCGTCGAAGCCCGCCGCCAGCAGCCGCTCCCGGCCCTGGGCCTCCAGCGCCGCCCAGTCCCGCCGGCCGCCCTCCAGGGCCGCCGCCAGCTCGCGGAGCGTGGCGTAGAGCGCCGGCGCCCGGCGCCGCTGCTCGGGGGTCAGGTAGCTGTTCCGCGAGCTCAGCGCCAGCCCGTCGGCCTCGCGGACCACCGGGCCGTCCCGGATCGCCACCGGCAGGTCCAGGTCGTGGACCACGCGCCGGACCACCTGGAGCTGCTGGTAGTCCTTGCGGCCGAAGATCGCCACATCGGGCTCGACGATGTTCAGCAGCTTGACCACCACCACCGCCACCCCGGCGAAGTGCCCCGGCCGCGAGGCGCCGCAGAGGGTCCCCGTCAGCGCCGGGACGTCGATCCCCGTCGCCGGCGGCTCCGCGCCCGGGTACATCTCCCGCGCCGTGGGCGCGAAGACGGCGTCCACGCCCCGCCCCTCCAGGGCGGCCAGGTCGCTCGCCAGGGTCCGCGGGTAGCTGTCGTAGTCCTCGTCCGGCCCGAACTGCAGCGGATTGACGAAGATGGAGACCACCAGGCGATCCACCTCCCCGGCCAGGCGGTCGACCAGGTCCAGGTGGCCGCCGTGGAGGTTGCCCATGGTGGGCACCAGCCCGATCCGCTCGCCCCCCGCGCGCCAGGCGCGGGCGCGCTCGCGCATGGCCTCACGCCGCTCGACCTGTATCAAGCCTCGAACTCGTGCTCCGGCCCCGGGAAGGCGCCCGTGCGCACCGCCTCGACGTAGGCGGCCAAGGCGCCCTGGAGGCTGCCCGCCCCGTCGCTGAAGTCGCGCGCGAAGCGCGGCGGCTGCGCCGAGACCCCGAGGGCGTCGTGCAGGACCAGGATCTGGCCGTCGCAGCCGGCGCCGGCGCCGATGCCCACCACCGGGACGCTCAGCTGCGCGCTCAGGTGGCGGGCCAGCGGCGCCGGCACGCACTCCACGATGACCAGGTCCGCCCCGGCCGCCTCCAGCGCCCGGGCGTCGCCCTCCATGGCCTCGGCATCCACCGGGACCCGGCCCTGGACGCGGTAGCCGCCGAGCTTGTGGACACGCTGCGGCTGCAGGCCCAGGTGGCCGCATACGGGGATGCCGTTCTCGGCCAGGCGCTCGACCAGCGCCGCCTGCTCGGCGCCGCCCTCGAGCTTGACCATGTGCGCGCCGCCCTCCTTCATCAGGCGCCCGGCGGTGTGCAGCCCGTCCGCCACATCCGTGTGGCTCATGAACGGCAGGTCCGCGACCACCAGCGCCCGCCGGCAGGCGCGCGCCACGCAGCGGGTGTGGTAGACCACGTCGTCCACCGTCACCGGCAGCGTGGTCGCCTGGCCCTGGACCACCATCCCCAGGGAGTCGCCGACGAGCAGCAGGTCGAGCCCGGCGCGCTCACAGGCCGCCGCGAAGGCGTAGTCGTAGGCCGTCAGGCAGGCCACGGGCTGGCCCGCCTCCTTCATCGCGCGCAGGCGGGCGGCCGTCACGGCCCCACCGGCGGTGCGCTTGCCCTCAGCGCTGGACATGGCAGCGACCTCGACACAGGGAAAGGCGGATACTCTACAGCCTCCATCCCCTCGGATTGAAGTACCCACCGCCCGGCGGCGTCCAGGCGCCGGGGGCAGCCGCCACGGCGCGGGGCCGCCGGGCGGTGGCCGCCGGAGGCGCGGCCCGGGCGCGGCGTGGCGGCCCCGGGCTCAGGGGGCCGGCAGGCCAGCCGCCGCGCCGTCGAAGCCGGGCACCGTCCCCACGCGCTCCAGGGCGCCGGCGTCCAGGCCGGCGGCGTAGCCGGACAGGGGGCCGCCGCCCGGCAGCTCCAGCCGCGGGGACAGCTCGAG
The DNA here is from genome assembly GCA_913055765.1 of uncultured Ectothiorhodospiraceae bacterium. GTDB lineage: Bacteria > Pseudomonadota > Gammaproteobacteria > Nitrococcales > Halorhodospiraceae > Halorhodospira. The sequence goes on from CAJXKI010000065.1 coordinate 8,840, forward strand.
CAGCGGGAAGACGACGAAGGGCCGGCGGGTGAGCTCCGGGTGCGGGACCTGGAGCCGCGGCTCGGCCACCTGCCGCCGGCCGTAGAGCAGCAGGTCCAGGTCCAGCGTCCGCGGCCCCCAGCGCACCCCGTCGCGGCGGCGCTGCTGCGCGGCCTCGATGCCCAGCAGCGCGTCGAGCAGCGCCAGCGGCGCCAGCCGGGTCCGCAGCTGCGCCACGGCGTTGATGAACGCCGGCTGCTCGGGCACGCCCGGCGCCTGCAGGGCCGGGTTGCGGTAGAGCGCGGAGACGGCCGCCACCCGGCTGCCACCGAGGCGGTCCAGGCGCGCCACGGCCTGCTCGACCTGCGCCCGGGGGTCGTCGAGGTTGCTGCCCAGGCCGATGTAGGCGGTGACCGCGCCGGCCATCAGCCGCCCTCCCCCGGGCCGGCGCTGCCCTCGTCGCCCGCGCTCGCCTTGGACCGGCGCCGGCCCCGGCTGCCGCGCCGGCGCCGGCTGCTGCCGGAGCCCTTGCGCTGGGACGGCGGCCGCTCCGGCTGCTCCTGGAGCTCGTGCCACCACTGGGCCAGCTCCGGCGGCGCATCGCCGGCCTGGGCGCGCAGCGCCAGGAAGTCGTAGGCGGCGCGGAAGCGCGGGTGGGCCAGCAGGCGCTGAGCACGCTTGCCGCCCCGGCGCTGGAAGCGTGGCTGCAGCATCCAGATCTCGCGCATGGGGCGGTTGAAGCGCTTGGGCAGGGCAATCCGCGACTGCTGCTGCGCCTGGACCTCGGCGCTGGCCTGCTGCAGCGCCGGGATCGGCGCCTCGCCGGCCTCGACGAGCTCGGCCTCGCGGCGGCGCACGGCCGGCCACAGCAGCGCGGCGAAGAGGAAGGCCGGGGTTACCGGCTTGCCGGCGCCGACCCGCTCGTCGGTATTGCGCAGCGCCGCGGCCAGGAACGGGATCCAGTCCTCGCTGCCCTCCTCGGCGAGCGCCTCGGCGGTGAGCGGCATCAGCGGCTCGAGGAGCCCGTAGTGGCGGAGCATCTCGAAGGCGCTGAGCCCCGTGCCCGACATGAACAGCTTCAGCGCCTCGTCGAACAGCCGCGCCGGCGGCATGTCGGCGATGGCGCCGGCCATCTCGGGCAGGGGCGCGGCGGTATCAGGGTGGATCCGGAAGCCGAGCTTCAGCGCGAAGCGCACGGCGCGCAGCATGCGCACCGGATCCTCCTGGTAGCGCTC
>CAJXKI010000066.1 GCA_913055765.1 uncultured Ectothiorhodospiraceae bacterium
CCCTCGACGTGGTTGTGGACCCAGGTCAGCGGGTCCTCGAAGTCGTGGGCGACGTGCTTGTAGAGCTCCTTGTAGTCCGCCTCGGAGATCTCGCTCTTGGGCCGCATCCACAGCGCCGAGGCGCGGTTGACGACCTCCCAGGCATCCGTCTCCTGCTCGTCGTCCTCATCGCCGGACTGGGCCTTGGGCATCTCGATGGGCACCGAGATGTGGTCCGAGTACTTGCGGATGATATTGCGCAGCCGCGTATCGTCGCAGAACTCCTGCTGCGACTCGGGCAGATGCAGGACCACCGCCGTGCCCCGCTCTGGGCGCTCCAGCGACTCCACGGTGTAGGCCCCCTGGCCGTCGGAGCGCCAGAGCACCCCCTCGCTCGCCGGCGCGCCGGCCTTGCGGGTAAAGACCTCGACACGCTCCGCAACGACGAAGGCGGAGTAGAAGCCAACGCCGAATTGCCCGATCAGCTGCGCGTCCTTGTCCTGATCGCCGGTGAGCTGCTCGAGGAAGCGGCGGGTCCCGGAGTGGGCGATGGTGCCCAGGTTCTCGTTCACCTCATCGCGGCTCATGCCGATGCCGTTGTCCGTGACGGTCACCGTACGGGCCTCGGGGTCGTGGGTGACGCGGATCTTGAGCTCCGGGTCCGCCTCAAAGAGGGACTCATCCTGGAGCGCCTCGAAGCGCAGCTTGTCGATGGCGTCCGAGGCATTGGAGATCAGCTCACGGAGGAAGACCTCACGGTTGGAGTAGACCGAGTGGATCATGAGGCTCAGGAGCTGCTGAACCTCCGCCTGGAACTCCCGGGTCTCGCTCTGGGTACCTGCTTCGCTCATGGATGGGAGCCCTCCTCCTCGTTGGATAGTGCCTCTCGCCGGCCTGGCGCGCCGACGCTGTGCCGATCCCCGTTGTGGGAGCGGGGGCGGGGTTTTTCAAGGGGCGCAGCGGCAGCCATCGGCCAGGCGACGCTCCTGCTCGAGGAGCCACGCCTTGAGCCGGGCCCGGGTACCCGCCCTCTCGCCGGCGTAGCCGCCGAGGCCGTTGGCGGCGACTACGCGGTGGCACGGCACGAGCAGGGGGAGTGGATTGGCCCGGCAGGCGGCGCCTACCGCCCGGGCCGAGCTGCCGAGCTGCCGGGCGAGCGCGCCGTAGGTACGCGTCTGCCCCGGCGGGATCGCGAGGAGCGCCTCGCGCACCCGGGCCTGGAAGGGCGTCGGGGCCGGCGCGCGGGGCAGGGCCGCCACGGCGAGCGGATCGCTAGGCCACTGCTCCAGGGCGGTCCGGACCCGCTGTGCAGCGCTACCCTCCGGCGGCACCACGAGCGGCCGCTCCTCGGAGAGCTCGATCCGGGCGATCCGGCCGTGCCCATCGAGCGTGACCGCCAGGTAGAGGCCGCCCAGCCGGGCGGCCCCATCGGCCGCCTCCCGCAAGGCCGCCCCTTAGAAGAGGTCCGTCGACTCGCCGTCCTCGTGCCTACCGCGCGGGCGCAGCGCTACGTCCCGGCTAGGGATGTGATCGCCGGTGACCATCTCCTTGTAGCTGGCGCCCGGCCCCACCATGGGGTAGACGCCGGCATCCGGATCGATCATCACCTCCAGGAAGGCGGGGCCCGGGTGGTCCAGGAAGGCCCGGAGGGCCGCATCGACCTCATCCCTGTGCGTTACGCGGCGGGCGAACTCGAACCCATCCGCCTCGGCCGCCTTGATGAAGTCCTTGCGGTGCAGGGACTTGTCCGATCCGGAGAAGCGATCGCCGAAGTAGAGCTTCTGCCACTGCCGGACCATGCCGTCGCCGACGTTGTTCAGCGACAGGATCTTCACCGGCAGGCCGTACGTGGTCGCTGTCTCCAGCTCACCGAGGTTCATACGCAGGGAGCCGTCACCATCGACGTCGATGACCTGCCGCTCGGGCCGACCCAGGCAGGCGCCGATGGCCGCCGGCAGGCCGAACCCCATGGTGCCGAGCCCGCCGGAGGTCAGCCACTGCCGCGGCCCGCGGAAGTCGCAGTACTGGGCCGCCCACATCTGGTGCTGCCCCACGCCGGTAGCGATGATCGCCTCGCCGCCGGTGAGCTCGCTGAGCCTCTCCATCACGTACTGAGGCTGGATCAGCTCGGCCTCGCGGTCGTAGTCCATGGGGTGGCGCTCGCGCAGCCCCCGCACGTGCTCGAGCCAGGGCTCGTAGCGGGGCTCGAAGCCCATGGACTCGGCGTAGCGCAGCAGCTGCCGCAGGCTGCGGGCGGCCTCGCCGGTATGGGCCCAGTCCACCCCCTTGACCTTGCCGATCTCGGCGGCGTCGATGTCGATGTGGGCGATCTGCTCGGCGAGCGGGGCGAACGCCTCCACCTTCCCGGCGACCCGGTCGTCGAAGCGTGCCCCCACGGCGATGAGGAAGTCGCAGTCCTCTACCGCGTAGTTGGCGTAGGCAGTGCCGTGCATGCCGAGCATGCCCAGGTAGAGGTCATCGGTGGTGTCCATGCCGCCGAGCCCCATCAGGGTGCTCACCACGGGGATGCGCAGGGCGTGCGCGAACTCACGCAGGGCCTGCCCGCCCTCCTCATGGGCGACGCCGCCGCCGACGTAGAGCAGCGGCCTCCGGGAGTGCCCGAGCATCTCGAAGAAGGAGCGGCACTTGCGGTCCGATAGCTTCGCGGCGCGCAGCGACTCCATACGCTGCCGATATCCCCGAATCGCCAGCGTACCCTCGCCACGGAACTCGCCGATCCAGTTCTGCACGTTCTTGGGAACATCCACCACCACCGGGCCTGGGCGGCCGGAGCGGGCCACCTCGAAGGCGGTCCGTATGGTGGCCTCCAGCTCCTCCGGATTGGTGACCAGGAAGACGTGCTTGGCGCAGCTGCCCATGATGTTGACGATGGGCGCCTCCTGGAAGGCGTCCGTGCCCATGGCGTGGGTCGGGACCTGCCCGGTGATGGCGACCACCGGCACGGAGTCAGCCATGCAGTCGCGGATAGGCGTGACCGTGTTGGTCGCCCCGGGACCGGAGGTCACCAAGAAGCAGCCGACCCTGCCCGTGGCCCGGGCGTAGCCGGCCGCCATGAAGCCGGCCCCCTGCTCGTTGGCGGGCACCACCAGCCGGATCGGATCCTCCCCGTCGGCCTGGCGATGGCGCTGATTGTACTTGAAGATCGCGTCGTAGGTTGGGAGGATCGCACCGCCGCTGTAGCCGAAGAGCGTATCGACCCCCTCCTGGGCGAGGACCTCGACGATGACCTCACCGCCGCTCATGGTCTGGCCGGCGAGCGGGTGTTGAGCGGCCTCGGTCTCGGCTTGGGGGTTGGCGATCGCAGTCTCCATCTGTTTCATGGCTCAACGGCCTCTCGGTTGCTCCACTGCCCTGCGGACGATCGGCACGGCGGCTATCTATAGAATCCTGCAGGATTTAAACATATTAACCCCTCACCCGCCGAGCCGCAAGAAGGGACAGGCCGGGATCAGGACTCGTGGCCGTCCGGCGGCGTCGCCTCATCCAGCCGCAGGGCCACAGAGTTGATGCAGTAGCGCAGATGGGTCGGTGGCGGCCCGTCCGGGAAGACGTGCCCGAGATGCGCGTCGCAGGCCGCGCAGAGGACCTCCTCGCGCCGCATGCCCAGGGAGCGGTCCTGGCGCACGGCGATCCGATCGGGGGCGGCCGGCGCCCAGAAGCTCGGCCATCCCGTGCCGGAGGCGAACTTCGCCTGGGAGGTGAACAGCGCTGTCCCGCAGCAGATACAGCGGTACACGCCAGGCCGCTCGCAGTCGTCGTACATCCCGCTGAACGGCGTCTCCGTGCTCCCCTGACGCGTAACCGCGAACTGCTCCGGCGTCAGCTGCTCGCGCCACTCGGCCTCGGTCTTCTCGACTCGCTGGATATCGCTCACGCCACCCTCCCCTAGGACGGCCATCTCGCAGCCCGGCGGGCCCCTTGCCTACCCCTTACCTTAGCCGGAAGCCGCCGAGCGGACCAGTGGCGGCAGCAGCTCGCCAGCGCTGCCGGGGAGGTGCCAGCTGGCCACCGGTGTCAAAGGGGTCGGCTCCGCATTGATCTCCACCACCGGGATATCCCGCTCCAGGGCCTCGAGCGGCAGCGACGCCGCCGGCTGGACCATGGCGGAGGTGCCCACGGACAGCATGAGGTCCGCGCTGCGCACCGCTGCCAAGGCCTGCTCTATGGCGCCCTCGGGCAGCTGCTCGCCGAACCAGACCACGTCCGGCCGCAGCACGGCCCCGGTCTCCGGGAAGCGGGGCAGCTCGAGGTCATCGACGTCCGCGGCCAGCTGGCCGTCGAACACCCGATCCCGGTGGATATTGCCGTGCAGCTCGACAACGTGCCCGCTGCCGGCACGCTGGTGCAGCCCGTCCACGTTCTGCGTCACCACCTGCAGCCAGTCCAGGGACCGACCCCATTCCGCCAGCGCCCGGTGGGCGGCATTAGGCGCAACCTGCTGCGCCAGCTGGCGCCGATGGGCGTACCACGCCCAGACACGGCGCGGATTGCGGCGGAAGGCCTCCGGTGTGGCCACCTCCTCGGGATCGACTTGGTCCCAGACCCCATCCTGGGCCTCGCGAAAGGTTGGCACCCCGCTCTCGGCGGAGATGCCCGCCCCGGTGAGCGCCACGACGCGCCGGGCCCCCTGCAGGACCCGCCTCAGCCCCTCGTCGATGACCATGGGCCTCCTCCTGCTTGCCGCTGCAGACGACCATGAGGGTACACCTAGTCTCAGCGCCGGCCACGCGCCCGGACAAGCCCTGCTGCCGCTCGCCGGATGCCGCTGCTGCCCTGGGCTGCACAGCGCCAGGACCGACGGCCAGCGAGGCCGTCTCTGACGCGGCCGGCCGGATCCCCTACAATGGCGCCTTGGACCGCTAATGGTAGAGGCTATGAGCGAAATCATCCTGATCAATGTCTCCGGCGAGGATCAGCCCGGGCTGACCTCCTCGCTGATGGGCATCCTGGCCGAGTACGACGTCGGCGTCCTGGACATCGGCCAGGCGATGATCCACGACACCCTCTCGCTCGGGATCCTCATCGACGTCCCCGAGCAGAAGGACGTCTCCCCGGTGCTCAAGGATGTGCTGTTCCACCTGCACGACGCCGGCATGCAGGTGCGGTTCACGCCGGTGAGCCAGGAGCAGTACGAGAACTGGGTCCGCGGCGCGGGCAAGCCTCGCCACATCATCACCCTGCTCGGGCGCAGCATCACCGCCGCGCAGATCGCCCGGATATCCAGGCTGATCACGGCGCAGGGGCTCAACATCGAGGATATCGTGCGCCTGTCCGGCCGCCGCCCGCTCCACCTGGAGGGCCGGCGCTCCCGGGCGTGCGTGGAGCTGACCGTACGCGGCCAGCCAGTGGATACCGACACCATGAAGCGCGAGTTCATGGAGATCTCCCAGGAGCTCGGGGTCGATATCAGCTTCCAGGAGGACAACCTCTACCGGCGCAACCGCCGCCTGGTGGCCTTCGACATGGACTCCACGCTGATCCAGCAGGAGGTCATCGACGAGATGGCCAAGGCCGCCGGCGTCGGCGATGAGTGCGCCCAGGTCACCGAGCAGGCCATGCGCGGCGAGATCGACTTCCGCGAGAGCCTGCGACGGCGTGTCCAGCTCCTCGAGGGGCTGCCGGAGGAGACCCTCGAGGAGGTGGCCCGGGGTCTGACCCTCACCGAGGGGGCTGAGCGGCTGATGCGCACCATCAAGGCCTTCGGCTACGTAACGGCGATCATCTCCGGCGGGTTCAGCTACTTCGGGCGCCACCTGCAGGAGCGCCTGGGGATCGACTACGTCTACGCCAACGACCTGGAGATCGCCGACGGACGGCTCACCGGCCGCGTCCAGGGCGAGATCGTCGACGGTCCGCGCAAGGCGGAGCTGCTGCGCCAGCTCGCCGAGGACCAAGGGCTGGCCCTGGAGCAGGTCATCGCCATCGGCGACGGCGCCAACGACCTGCCCATGCTGCGGCTAGCGGGCCTCGGCATCGCCTTCCACGCCAAGCCCGTGGTCCAGGAGAGCGCCCGGCAGGCGATCACCACCCTGGGGCTCGACGGGACGCTGTACCTGATGGGCATCAAGGATACCGAGATCCCCGCCTGACCGGGTTCAACGGCTATTCCGTGGAGCCGGGACGGCCCGCTCAGGCGCTGCGGCGCCGGGGCGTGGCTGTCTGCCACGGCCGCTTGACGCCCGACACGCCGCCTCCTTAGTGTACCGGCATGTCTGGGAGCGCCCTTCCTGATCAGGCGCATACGCGCCCGCCTCTGGCCGCGATGGTCGAGATCCTGCATCCGATCACCTGGTTCGCCCCTATGTGGGCCTTCGGCTGCGGGGTCGTCTCCGCCGGCATCGTCCCTAGCGGGGCCCACTGGCTGATGATCGCCGCCGGTGTGCTCCTCGCAGGGCCGCTCCTCTGCGGTACGAGCCAAGCCATCAACGACTGGTTCGATCGCCACGTGGACGCCCTCAACGAGCCCGACCGGGCCATCCCCTCGGGCCGGGTCCCCGGCCGCTGGGGCCTCTACATCGGCCTCGCGACCACGGCGCTAGCGCTGGCTACCGCTGCCGCGCTGGGGCCGGTCGTCCTAGCCGCCTCGTTCCTCGGCCTGGCCCTGGCCTGGGCCTACAGCGCGCCACCGCTGCGGCTCAAGCGCAACGGCTGGATCAGCAACGCCGCCGTCGGCCTGTCCTACGAGGGGCTGCCCTGGGTGACAGGGGCGGCCATCATGGCCGCCGGCCTGCCCGACTGGCGGATCCTGCTGGTGGCGCTGCTCTACAGCATCGGCGCCCACGGCATCATGACCCTCAACGACTTCAAGGCCATCGAGGGCGACCGGGAGATGGGCCTGAAGACCGTGCCGGTCCACCTCGGGGCGCAGAACGCGGCGCGCCTGGCCTGCGCCGTCATGGCCCTGCCGCAGGCCGCCGTTGTCGCCCTCCTGCTCGCCTGGGGGCAGCCCTGGCACGCGCTCCTTGTCTCCGCCCTGCTGCTGGTGCAGCTAGGGCTGATGGTCCGCCTGCTCGGTGACCCCAAGGGGTTCGCCCCCTGGTACAACGCGACGGGGACCACCCTCTACGTGCTCGGGATGCTTGCGACAGCCTTCGCGATCGGCGATTCCCTGGGAGGCGCCGCGTGACCGCACAATCCCCCGACCTAGGCTGGCTGGGCATAATACGCATAGGGCTGGTCAACATGTCGCTGGGCTCCATCGTGATCCAGCCCTTTACCACCTTTAACCAGGCCATGACGCAGGACCTGGCGCTGATGGCCATGCTGCCTGGCTTCCTGGGCGCGATCTACTACATCATCCAGCTCTCGCGGCCACGGATCGGCCATGCGCTCGACAGGGGCACCCGCAAGACGCCCTGGATGATCGGCGGCATCGGCGTGCTCGCCCTGGGCGGCATCATCGGCGCCGCCGCCATTGTCCTCATGGAGCGCCACACCCTCTCCGGCATCGCCGTCGCGGTGCTCGGCTACTTCCTCATCGGCGCAGGCAGCGCGACCACGGGCACCGCCCTGCTGGCCTTGCTGGCGAGCCGGGTCCAGCCCCATCTACGCTCCATCGCCGCCATGGTGGTGTGGCCGATGATGATCATCGGCTTCGCGGTGACGGGGGGCGTCGTCGGCGCCCTCTTGGACCCCTTCTCCACGGAGCGGCTCTTCGTCATCGTCACCGCTGTCGGCATCATCGCGTTCACCCTGACCAATATCGCCCTCTTCCGCCTGGAGGGCCCTGCCGCAGCGGCGACCGCGGCAGGCACAGCTACCGAGGAGCCCACCGGCTCCTTCCGTGCGGCCCTGCAGGAGGCTTGGCGGGACGAGAAGGCGAGGCGCTTCACGATCTTCGTCTTCGCCTCGATGCTCGCCTACAACGCCCACGAGGCCATCATCGAGCCGTTCGCCCGCGAGGCCTTCGAGCTGACCGCCGGCGAGGCGACGCAGCTCGGCGGCATGTACCTCTACATGGGGGTCCTGTGCGGGATGGGTATCGCCGGTGTCGCCGGCCGTGTGCTCAAGGGGCGCCTCGGATCGCTATGGACCTGGGCCATCGGCGGCTGCCTCGGCTCCGGCGGGGCGCTGGGCGCCCTCGGCATCGGCTCCTTCGTGAATGAGATGTGGCCGCTGGCGCCTTCGGTATTCTTGCTCGGGCTCGCGAACGGGGTCTTCACGGTCGCCGCGATCGGGCTCATGATGCGCCTGGCCAACGAGAGCGGCGAGGCGCGCTCCGGGATCCGCATCGGCCTCTGGGGCGCCGCCCAGGCGATCGCCTTCGGCCTGGGGATCTTCCTCGGCACCGCCGGCGTGGACGCCTTCCGCTACCTGCTCGGCATGCCCACGGCCGGCTACAATCTCGTCTTCACCCTGGCGGCAGGGCTGTTCCTGGTCGCCGGCTGGCTCGCCCTACGGGTCGCCCAGCTCGACCGTACCCAGGCCGGCGACACCCCCAGCCCCATCGCTGATACCGAGGCCTGGACAGGGGGCTCATCACCATGAGCGCACCAGACACTCCCGATCGTTTCGATGTCGCCGTCGTGGGCGGCGGCCCAGCAGGCGCCACGGCGGCGCGCCATCTGGCCCGGCAGGGCTACGACGTCCTGCTCCTCGACCGCCCCGGCAACATCAAGCCCTGCGGCGGCGCCATACCGCCGCGCGCGGTCCAGGACTTCGAGATCCCGGACGAGCTGCTCTGCACCAGCGTCAACGCCGCTCGCATGGTTTCCCCCAGCGATCGCCGCGTAGACATGCCGATCCAGGACGGCTACGTCGGCATGGTCGACCGGGCGCTCTTTGACGAGTGGCTGCGTGAGCGCGCCGCCAAGGACGGCGCCGAGTGGCGCCACGGCACCTTCCAGCAGCTCGTCGAGGCGGACGGCGGGGTGCAGCTGACCTACGCCGAGTGCCGGGGCGGTGGGGACGCAGCACGGCACCGGATCTGGGCCCGCACCGTGATCGGCGCTGACGGCGCCAGGTCCGCGGTGGGACGCCAAGCCGTACCCGGATCCACGGACATCCCCCACGTCGCCGCCTACCACGAGATCATCGAGGTCCCGGCAGGGACGGACGACCGCTTCCATCCCGAGCGCGCTGACGTCTACTACCGCGGCTCCATCTCGCCGGACTTCTACGGCTGGATCTTCCCCCACGGCGAGACCGCGAGCGTGGGCGCAGGTAGCGCCGTGAAGGGCTTCTCGCTGCGCGGCGCCGTCGATGAGCTGCGCCAAGAGGCGGGCCTCGCCGAGGCCCGGACCCTCCGCCGTGAGGGCGCCCCCATCCCCATGCACCCGCTCAAGCGCTGGGATAACGGCCGCAACGTCGTCCTGGCCGGCGATGCAGCCGGCACGGTGGCGCCAGCCTCCGGCGAGGGGATCTACTACGCCATGGTCGGGGGCCAGTACGCCGCCGAGGCCGTGGCCCAGGCGCAGCAAAGCGGTGACGGTGCCGCCCTCGCCGAGGCCGAGCGAGCATTCAGCCGGGAGCACGGCCAGGTCTTCCAGGTACTGGGCGTCATGCAGCGGTTCTGGTACACCAGCGACAAGCGGCGGGAGCGCTTCGTGCGGATCTGCGCCGACCCGGATGTCCAGTCCCTGACCTGGGACGCCTACATGAACAAGCGCCTGGTCCGGGCCCGCCCGCTGGCGCATATGCGGATCTTCTTCAAGAACATCGCGCACCTGACCGGGCTGGCCCCGGCCTGGGGCCGCTAGCCTCCCCTCCCTCCTCGGCGCTGGCCTGTGGGCCTACCTCCCCGCCCCTGCGGGCTCCTGCAGCCCGTAAGGGCCCGTGTGATGCACAGCGCCTCTCGAGGGGATCACCCCGAGATTCCGGCCCCAAGTCACTTCCCGGCTCGCTTTCGCTCACCGGTTGACAGCGCCGGGACACGGCGCTGCGCGCCGTGCCCGGCG
>CAJXKI010000067.1 GCA_913055765.1 uncultured Ectothiorhodospiraceae bacterium
TGGTAGCGGGGGCAGGATTCGAACCTGCGACCTTCGGGTTATGAGCCCGACGAGCTACCTGGCTGCTCCACCCCGCATCTGTCGATCGCTTATGGTACGGGGCTGCTATGCAAGGTTCAAGCCGACCTGCCGGCAAGGCGCAGAGGCGCCGGTCAGATCCCGATGGCCGCCCGGCACAGGGCGATCAGCCGCTCGGGGAAGACGCCGAGGACCAGCACGGCGACGCCGTTGATCACCAGCAGGCTGCGGATCGGCGCCGAGGCGCCCGGGCTCGGCAGCGCCGCTGTATCCTGCCCCGCCTCAGGCAGGTCGAAGTACGCCACCTTGAGCACGCGCAGGTAGTAGAAGGCGCCGACCACCGCCGCGATCACGGCGAAGATCGCCATGGGGATCAGCCCAGCCTCGACCGCCGCCTGCAGCACCAGGTACTTGGCGTAGAAGCCCACCGTACCAGGGATGCCCGTCATGGAGATCAGCACCAGCAGCAGGACGCCGGCGTAGACCGGGTGGCGCTCGTTGAGCCCGCGCAGGTCGGCGATCTCCTCAGCCTCCAGGCCAGCGCGCGAGAGCACGGTCACCAGGCCGAACGCCCCCGCGGCCATGATGCTGTAGGTGATGGTGTAGAACAGCGCCGCGGCGTGGCCGGCCTCGGTGCCGGCGGCGAAGCCGACGAAGATGAAGCCGGCGTGGGAGATCGCCGAGTAGGCGAGCATCCGCTTGAGATTGGTCTGCACGATGGCGACCAGGTTGCCGACCAGCAGCGAGGCGCCGGCCACGAACAGCAGCATCGGCTGCAGCTCCGGGTGCAGCGGCCCCAGGCCGTCGACGAACAGGCGCAGGAACAGCGCCACCACCGCCACCTTAGGCGCCGTGCTGATCAGCAGGGTCACCGGTGTCGGCGCGCCCTGGTAGACGTCCGGCACCCAGGCGTGGAACGGGGCCGCGCCGAGCTTGAAGGCCACGCCAACGAGCATGAAGGCCGTCCCGAAGAGCAGCAGCAGCGGATCCTCGTGGTGCGCGGCCACATCCGCGATCACGCGCAGCTCCAGGCTCGCGCTAGCGCCGTAGACCATGGACATCCCGTAGAGCAGGATCCCCGAGGCCAGGGCGCCGAGGACGAAGTACTTCATCGCCGCCTCGGGGGCACGCGGCGAGTCGCGGTGGTAGCCCACCAGCGCGTAGAGCGACAGCGACAGCAGCTCCAGGCCCAGGTAGAGGGTCAGCAGGCTGGCCCCGGAGGCGATCACCAGCATGCCCAGGCTGGCGAACAAGGTGAGCAGGTAGTACTCGCCCTGGAGCAGGCCGCGCTCGCTCAGGTAGGGGCGGCTGTAGCCCAGGGCCAGGGCCGAGAGCAGCACCGCTGCCGCCTTGACGACCGCGCCCAGCGAGTCCACGACGTAGTGGCCGGAGAAGGCCACCTCGGCAGGGCCCCACTGGGTGGCCAGCGCCACCACCGCGGTGACCAGGAGCGCCCCCTGAGCCAGGTACAGCGTAACGGTGCGGCGCGGGTCGCTGGAGAACAGATCCACCACCAGCACGCCGCAGGTGGCCGCCAGCAGCCACAACTCCGGCAGCGCTGCGGATAGGTCGGGCGTCTCGAAGTCCATTGCCTCTCCTTCCTTACCGGGCAGCCGTGAGCGCTGCAGAGACGTCGTCGAGCAGCTCGACCAGGGCGGGCTCGGCCACGGTCACCAGCGCCTGAGGGTAGATCCCCAGGCCGATGACCAGCACGGCGAGCACGCTGAGCAGGGCGAGCTCACGCCGGTCGAGATCGCGCAGGCCGGCCACCTCCTCGTTGGCCACCGGGCCGAAGACGACCCGCTTGACCAGCCACAGGGAGTAGGCGGCGCCGACGACCAGGGTCAGGCCGGCCAGGGCCGCGTACCAGAAGCTGGCCTGGTAGCTGCCGAGGATGACCAGGAGCTCGCCGACGAACCCGGAGGTCCCGGGCAGGCCCGCGTTGGCCAGGGCAAAGAGCACGAACAGGGCCCCGAAGACGGGCATGGGGTTGGCCACGCCGCCGTAGGCGGCGATCTCCCGGGTGTGCATGCGGTCGTAGAGCACGCCGACGCAGAGGAACAGCGCCGCCGAGATGAAGCCGTGGGAGATGAGCTGCACGTAGCCGCCGGTCATGGCCGTCAAGGCGCCATCCCCCGCCCCGCCGCCGAGACCGGCCTGGAAGATGACGAAGAAGCCCAGCGTGGCGAAGCCCATGTGGGCGATCGAGGAGTAGGCGATGAGCCGCTTCATGTCCGTCTGCGCGATCGCCACCAGGCCGATGTAGACGATGGCGATCAGCGACACGGCGATCACCAGCCACGCCAGCTGCGCGCTCGCCTCCGGCACGATGGGCAGCGCGTAGCGCAGGAAGCCGTAGGCGCCCATCTTCAGGGTGATGGCGGCCAGGATCACCGAGCCGCCGGTCGGGGCCTCGGTGTGGGCGTCGGGCAGCCAGGTGTGCACGGGCCACATGGGGATCTTCACGGCGAAGGCGGCGAGCAGGGCCAGGAAGATCGGCACCTGCACGTCCAGCCCTAAGTCCAGCTCCTGGAAGGCCAGGACGCTGAAGCTGCCCACCTCCCAGCGCATGTAGAGGAAGGCGATGAGCATGAGCACGGAGCCGAGGAAGGTGTAGAGGAAGAACTTGATGGTGGCGTAGACGCGGTTGGCGCCGCCCCAGATGCCGATGAGCAGGAACATCGGCACCAGCATCGCCTCCCAGAAGACGTAGAAGAGGATGGCGTCCAGGGCCACGAAAACGCCGATCATCAGGCCCTCCATGATGAGGAAGGCCCCCATGTACTGCGCCACGCGGTAGTGGATGGCGTCGCTGCAGCCGGCGATGACCACCAGCAGCGTGGCGAGCGCGGTGAGCACCACCAGCGGCATGGAGATGCCGTCGACGCCCAGGTAGTACTGGATCCCGAGGCTCGGCACCCAGTCGCGCTGCTCCACGAGCTGCATCCCGCCGCCCGGCTCGAAGGCGAGCCAGAGGGCGGCGGCGAGCAGGAAGGTCCCGCTGGCCACCACCACGGCCGCGCCGCGCACGCCTCCCAGCGATCGCCGGCCGATGGCCAGCACCCCGGCGCCGCCGAGGATCGGCAGCCAGATCAGTAGGCTAAGCAACCAACCTTCGAACATCCGTTCTTCCCCTGCTTTCTTGCGCGCCCGTGCCGAGGCCGCGCGCTAGGCGAACAGCGTCCGCAATACGAAGAGCATGATCAGCAGCAGCAGGCCGAGGACCATGACGAAGGCGTAGTGGTAGAGCAGGCCCGTCTGCGAGTAGCGCACCCCGGCAGCCGCCCGGCCGATCAAGCGTGCCGTGCCGTTGACCAGCGCCCCGTCGATGAGCCAGCGCTCGCCGGCCTGCGCCAGCAGGCGCGCGAGCGCGCGCCCGCCACCGGCGAGGCCGCGATTGAAGAGCCCATCGAAGCCGTAGCCATGCTCCAGCACCCGCTGCAGGGGCCGCAGCGGGGCCGTCAACGGCCCGCGCAGCTGCGGGCGGCCGAGGTAGAGCAGCCACGCCACGAGCACCCCGGCGAGGGCCAGGTAGAGGGTCGGGGTCTGCAGGGCGTGACCCATGAAGGCGAGCACCCCGTGGTAGTGGGCGGCCAGGTACTGCAGCCCGGTATCCTCGGCGAGCACCCGGATGGCGCCGTCGGTGTAGAGGAAGTCGCCCATCGCCACCGGCCCGAAGGTGATCAGGCCGATGAGCACGGAGGGCACCGCCAGCAGGACCAGCGGGACTGTGACCACCAGCGGGCTCTCGTGGAGATGCGCGCGGGCGTGCTCGTCCAGGCGCTCCCGGCCGTGGAAGACCAGGAACAGCATCCGGAAGCTGTACAGCGCGGTGACGAAGACCCCGAGCAGCAGCAGCCAGTAGGCGAGGCTCGCCCAGGGGCCGCCGGTGTGGCCCACCGCCTCGATGATGGCGTCCTTGGAGAAGAACCCGGAGAAGCCCGGCGCGCCGATCAGCGCCAGGGTAGCGAGGAGCATGGTGGCGTAGGTCACCGGCATGTACCTCGCCAGCCCGCCCATCCGGCGCATGTCCTGCTCGTGGTGCAGGGCGACGATCACCGAGCCGGCGGCGAGGAAGAGCAGCGCCTTGAAGAAGGCGTGGGTGAAGAGGTGGAAGACGCCGGCGGCGTAGGCCGAGACGCCGAGCGCCGCCACCATGTAGCCGAGCTGCGAGAGCGTCGAGTAGGCGATGACGCGCTTGATGTCGTTCTGCACCAGCCCGATCAGCCCCATGGAGAAGGCCGTCAGGGCGCCGACGATCAGCACCACCGTCAGGGCCACGGTGGAGTGCTCGAACAGCGGCGACAGCCGCGCCACCAGGAAGATGCCGGCGGTGACCATGGTCGCGGCGTGGATCAGCGCCGAGATCGGCGTCGGGCCCTCCATGGAGTCCGGCAGCCAGACGTGCAGCGGCACCTGGGCCGACTTGCCCATGCAGCCGACGAAGATCAGCAGCGCCGCCACGGTGGCCAGGCGCCACTCGGTGGCGCCGAGGAGGCTCACGGTGCGCTCCGGGTCGGCCTGGATCGCGGCGAAGAGCTCACCGTAGTGCAGCGTGCCGAAGGCGCCAGCGAGCACGGCGATGCCCAGCAGCAGCCCCAGGTCGCCGACCCGATTGACGAGGAACGCCTTGAGATTGGCGAAGATGGCGCTCTCGCGGGTGAACCAGAAGCCGATCAGCAGGTAGGAGACCAGCCCCACCGCCTCCCAGGCGAAGAACAGCTGCAGGAGGTTGTTCGCCATGACCAGCATGAGCATGGCGAACGTGAACAGCGCGATGTAGCTGAAAAACCGTTGATAGCCTGGGTCGTCGTGCATGTAGCCGATGGTGTAGATATGGACCATCAGCGCGACGAAGGTGACCGTCGCCATGAGCAGCGCGGTGAGCCGGTCGACCAGGAAGCCGACCTCCAGGCCCAGGTCGCCGACGCTCAGCCAGGTGTAGGCGGTGACGTCCACCGGCTCCAGGCCGCCCCAGACGAGGCCGTAGAGCACCCAGAGCGAGAGGGCGCAGGCGATGCCCACGGCGAGGATGGTCACCCAATGGGCGCCCCTGCGTCCCACCCAGGGGCCGGCGAGCCCGGCGACGGCGGACGCGAGCAGCGGCAGGAGGACGATGGCGTAGAGGACCGTCTCCATGGCTTACCCCTTCATCACATCCAGGGAGGCGACGTTGATGTCGCCGCGTGAGCGGAACAGGACCACGACGATGGCCAGCCCGATGGCTGCCTCCGCCGCCGCCACGGTAAGGATGAAGAAGACGAAGATCTGGCCGGCGATATCCCCCAGGTAGGCGGAGAAGCCGATGAAGTTGATGTTGACGGCGAGCAGGATCAGCTCGATGCACATCAACAGCAGGATGACGTTCTTCCGGTTGATGAAGATCCCGGCCACGCCGAGGGAGAACAGCAACGCCCCCAGGATCAGGAAATCGGATAGCTCGATCATTGGGCCTTCCCGCTTGCCTGCTCGATCATCGTTCGCCCCGTTCGGCGCCCGTCAACGGATCCCGCCGCCCTGCCGCTGCGAGGGGCGCATGCGGGCCAGGCGCAGGCGATCGTCCTTCTTGACCGACAGCTGCTTGGCCACGTCCTGCTTCCTCGACCCCGTGCGGCGGCGCAACGTCAGCGTGATGGCGGCGACGATGGCCACCAGCAGGATCACCGCCGCGATCTCGAAGGGGTAGACGTAGGCGGTGTAGAGCAGCCCGCCGATGGCCTTGATGTTGTTCACGTCCGCCGCCGGCTCCGGGATGGTGCCGCTGATCAGCTCGAGCCGCGCGGAGAGGATGACCGCCGCCAGCTGGAGCACCATGAGCCCCGCCACCAGCACGCCCACGGGCAGGTAGCGGGCGAAGCCCTCCCGCAGCGGCGCCGCGTTGATGTCGAGCATCATCAGCACGAACAGGAAGAGGACCATCACGGCGCCCACGTAGACCACCACCAGGGCGATGCCGAGGAACTCGGCGCCGGCGAGGACCCAGATGATCGCCGCGTTGAAGAAGGCGAGCACCAGGAACAGCGCCGCGTGCACCGGGTTGCGCACCGAGATCACCATGGTCGCCGCGAAGAGCATCACGGCGGCGAAGACGTAGAAGATCACCTGCTCCATAGCCCGAGGCTCCCTTACCGGTAGGGTGCGTCCGCAGCGCGGTCCGCCGCCAGCTGGCCCTCATACTTATCGCCCACGGCCAGCAGCTGCTCCTTGCTCACCACCCGCTCCTCGCGGCGCTCCATGTGGAAGGTGTCGAGCCGGGTCAGGACGATGGCGTCCACCGGGCACGACTCCTCGCAGAAGCCGCAGTAGATGCACTTGAACAGGTCGATGTCGTAGCGCGTGGTCCGCCGCGTCCCATCGGCGCGCTCGTGGGAGTCGATGGTGATCGCCAGCGCCGGGCAGACCGCCTCGCAGAGCTTGCAGGCGATGCACCGCTCCTCGCCGTTGGGGTAGCGCCGCAGCGCCAGGTGCCCCCGGAAGCGGGGCGACTTCGGCGCGCGCTCCTCCGGGAACTCCAGCGTGGTGCTGCGCCGGAAGAGCATGTGGCGCGCGGTCAGCCGCATGCCGCGCAGCAGCTCCACGAAGAGGAAGCTATTGAGATAGTCGCTCAGCGGTCTCATGACCGTACCCCCGTCAGAACCATGGGCCGACACCGCCGTAGACCAGGCCGGTGAGCACCACCAGCCAGACCACAGTCACCGGGATCAGGACCTTCCAGCCGAGCCGCATCAGCTGGTCGTAGCGGTAGCGCGGGAAGGTGGCGCGGAACCACAGGTAGCAGAAGGCGAAGAAGGCCGCCTTCAGGAGGACCCAGGCCGTGCCGGGCACCCAGTCGAGCGCCGGGCCGAGCAGCGCCACCCCCTCGACGGGCGAGTGCCACCCCCCCAGGAAGAGGGTCGCCGCCAGGAAGGAGATCAGCAGCATGTTGGCGTACTCGGCGAGGAAGAACACGGCGAAGGCCATGCCCGAGTACTCCACGTGGAAGCCGGCGACGATCTCCGACTCGCCCTCGGCGATGTCGAACGGCGCGCGGTTGGTCTCCGCGACGCCGGCGATCCAGTAGACCAGGAACAGGGGCAGCAGCGGCAGCCAGAACCACTCCCAGAACGGCCCCTGCTGCGCCTCGACGATGCCGCCCATGTTCATCGTCCCGGCCGCCATGAGCACGCCGACCAGGGCGAAGCCCATGGCGATCTCGTAGGAGATCACCTGCGCCGCGGCGCGGAGCGTGCCGAGCATGGCGTACTTGGAGTTCGACGCCCAGCCGGCGATGAGCAGCCCGTACACGCCGAGGGAGGTCATCGCCAGGATGTAGAGCAGCCCCGCGTTGATATCCGCCACGGCCATCCCGTCGCCGAAGGGGATCACCGCCCAGGCCGCCAGCGCCGGCATGATCGTCATGGCCGGGGCGATCAGGAAAAGCGCCCGGTTGGCGTACGTCGGGATGACGATCTCCTTGAACAGGAGCTTCAGCGCATCGGCGATGGGCTGGAGCAGGCCGCGCGGGCCGACACGGTTGGGCCCGCGCCGGTCCTGCATGTGGCCGATCACCCGGCGCTCCGTATAGGTGAGGTAGGCCACGGCCAGGAACAGCGGGATGAGCACGGCCCAGATCTTGGCGGCCTGCCAGAAGAGTGTCTCGAACATGCCCTCGATCGTCCTTTGCTGCGGCCCTGGGGCCTAGAGCGCTTCCACGGAGACCGCGCCGTAGGGCCCGCCCAGCGGCGCCCGCTCGTCGAGCCCCATGGGCACCCACGCCGTACCCTCCGGGACGGCCTCGTCCACGGCCAGCGGCAGCACGGCCGTCCCGGTGGCCGAGCGGACCCGGACCTGCCGGGAGCCGCTGCCGGAGAGGCCGAGGCCGGCCGCGGTCTGGGGAGCCAGGACCACCTCGGCAGGCTCCTGGATCGGCGCCTCCTGCAGCGGCTGCGAGCGCCGCACCAGGGGGTCGCCGGCGTAGATCGGCACCCCGCCGGCGAGGGCCAACGCCCCGTCGGCCGGCGGCCGGCCGGCGCCCGGCTCGGCGGGATAGGCGGAGCTCGGCGCGACACCACGGCAGATCCCGGCCAGCTCGCCGTAGACCTCGGCGATATCGTTGTAGGCGAAGCGGTCCAGGCCCAGGGCCGAGCCCAGGGCGCGCAGGATGCGCCAGCCCGGCCGCGCCTGGCCCGGGGGCTGCGCGACCCCGCGGAAGCTCTGCCAGCGGCCCTCGTTGTTGACGAAGGTCCCCGCGCTCTCCCCGAACGCCCCCATGGGCAGCAGGATGTCGGCCAGCTCGCGGAGGCGCTCATCGGCGAAGGGGGTGACCGCCACCACCACCTCGGCGCCCGCCAGGGCGCTGCAGGCGGCCTGGGGATCCCACAGGTCGCGGCTCGGGTCGACGTTGAGCAGCAGGTAGCCGGATAGGCCGTCGCGCAGCATGGCGTCGGCCGGCCGGCCCGCCGGGCTCGCCGGCGCACCGCCGGACTGGCGGTGCGGCACGGCGCCGGCCAGCCAGCCGCCGGCGGTGTTGCCCGCCTCGGCCAGCACGCCGAGCCGGCCTCCGGCGAGCTCGCTGATGCAGCTGCCGAGGGCACGCAGGGTCGCCGCCTGGGGGTGGCTGCTGGCGAGGCTGCCGAGCAGGACCGTCGGCCGCTCGGCGGCGGCCAGGCGCCGTGCCGCCTCGCGGCAGGTCTCCGAGACCTCGCCCGCCAGGGCGGCCAGCCCCTCGGGCAGCTCCTGTCCGACGCCCTCGGCCAGGGCCTGGGCCACCGCCGCCAGCTCGCCGACCAGCTGCGGCCCGGGGACCGCATGCTCCAGGGCCAGGGGCAGGTTCCACGCGAAGCGCCGCGGGTTCAGCGCCATGACCTGGGCACCGTCCAGCGCCGCCTTGCGCAGGCGGTGGTTGACCATGGGCTGCTCGTGGCGGGTGTAGGCGCCCACCAGCAGCGCCGCGTCGACCTGCTCGAGTTCGGTGATGCCCTGCCCCAGGTAGGGGAAGGGCGGCGCCTGGTCCTGGTCCGAGGTATCCACCTCGCGCAGGCGGTGGTCCACGTTCCCCGTGCCGAGGCCGCGCAGCAGCCGCCCGGCGAGGTAGAGCTCCTCGAGGGTGGCCGTCGGCGCCAGCAGGCCGCCTAGGGCATCCGCGCCGCGGCGCTCGACCACCCCGCTCAGGGCGCTGACGGCCTCGTCGAGGGCCAGCTCCCACGGCACCTCGTGCCAGCGGCCGTCGCGCTTGACCATGGGCTGCGCCAGGCGGTCGCCGCTGCGCAGCCCCTCGATGCCGAAGCGGTCCCGGTCGGGGATCCAGGCCTCATTGATCGCCCCGTTCTCCCGCGGCACCACCCGCATGACCTGGCCCCGCAGGCTGTGCAGGGCGATGTTCGAGCCCACGCCGTCGTGCGGCGCCACCGCCGGGAAGCTGAGCAGCTCCCACGGCCGCGCCCGGAAGCGGAACGGCTTGTTGGTCAGCGCCCCCACCGGGCAGAGATCGGTGATGTTGCCGGACAGCTCCGAGCGCACCCCGGCGCCCACATAGGTAGCGATCTCGGTATGCTCGCCGCGGCCCATGCCGCCGAGCTCCTTCTGCCCGGCCACCTCGTCGAGGAAGCGGACGCAGCGGGTGCAGTGGATGCAGCGGGTCATCTCCGTGGCCACCAGCGGCCCCAGGTCCTCGTCGGCCACGGCGCGCTTGCCCTCGGTGAAGCGGGACACGCCGCTGCCGAACCCCATGGCGAGGTCCTGGAGCTCGCACTCGCCGCCCTGGTCGCAGATCGGGCAGTCCAGGGGGTGGTTGATGAGCAGGAACTCCATCACCCCGCGCTGCGCCTTCAG
>CAJXKI010000068.1 GCA_913055765.1 uncultured Ectothiorhodospiraceae bacterium
GCGCATGCGCATGAAGGCGTTGGTGATGTAGCGCAGGCGGTCGTAGCCGGCCAGGTCGTCGGACCAGGCGTCGGGCTTATCGCCGTAGAGGTTGGCCATCAGCTCATCCAGGGGGATCTCGCCGCGCAGCACCTCCTCGAGCTCCCGGGCGCGCTGCTGCGCCTCGGCCACGCTCCAGGCCGGTGGCAGGCCGGCGTGCACCAGCGCGTAGCCCATCGAGTCCTCGACGTGCATCAGGGGCCGGCGCCGCAGCCACTCCACCAGCTCCTCGCCGTCCGAGGCCTCCAGGACGTCGCGCAGGGTGTCCACCGCCTTCAGCTGCCCCTCGCCGCTCCAGACCGAGAGCAGATGGATGTCGTGGTTGCCGAGGACGGTAACGGCCCTGTCGCCGAGCTGGTCGCGGACCAGGCGCAGGGCGCCGAGGGAGTCCGGGCCGCGATTGACCAGATCCCCGACGAGCCAGATGCGGTCCTGGGCCGGATCGAAGCGGAGCTGCTCGAGCAGGCGCTCGAGCGGCTCGCGGCACCCCTGGATGTCACCGATCGCGTATGTGGCCAATGGCAGCCTCCTTCCTCTCCTTGCCGACTTCCGCCCCTGAGGATCTCATGCCGGCGCGGTGCGCTGCAGCTTCTCGCCGAGGGCGTCGAGGAGCTCGCGATGGGCCTTGGCGAAGGCCTCGATCCCCTCGCGCTCCAGCTCGTCCAAGATCGAGTCCAGCGCCACGCCCATGCCGCGCAGCTCCTCGAGGACCGCCGGCGCCTGCGCCAGCCCCTCGGTGAGCCGCTCCCGCGGGGCGCCGTCCTGGCGGTACGCCTCGTAGGTGGCCGGCGGCAGGGTGGTGACCGTCTCCGGGCCGGCGAGGGCCTCGGCGTAGTAGGTCGCCGGGTAGCGCTCCCCCTTGACCGCGGTGCTCGCCCACAGCAGCCGCTGCGGCCGCGCGCCGGCCTCGCGGAGGGGGGCGAAGGCCTCGCCGTGGAACAGCTCGCGGAAGACGCCGTAGGCCGCCCGGGCGTTGGCGATCGCCGCCCGGCCGTACCACTGCTCCGCCCGCTCCGGGACCAGGTCGGCGAGGAGCGGATCCACCTTGGCATCGAGGCGGCTGATGAACAGGCTCGCCACCGAGGCAGGCCCGCTGACCGGCTCGCCGGCCTCGAGGCGGCGCTGCAGGGCGCGGAGGTAGGCCTCGGCCACCTGGCGGTAGCGCTCGACGCCGAAGATCAGCGTGACGTTGACCGGGACGCCGCGGGCGGTGAGCTCCTCGAAGGCCGCCACCCCGGCATCGGTGGCCGGGACCTTGATCATGACGTTGGGGTGGGCCACCTCGGCGTGCAGGCGCTGCGCCTCGGCCACGGTGCCGGCGGTATCGTCCGCCAGCTCCGGGGCAACCTCCATGCTCACGTAGCCGTCCACCCCCTGCGTGCGGGTGTAGACCGGCCGCAGGACGCTCGCCGCCTCCCGGATGTCGGCCACGGCCAGCGCCTCGAAGACCGCCGACGGCTCGCGGCCGACCCGGGGTAAGGCCTCGGCGATGGCCGTGTCGTAGGCCTCCGAGCCGCCGATGGCCTTCTGGAAGATCGCCGGGTTGGTGGTCACGCCCGAGAGGCCGTCCGCCTCGACCAGCCCTGCCAGCTCGTGCGGCAGCATGGCCCGATGGAGGTTGTCGTACCAGACGCTCTGCCCTAGCTCAGCCAGCCCGCGGAGCGGATTCACCGTCATGGCCACCTCACTGCCTTAATTAGCCTGATGATTCGATCAGTATAACGAGGGGTCTCAGGAACGGGAAACGATGCGCTGGCCCCCGCTGGCGGCCTCAGCCCTCACGCAGCCGGCGATAGACCGGTATACTGATTATTTTAGCCCCTCGCGCGGAAGTGGAGGCGGTCATGCGGAGCCATCGCCCGGGCGTCATTCTCCTCCTGCTGCTCCTGCTCGTCGGCTGCGGGCAGAAGACCGATCTCTACCTCCCCGACGAGGACGCCGGCAGCGAGGAGGATCCGTCTTGAGCGCAGGGTTCCGCTACCGCGAGGACAACCGGCTGTGGGCCGAGGAGGTCCCCCTCGACACGCTGGCGCAGCGCTTCGGGACGCCGTGCTACGTCTACGCCCGCGCCGCGGTGGAGGACCGCTGGCACCGCTACCAGCAGGCCCTCGGCGGCCGCGGCCGCATCTGCTACGCCGTCAAGGCCAACGGCAACCTGGCCCTGCTCGGGCTGCTGGCGCGCCAGGGCGCGGGCTTCGACATCGTCTCCGGCGGCGAGCTGGCGCGGGTCCTCCGCGCCGGCGGCGACGCCGCCGGGGTAGTCTTCTCCGGCGTCGGCAAGGCGAGCGCAGAGATCCGCCAGGCGCTTGCGGCGGGGATCCGCTGCCTCAACGCCGAGTCGGCCGCCGAGCTCGAACGCATCTCCGCCATCGCCGCGGAGACGGGCCAGCCGGCGCCCGTGGCGCTGCGCGTCAACCCGGACGTCAACCCGGAGACGCACCCCTACATCGCCACCGGCCTGGCGGAGAGCAAGTTCGGCATCCCCCTCGAGGAGGCCGAGGCCCTCTATCAGCAGGCCCACCGCGACCCGAACCTGCAGATCCGCGGGATCGCCTGCCACATCGGGTCGCAGCTGATGTCGGTCGCCCCCCTGGCCGAGGCCGCCGAGCGCCTGGCCGACCTGGCGCGACGCTTGCAGGCGCAGGGCATCGACCTGGCGCACATCGACGTCGGAGGCGGCCTCGGGGTGCGCTACGTCGACGAGCAGCCGCCCGAGCCCGACGAGCACGTCGCCGCCGTCACCGCTCCGCTCGCCGATCTCGGCGTGGAGGTCCTGCTCGAGCCGGGTCGCGCCATCGTCGCCGAGGCCGGCGTCCTGCTGACCCGTGTCGAGTACTGCAAGCGCAACGGCGGCAAGGCGTTCGCCGTGGTCGACGCGGGCATGAACGACTACCTGCGCCCCGCGCTGTACGGCGCCGCCCACGCCATCGAGCCGGTCACGCCGCGCGACGGGCCGGCCCGCACGATGGCCGTGGTCGGCCCCGTCTGCGAGTCGGCGGATACCCTCGCCGAGGCCTACCCGCTGGCGGTAGCGGCCGGGGATCTCCTCGCCGTGCGCGGCGCCGGCGCCTACGGGGCCTCCATGGCCTCCCAGTACAACGCCCGGCCGCGACCGCCGGAGGTCCTCGTAGATGGTGACCGCGCCCACCTGGTGCGGCGCCGCGAGACCATCGACGACCTGGTGCGCGGCGAGGCCCTGCTACCGGAGGAGTGAGCCGTGCGCTTCACGAAGATGGAGGCCCTAGGCAACGACTTCGTCGTCCTCGACGGCATCCGCCAGCGCCTGGGGCTGACCCCGGAGACCATCCGGGGGCTCGCCGACCGGCGCCACGGCGTCGGCTGCGACCAGGTGCTGATCGCCGAGCCGCCCGGGCAGCCGGCCGCCGACGTGCGCTACCGCATCTACAACGCCGACGGCACCGAGGTGGAGCACTGCGGCAACGGCGTCCGCTGCCTGGCGCGGTTCGTGGTCGAGGCGGGCCTGGTCCGGCCCGGCCGGCTGCGCATCGAGACCGACGGCCGCATCACCGAGACCGAGACCCTCCCCGACGGGCGCGTCACGGTGGACATGGGCGCCCCGGAGCTGGAGCCGGCCCGCATCCCCTTCCGGGCGCCGGCGCGGCAGCAGTGCTACACCCTGGCCACCAGCCGCGGCGAGCAGGCCGTCGGCGCCGTATCCATGGGGAATCCCCACGCCGTGCTCGCCGTGGAGGACGTCGACACCGCCCCCGTGGCCACCCTCGGCCCGGAGCTCGAGGCCCACCCGAGCTTCCCCAACCGCGCCAATGTCGGCTTCATGGAGATCGTCGACCGCGGCCGGATACGCCTGCGGGTCTATGAGCGCGGCGTGGGCGAGACCCCGGCCTGCGGCACCGGGGCCTGCGCCGCGGTGGTCGCCGGCCGGCTCTGGGACCGGCTGGACCCGGTGGTAGCGGTCGAGCTGGCGGGCGGATCACTCGTGGTAGAGTGGGTCGGACCGGAGCGGTCCGTATGGCTGACCGGGGCGGGGCGCACGGTCTTCCACGGCGACATCGCCTGGCCGCTGCCCACCGCCCCCCAGACCACGCCCGGAGCGCCGGCTAGCAGCAAGGACGAGACGGTTTGACGGAGAGCGCCAAGCGCAACGATGGCACGCGGCTCGACGAGGGCGAGGTGGCCGGCTACCTGGCCAGCCACCCCGACCTGCTGCAGCGCTACCCGGAGGTCCTCGGGCAGCTGGAGCTGTACCACGACTGCGGGGATGCCGCCTCGCTGATCGAGCGCCAGGTCCACGTGCTGCGCAAGGAGAACGCCGGCCTGCGCCAGCGGCTCGACGACATGGTCCGCGTCGCGCGGCAGAACGAGGGCACCGCCGAGCGCCTCCACGAGCTGACCCTCGAGCTGTTCGCCGCCGAGGACCTCCAGGCGGCCGTGGAGGCCCTGCGCGCCGGGCTGCGCGAGGGGTTCCAGGCCGACGCCGTGGGCCTGCTGCTCATCGCCCCGGGCGAAGGCGCCGCCGGCGATCCCATCCCGGAGCTGATCCGCGCCGACGACCCGGAGCTGGCCCGCTTCCGGCCCATCCTCGAGCGCGGCCGGCCCAGCTGCGGGCCGCCGACCGATGCCCAGCGGCGGAGCATCTTCGCCGACCCCGAGGACCGGGTGGCCAGCGCCGCGCTGGTGCCGATGGTCGATGAGCGCCGGGTGGGGCTGCTCGGCATCGGCAGCCACGACCCGGAGCGCTACCACGCCGGCCAGGGGACCGTCTTCCTGCGCCGGCTGGGCGCCACCGCCGGGCGGGTCCTGGACCGGCTGCTGCAGCGGGGCTGAGGCCATGGACGCGGCGTGGCTGGAGCGCTTCGACCGCTACCTGGCCACGGAGCGCCGCCTGGCCGAGCACACCCGCCAGCGCTACCGGCGCGACCTGGAGGCCTTCCGGCGCCACTGCAGCGACCGTGGCCTGAGCCATTGGGCCGAGGTCGGCCAGGCGGTGGTGCGCGGCTTCATCGCCCAGGGACGGCGCCGCGGCCTGGCCGCCACCACCCTAGCCCGCCAGCTCGCGGCGGTGCGCAGCCTCTACCGCTTCCTGCTGCGCGAGGGGGTAGCGCAGGCCGACCCGGCAGCCGGGGTCCGCCCGCCCCGTGCCCAGCACCGCCTGCCCGGCACCCTGGACCCCGACGAGGTGGCCGACCTGCTGGACAGCGCCGACCTGGAGGACCCCCTGCAGGCCCGCGATGCGGCGCTCTTCGAGCTGGTCTACGCCAGCGGCCTGCGCCTGTCCGAGGTGGTCGGGCTGGACCTGCCCGACCTGGACCGCAGCGAGGGGCTGGTGCGCGTGGTCGGCGGCAAGGGCGCCAAGGACCGCATCGTGCCGGTGGGCCGGCAAGCCCTGCGGGCGCTGGCGGCGTGGCTGCGCCACCGGCCGGCGTGGGCGGATCCGGCCACCCCGGCGCTCTTCGTCGGCCGCCACGGCGGGCGGCTCGGCGGGCGCAGCGTGCAGCGGCGGCTGCAGCGGCTGGCGCGGCTGCGCGGGCTGCAGCGGCAGGTCCACCCGCACATGCTGCGCCACTCCTTCGCCACCCACCTGCTGGAGTCCAGCGGCGACCTGCGGGCAGTGCAGGAGCTGCTCGGCCATGCGGACATCACCTCGACGCAGGTCTACACGCACCTGGACTTCCAGCACCTGGCGCAGGTCTACGACCGCGCCCATCCCCGGGCGCGACGGCGGCGGGATGAGGACCCCGAGGAGCCGGAGCCGTAGCGCTCAGCGCTTCGACCCGCACGCGACGCTGTCCGGTACAATGGCCGTGCCAATCACAGGAGGCCAAACTTGGAGACGCTGCACGGTACCACCATCCTCGCAGTCCGGCGCCAAGGGCAGGTCGCTGTCGGCGGCGACGGGCAGGTCAGCCTCGGCAACACCGTCCTCAAGGGCAATGCGCGCAAGGTGCGCCGGCTCTACCACGGCCGTGTGCTCGCCGGCTTCGCCGGGGCCACCGCCGACGCCTTCACGCTCTTCGAGCGCTTCGAGGGCCAGCTCGAGAAGCACCACGGCCAGCTCGCCCGCTCCGCCGTGGAGCTGGCCAAGGAGTGGCGCTCGGATCGCATGCTGCGCCGCCTCGAGGCGCTGCTCGTGGTCGCGGACACCGAGACGGTGCTCACCCTGTCGGGCACCGGCGACGTCATCGAGCCCGAGCACGAGCTGATGGCGGTCGGCTCCGGGGGGCCGTACGCCCAGGCCGCCGGGCGCGCCCTGCTGGCGTCCACGGAGCTGTCCGCCTCGGAGATCACCCGGCAGGCCCTGGAGATCGCCGGCGATATCTGCGTCTACACCAACCGGCAGATCACCGTGGAGACCCTGCCCGACGCCAGCCCCGAGGAGACGTGACATGTCGGAAGCCACGATGACCCCGCGCGAGATCGTCCAGGAGCTGGACCAGCACATCATCGGCCAGGCCGAGGCGAAGCGCGCCGTAGCCATCGCCCTGCGCAACCGCTGGCGGCGCATGCAGGTGGCGGAGCCGCTGCGCAGCGAGATCACGCCCAAGAACATCCTCATGATCGGCCCGACCGGTGTCGGCAAGACGGAGATCGCCCGGCGCCTGGCGCGCCTGGCGCGGGCGCCGTTCATCAAGGTCGAGGCCACCAAGTTCACTGAGGTGGGCTACGTGGGCCGCGACGTGGAGTCCATCGTCCGCGACCTGACCGATCTGGCCCTGGGCCTGGTCCGCGAGGAGGCCATGGAGCGGATGCGCCCCAAGGCGGAGCGCGCCGTGGAGGAGCGCCTGCTCGATACCCTGCTGCCCGGCCCGAGCAGCGGCGAGCAGGGCACCGAGGCCTCCAGCTCCACGCGGGAGAAGTTCCGGAAGAAGATCCGCAACGGCGAGCTCGACGATCGCGAGGTGGAGATCGAGGTCCAGGGCGGCGGCTCCGGCATGGACATCTCGGCGCCGCCGGGCATGGAGGAGATGTCCAACCAGCTCCAGGGCCTGTTCCGCAGCCTCGGGCAGCAGCAGACGCAGCGGCGTAAGCTGCCGCTCGCCGAGGCCAGGCGGGTCCTGCTCGACGAGGAGGCGGCCAAGCTGATCAACGAGGAGGAGATCAAGTCCGAGGCCATCCAGCGGGTGGAGGAGCAGGGCATCGTCTTCCTCGACGAGGTCGACAAGGTCACCAAGCGCGCCGAGCAGAGCGGCGGCGGCGACATCTCCCGCGAGGGGGTGCAGCGCGACCTGCTGCCGCTGGTCGAGGGCGCCACCGTCTCCACCAAGCACGGCATGGTGCGTACCGACCACATCCTGTTCATCGCCTCGGGCGCCTTCCACGAGGCCAAGCCCTCGGACCTGATCCCCGAGCTCCAGGGCCGCCTGCCCATCCGCGTCGAGCTCGACGCCCTGGGCACCGAGGAGTTCGTGCGCATCCTCACCGAGCCGAGCAGCTCCCTGGTGGCGCAGTACCAGGCGCTGATGCGGGCCGAGGAGCTGGCCCTCGAGTTCACCGACGACGGCGTACGGCGCATCGCCGAGGTGGCCCGGCAGGTCAACGAGCGCACCGAGAATATCGGCGCCCGCCGCCTGCACACGGTCATGGAGCGGCTCCTGGAGCAGCTCTCCTACGAGGCTGCCGACCACAGCGGCGAGACCCGCACAGTGGATGCGGCCTACGTGGATCGGCACCTGGGCGAGCTGGCCGATGACGAGGACCTGAGCCGGTATATCCTCTAGGGCCGGCGCGCAGAGACAACCCCCGGGCGGGGAGGAGAGGATAGCGTGAGCGAGGACAAGACCACCCACTTCGGCTACCGCGAGGTCCCGCTGGAGGAGAAGGCCGAGCGGGTCGCCTCCGTATTCGACTCGGTGGCGGACCGCTACGACCTGATGAACGACCTGATGTCCGCCGGCCTGCACCGGCTCTGGAAGCGCCAGGCCATCCACCACGCCAAGCTGCGGCCCGGCCTGCGGCTGCTGGACCTCGCCGGCGGGACCGGCGACCTGGCCAGCCTGGCGATGCCGGCGCTCGGCGCCGACGGGCAGGCGGTGCTGAGCGACATCAACCTGTCGATGCTCGTCCGCGGCCGCGATCGGCTCATCGACCAGGGTGTCGGCGCCCAGGCCGACTACGTCCTCGCCGACGCCGAGGAGCTGCCCTTCCCCGACGCCTCGTTCGACCGGGTGACCATCGGCTTCGGCCTGCGCAACGTCACCCGCAAGGAGAACGCCCTGGCGGAGATGCGCCGCATCCTGCGCCCCGGCGGGCGGGCGGTGATCCTGGAGTTCTCCCACGTCTACGTCCCTGCCCTGCGGCCGCTCTACGACCTCTACTCCTTCCGCCTCATGCCCATGATGGGCAGGCTGGTGGTCAACGACGCGGAGAGCTACCGCTACCTCGCGGAGTCCATCCGCATGCACCCCGAGGCCTCGACGCTCAAGGGCATGATGGAGGACGCCGGCTTCGAGGACTGCGACTACACCCTGCTGACCGCCGGCGTGGCCGCCATCCACACCGGCTGGGCCTACTGAGGCGGCTGCGGCGATGCTCGACACCCTCCTCAACCGGCTCATCCACCTCGACCCGGATGCCGGCGAGCTGCTCGAGCCGCTCGCCGGGCGGCGGGTGCGGTTGATCGTGGAGGGCCTCCCCGAGGTCGTGGTGCGCTTTACCGCCGACGGCGTGGCGCTCTGCGGGGAGGGCATGCCCGAGGCCGAGGTGGACGCCGAGCTCGGCGCCACCCGGGAGGCGCTGCGCTCGCTGCTCATGGAGGGCGGCAGCGAGGCCGTCGGCCGCTTCCGCATCCACGGCGAGGTGGCCGTAGCGCAGCACCTGCGCGACCTGCTCAGCGGCCTGCGCCCCGACTGGGAGAAGCCGCTGACGCGCCTGCTCGGCGATACCGCCGGGCACTGGGGCGCCACGGCCCTGCGCGGCACCGGGCGCTGGCTCCGGGACAGCGGCGCCCGGGGAGCGCGGGATCTCGGCGAGTGGCTCACCGAGGAGTCGGGGCTGCTCGCGGAGCCGGCCCGGGTGCACGCGTTCCTCGACGAGGTCGACCGGCTGCGCGCCGACACCGACCGCCTGGCGGCCCGTGTGCAGCGGCTGGAGCGGGGCGGGCGATGATCGGACCGCGCCGGATCCTGCGCCTGGTCCGGATCCAGCTGGTCATGCTGCGCAACGGCGTCGACGACGTCGTCCTCGCGGCGCCGATGTTCCGGCCGCTGCGCTTTTTGGTCATCTTCATGCCGTGGCGCTGGGTCCGGCGCAAGGTCCCCCGCGGCGTCCGGGTCCGCCGCGCCCTGGAGGAGCTCGGCCCCATCTTCGTCAAGCTCGGCCAGATCCTCTCCACCCGCCAGGACCTGCTCCCCCCCGATGTCGCCTCGGAGCTGGCGCGCCTCCAGGACCGTGTGCCGCCCTTCCCCCACGAGGACGCCCGGCGCATCGTGGAGCGCACCTACGGCTGCGCCATCGAGGAGGTCTTCGCCCACTTCGACGATACGCCCCTCGCCTCCGCCTCCATCGCCCAGGTCCACAGCGCCCAGCTCCACGACGGCACGGAGGTGGTGGTCAAGGTGGTCCGGCCGGGGATCCCGGCGATCATCCGCCGCGACCTGGACCTGCTGCACACCGCGGCCTGGCTCGCCGAGCGCTACGTCCCCGACGTCCGGCGCCTGCACCCGGTGGAGGTGATCCGCGAGTTCGAGAAGAACCTCTACGACGAGCTCGACCTGATGCGCGAGGCGGCCAACGCCTCGCAGCTGCGGCGCAACTTCGA
>CAJXKI010000069.1 GCA_913055765.1 uncultured Ectothiorhodospiraceae bacterium
ACCAGGCCGGCGCCGATCTGGCTCGCCAGGCGGATGCGCTGCGCCTCGCCGCCGGAGAGGGTCTCCGCGGCGCGGTCGAGGGTCAGGTAGCCGAGGCCCACGTCGGCCAGGAAGCCGAGGCGCTGGTGGATCTCCGCCAGGATGGGCCGGGCGATCTCGCCGCGCGCGCCCGGCAGCTCGATGCCCTCGGCCAGCGCCCGGGCCCGGTGGATGGGCAGGGCGGCGATCTCCGGCAGGGTCCAGCCCGCCACCGCCACGCTGCGGGCGCGCCGGTTCAGTCGCCCGCCCCCGCAAGCCGGGCAGGTGCGCTGGGCCATGAAGCGGCCGAGCTCCTCGCGCACGGTGGCGGACTCCGCCTCGCGGTAGCGCCGCTCCAGGCTGGGGATGACGCCCTCGAAGGGGTGGCTGCAGACGGTGTCGCCGCTGCGGCCGGGGTAGCGGAAGGTGATCTCCTCGTCGCCGGAGCCGTAGAGGATGCACCGCCGGGTGCGCTCGTCCAGCTCCTCCCAGGGGGTATCCAGGCTGAAGCCGTAGTGCTCGGCCAGCCCCTGGAGGATGGCGTGGTAGTGGAGGTTGCGCCGGTCCCAGCCGCGGATGGCGCCCTCGGCGGGGGTCAGCTGGGGGCGGCTGACCACGCGCTCCGGGTCGAAGAAGGCCTCGGTGCCCAGCCCGTCGCAGGTGGGGCAGGTCCCCTCCGGGTTGTTGAAGGAGAACATCCGCGGCTCCAGCGGCGCCACGGTGTGGCCGCAGGCCGGGCAGGCGTGCTGCGAGGAGAAGGCCAGCGGCTCGCGCTCCGGCTCGTCCAGCCACGCGGCGCGCACGGTGCCCTCGCCGACGCGCAGGGCCGTCTCCATGGAGTCGGCGAGGCGCTCGCTGAGGTCGGCGCGGACCCGGAAGCGGTCGATCACCACCTCGATGTCGTGGACGCCCCCGGGGTCGAGCCGCGGCGGATCATCGAGCTCCGCTACCTGGCCGTCGATCCGGGCGCGGATGTAGCCGTGGCTGCGCAGCTGATCGAGGGTGCGCTGGTGATCCCCGGGCTCGGCGTCGACCACCGGGGCGAGGAGCATCATCTTCGTCCCCTCCGGCTCGGCGAGGATGCGGTCGACCATCTCCGAGACGGTGCTCGCCTCCAGCGCGATGCCGTGCTCCGGGCAGTAGGGCGTCCCGGCGCGGGCGAAGAGCAGCCGCAGGTAGTCGTGGATCTCGGTGACCGTGCCCACCGTCGAGCGCGGGTTGTGCGAGGCGGCGCGCTGCTCCACCGAGATCGCCGGCGACAGCCCCTCGATGTGGTCGGCGTCGGGCTTGTCCATCATGGACAGGAACTGCCGGGCGTAGGCCGACAGCGACTCGACGTAGCGCCGCTGCCCCTCGGCGTAGAGGGTGTCGAAGGCCAGCGAGGACTTGCCCGAGCCGGACGGCCCGGTGACCACGACCAGGCGGTTGCGGGGGATGTCGATGTCGATCTCGTCGAGGTTGTGGGTCCGCGCGCCGCGGATGCGGATCTGATCCATGCCGATGCCGAGCCGTTGGAGCGGGGTAATCCTCCACGGTACCGCCTTGGGCGTGGCGTGTCAGGCTTTGGCCACGACCGCGCCGCGGTGGGCCTCGGTTTCGCCGGGCCGGCAAAACCTTTACATTGAGGGCATCTTGGGGGGCGGCACAGCGGAGGCGCCGCGCCCCTGCGGATCGTCCCCCCGTCCCAGCGAAGCCAGCGACACGACAGAGGAGCGCGGCCATGGCCAGCAGAGGCGTGAACAAGGTCATCCTGATCGGCAACCTGGGGAGGGATCCCGAGGTGCGGTATACCGCGTCCGGCAGCGCCGTGGCGAACCTCGCCCTGGCCACGTCGGATACCTGGCGCGACCGCCAGACCGGCGAGCAGCAGGAGCGCACCGAGTGGCACCGGGTGGTGATGTTCAACCGCCTGGGCGAGATCGCCGGCGAGTACCTGCGCAAGGGCAGCAAGATCTACATCGAGGGGCGCCTGCAGACCCGCAAGTGGCAGGACCAGAGCGGCCAGGACCGCTACACCACGGAGATCGTCGCCAACGACATGCAGATGCTCGACAGCCGTGGTGCCGGCGGTGGCGAGGGCGGCGCCGGCGCGCCCATGGGCGGCGCCTCGCAGCAGCCGGCGGCCTCGGCTCCGGCCGGCGATGGCGGCCATAGCGGCGGCGCGCAGGAGGCGCCGGCCGACTTCGACGACGACATCCCGTTCTGACCCGCCGAGGGCGGGTGGTGCCGCACCTTGACGCCTGAGGGCCCGCATCGAGCGGGCCTTTGCCTGCAGGGTGCGGCTATGGCAGTCGGGGCGGCTCGAGCGCGCTCCGGGCGTCGCTGGCGGGCCGCGGCCTAGGCCAGGGGCGCTACGGGATCAGCCGGACCCGGCTGCCCGGGGACAGCCCTAGGCGCTCGGCAGCCCTCGGGGCTAGCTCGAGCGCCGCCCCGACTGGCGCCGTCGGCTGGTAGCCGGACTCCCCGGGCGTCATGCGCTCGATCCCGATGACCACGCCCGCCGGGTCGATCCAGGCGATCGCCAAGGGCGCGGCGACGTTGCGCATGTGGAAGCGCGGCCGCCGCGGCTCCTCCCAGGTGAAGTAGATGGCCTCCGACTGGATCTGCGCCTCGGTGGCGTGCTGGAAGCCCTGGGCCCGGGCCGCCGGCGTGCCGGCGATGCGGGCCGCTACCGGCTCGCCGTCGACGAGGAGGGTCCCCTTGGGCATCTCCGCCACGCCCGCGCAGGCCTGCGTGGCCGCCCAGAGGGCAGCGGCCAGGGCCAGGGGAAGGAGCCAGCGGATGCGGTGGATGGGGCGGTGCATCGCCTGCGACAACCCTCGAGGCTTTCTGGCAAGGTAGGGTATATCCATCCCTACACGCCAGCCGAAGGAGGGTCCGTATGGGCTTTGCACTCTCGGACATGCAGGTCACGAGCAGCGGCTTCGAGACGCTGGGCCGCATGCCGGCCCGCTACGCCGTCGAGGGCGACAACCTCTCGCCTCCGCTGGCCTGGTCCGGCGCCCCGGCGGGGACGCAGGCCTTCGCCGTCATGTGCCACGACCCGGACGCGCCGCTGGTCAAGCCGGGCGTCTACGGCTTCGTCCACTGGGTCCTCTACGACCTGCCGGGCACCATCAGCGGCCTGGCGGAGGGGACCGAGGAAGGTACGGCGGGCGTCACGGACTTCGGCAGCACCGGCTACGGCGGGCCGAATCCGCCGGAGGGGCACGGGCCCCACCAGTACTACTTCTGGGTCCTCGCCCTGGACCAGCAGCTGGGCCTGGAGCCCGGCCTGACCCTGTGGCAGTTCCTGGACAGGGCCGAGCCGCACATCCTCGGTATGAACCGCATCGTCGGCGTCTACGAGCGCTGATCCCCCGCCGCCCGGGCGCCGCACCCGCGGCCTCAGCGGCCCGCGCCCCCGGGCGCGGGCCGCTGGCCTGCGATGCAGGCGCCGGCCCTGTACGCTCCCCCGCCGCTCGTTTAGGCTTGAGGCCGTTTCAGCGGGAGCACTGAGCGGGAGGGCGCCTACCCGTGCGCATCCTTGTCACCGGCGTGGCCGGCTTCATCGGCATGCACCTGGCCCGGCGGCTGCTCGATGCGGGCCACGAGGTCGTCGGCGTCGACAACCTCAGCGCCTACTACGACGTCAGCCTCAAGCAGGCGCGCCTCGAGGCGCTGCGCCGCGGCGGGGGCGGCGGCCTCCACTTCCACTTCGTGCAGATGGACCTGGGCGACGCCGACGGCATCGACGCCGTCTTCCGCGACGGGCGCTTCGACCGGGTCCTCCACATGGCCGCCCAGGCCGGGGTGCGCTACTCCCTGGAGAACCCGCGCGCCTACATCGACAGCAACCTGGTGGGCTTCGGCAATATCCTGGAGGGCTGCCGCCACCACGACGTCGGGCACCTGGTCTTCGCCTCCTCGAGCTCGGTCTACGGCGCCAACACGCGCATGCCGTTCTCCGTCCACGACAACGTGGACCACCCGCTCTCGCTCTACGCGGCGACCAAGAAGTCCAACGAGCTCATGGCGCACACCTACGCCCACCTCTACCGCCTGCCGGTGACGGGGCTGCGCTTCTTCACGGTCTACGGGCCCTGGGGGCGGCCGGATATGGCGCCGTTCAAGTTCACGCGGGCGATCCTCGCCGGCGAGCCCATCGAGGTATACAACTACGGCCGCATGCGCCGGGACTTTACCTACATCGACGATATCGTCGAGGGGGTGGTCCGGGTCATGGACACCGTGCCGGGGCCGGATCCGGGCTTCGACACCAATGCCCCCGATCCGGCGCGCAGCACGGCGCCGTACCGGATCTATAACATCGGCAACAACCAGCCGGTGGCGCTGGAGGACTTCATCGCCACCCTGGAGGAGGCCTGCGGGCGCCGGGCCGAGCGCCGCGAGCTGCCTATGCAGCCCGGCGATGTCGCCGAGACCTACGCGGACATCGACGAGCTGGCCGACGCCACGGGCTGGGTGCCGCAGGTCTCCATCGCGGAGGGGGTGCCCCGCTTCGTGGCGTGGTACCGGGATTTCTACGGGGTCTAGGCGGACCTGCTCGAGGAAGGGGAGTCAGGCAATGAGGGTCACGATCTTCGGGAGCGGCTACGTGGGGCTGGTGACGGGGGCCTGCTTCGCCGATGCCGGCAACGACGTGGTGTGCGTCGACATCGACGCCGAGCGCGTGGAGCAGCTGCGCCGTGGCGAGGTGCCGATCTACGAGCCCGGCCTGGACGACATGCTGGCCTTCAACCACGAGGAGGGGCGGCTGCGCTTTACCACGGATCCCGCCGAGGGGGTGCGCCACGGGCTGTTCCAGTTCATCGCCGTGGGCACGCCCTCCGACGAGGACGGCTCGGCGGATCTGAGCCACGTCCTCTCGGTGGCGCGCAGCATCGGCCAGCACATGGGCGACTACCGGATCATCGTGGACAAGTCCACGGTGCCGGTCGGCACGGCTGATCAGGTTCGCGCCGCCGTGGACGAGGAGCTGGCCGCCCGCGGCGAGTCGGTCGACTACGACGTCGTCTCCAACCCCGAGTTCCTCAAGGAGGGGGCGGCCATCGACGACTTCGTCAAGCCGGACCGGATCATCGTCGGCACCGACAATCCGCGTACCGATGAGCTGATGAGGGCGCTCTACGCGCCCTTCAACCGCAGCCACG
The DNA here is from genome assembly GCA_913055765.1 of uncultured Ectothiorhodospiraceae bacterium. Lineage (GTDB taxonomy): Bacteria > Pseudomonadota > Gammaproteobacteria > Nitrococcales > Halorhodospiraceae > Halorhodospira. Next base: position 5,172 of record CAJXKI010000069.1, read on the forward strand.
ACCGGCTGATCAGCATGGATGTCCGGTCGGCGGAGCTGGCCAAGTACGCCTGCAACGCCATGCTGGCGACCAAGATCAGCTTCATGAACGAGCTCTCCAGCCTCGCCGAGCGCCTGGGGGCGGATATCGAGCAGGTGCGCGTCGGCATGGGCTCCGACCCGCGCATCGGCTACGCCTTCATCTACCCCGGCTGCGGCTACGGCGGCTCCTGCTTCCCCAAGGACGTCAAGGCGCTGACCCGCACCGCCCACGAGCACGGCTTCCGGCCGGATCTGCTCGAGGCGGTGGAGCACGTCAACGCCCGGCAGAAGCAGGTGCTCGCCGCCCGCATCCACGACCACTTCGACGGCGACCTGAGCGGCCGGACCTTCGCCCTGTGGGGGCTGGCCTTCAAGCCGAGCACCGACGACATGCGCGAGGCGCCGAGCCGCGCCGTCATGGAGGCGCTCTGGGAGGCCGGCGCCAGCGTCCAGGCCTACGACCCGGAGGCCATGGACGAGGCGGAGCACCTCTACGGCGAGCGCGACGACCTGGTGCTCTGCGACACCCCCTACGACGCCGTCGAGGACGCTGATGCGCTGGTGGTCTGCACCGAGTGGCCCGTCTTCCGCAGCCCGGACTTCGAGCGCATCCGCGACGCCTTGCGCCAGCCCCTGATCTTCGACGGCCGCAACGTGTATCCGCCGTCGGTGATGGCCTCGCTGGGCTTCACCTACTACGGCATGGGCCGGGGGGAGAGCATCCGCCGGCCCCTGGCCTAGGGGCTGCGGGGCGGCGGGTGTCTGTGCCCCAGCGGGGCGGAGAGCGGCCTCGAGCGAGTGAAGGAGGGACGATGTCTGCCGTGCTGACGCGATCACCCGTCTGGCGGGCGCTCGCCAGGGACGCAGCGCAGGCCCACGGCGGCGCCCTGCTGCGTGACGATCCGGGGCGCGCCGAGCGCTACAGCCTCGCCCTCGGCGACCTGCTCGTCGACTTCTCCCGCCACCCGCTCACCGACACCACCCGCGACCGCCTCCTGGGGCTCGCCCGCGAGCGCGGCGTGCCCGAGCGCATCGAGGCGCTCTTCGCCGGCGCGGTGGTCAACGAGTCCGAGGGCCGGCCGGCCCTGCACACGGCCCTGCGCAGCGGCCCGGAGGAGTCCGTCGTGGTGGACGGTGTGGATGTGATCCCCCAGGTCCACGGCGAGCTCGAGCGCATGGCGGCCCTCGTCGAGGCCCTGCGCGCCGGCGAGGTGTGCGGCTACGACGGCCGGCCTATCCGGCACGTGGTGAACATCGGCATCGGCGGCTCCGAGGCCGGCGTGACCATGGCCCACGAGGCGCTGGCGCGCGGCGACGAGCCGCTGCAGCTGCACACCGTCTCCGGCGTCGACGGCCGCGAGCTCGCCGCCGTGTGGCAGCGCATCGACCCGGCGGCGACCCTCTTCTGCGTCGCCTCCAAGTCGTTCACCACCCTGGAGACGCTGACCAACGCCCGTACCGCCTGGGCCTGGCTGGCGGCGGAGGCTGGCCGCGACGTGCCGGAGCAGTTCGCCGGGATCTCGGCGGACGACGGCGCCATGGCCCGCTTCGGCCTGCCCGAGGAGCGGCGCTTCCGCATCTGGCCCTGGGTCGGCGGGCGCTACTCGCTGCCCTCGGCCATGGGGCTGCCGCTGGCGGCCGCCGTAGGCATGGAGCGCTTCCGCGAGCTGCAGGCCGGGATGCGGGAGGTGGACCGCCACTTCCGCGAGGCGCCGCTGGCTGAGAACATCCCAGTGATGCTCGGCCTGCTCGGCGTCTGGCAGATCGGCCTGGGCAGCGTGAGCGGCCACGTGGTGCTGCCGTACCATCCGGGGCTGCGGCGGCTGCCGGCCTACCTCCAGCAGCTGGACATGGAGAGCTTGGGCAAGTCCGTCACCCGCGACGGCGAGCCGGTGACCTACCCCACGGGGACTAGCCTCTGGGGGGAGATCGGCAACAACGCCCAGCACTCCTTCTTCCAGTGGCTGCATCAGGGCACCGGGCGGGTGATCGCCGAGCTCCTGGTGCCCGTCGACGAGGCCGAGCTGCCCGCCGATCACCGGGGTCTGACGCTGGCCAACGCCCTCGGCCAGGCCCAGGCCTTGGCCCACGGCCAGGCGCCGGCGGGCGAGGGCGCGGCAGCCGCGCACCACGCCTACGAGGGGGGGCGGCCGGTGACCCTGCTCCTCTTCCGGCGGCTCGACGCCCGGACCCTGGGGCGGCTCATCGCCCTCCACGAGCATCGGGTCTTCGTCCAGGCGAGCATCTGGGGCGTCAACCCCTTCGATCAGTGGGGCGTGGAGCTCGGCAAGCAGGTCGCCAAGGGGCTCATCCCGGCCGCCCGGGGTGAGGCGGAGCCGCCGGCGACGGCCGACGCGGCGACCCGGCAGGCGCTGGCCTGGGCCCATCGGCAGCGCGGCCGGGCGTGACGGCCGCGCCAGGCCGCAGAGGGGTGTGCTGCGCCAGTTCTTGAGAATAATTATTAGAATCCTTAAAATTATGCTGCAGCAGGCCTAACCAGCGTGGCGCCTCGTCCATCCGCCGCGGGACGGCCAGTGAGGCTGCTGCGCGGGAGGCGGCACACCCCGCGTACCTGGACGACAGCGACCGTAGGAGGGAGACTGAGCCGCATGGCATACGCAGGCAAGCGCGAAGAGGCCGCTGCGCACGGTGGCGGCCGACGGGGATGGCCGGGACGCCTCGCCCGAGCGCTGGCCGCAACGCTGGCGTGCCTCCCCGCCCTGGCCGCCGCGCAGGCGGGGGCCGGGCAGGGCGAGGAGGTCCGCGTGGCGGCGACCTTCACGGTCCTCGCCGATCTCGCCGAGGCGGTCGCCGGCGAGCGGGCCGAGGTCCAGTCCGTTACCCCCGTCGGCGCCGAGGTCCACGAGTGGGAGCTCAAGCCGCGGGATTTCCGGATCCTCGCCGAGGCCGACGTGGTCCTCTACAACGGCTACAACCTCGAGCAGTGGATGGACCAGGTACGCGCCACCGTCGATGACGACGTCCCCGTCATCCCGGTGGCCGAGGAGAGCGGCTACGCGACCCGGCCCATCCAGTCCGGCGACCTCGCCGGTGACCCGGATCCGCACCTGTGGCTGGACCCGCGCGCCGCGGCGGCCTACGTCGAGGTGATCCGCGAGGCCCTCAGCGACCAGGATCCGGCGGGGGCCGAGGCCTACGCGGCCAACGCGGCAGACTACCGCGAGGCGCTCACCGCCCTGCACGAGGAGATCGCGGCGACCCTGGCGGCCCTCCCGGAGGCGAGCCGCTTCCTGGTCACCACCGAGGCCGCCTTCCCGTACTTCGCTGCCGCCTACGGCCTGGAGCACGACGGCATCTGGGGGACGAACACCGAGCGAGGCGGCTCGCCGCGGCAGATCATGCGCATCGTCGACCGGGTCCGCGAGCGCGACCCGGGCGCGGTCTTCTGGGAGAGCACCGTCCCCGAGCGCTACGTGCGCTCAGTGGCCGAGGGGACGGGCCTGGCCGTGGCGGGTCCGCTGTACGTGGACTCCCTCAGCGGCCCCGAGGGCCCGGCGGCGGACTACCTGAGCCTGATGCGCCACAATGCCGAGACGATCGCAAGGGCGCTGGGTGCGGACTGAGGACGAGGCGGATTTGGCGTACCGCAGCGCAGCGGCTGCACACGGTGCAGGCGGCGTCACCGTGGTTCCGGCGATCGAGGCCCACGGCCTCTACGCCGGCTACCACGGCGTGGACGCGGTCGCCGGCGCGGAGCTGACCATCCCCAGCGGCGAGCTGGTGGCCCTGATCGGCCCCAACGGCGCCGGCAAGTCCACCCTGCTCAAGCTCATCATGGGCCTGATGCGGCCGCGCCGCGGCGGCATACGGGTTACCGGCCAGCAGCCCCAGGCCGCCCGGCGCAGCGGGGCCATCGCCTACATGCCGCAGCACGAGACCCTGGACTGGGACTTCCCCGCCTCGGTCCGCGACCTGGTCTTCTCCGCGCGCTACCCGGCGCTGCGCCGCCAGGGCGGGGTGCGCCGCTGGCTGCCCCGGGCGCTGCTCGGCGGCGAGCACCACCAGGCGGTGGCGCGCGCCCTGTACGCCACGGGGATGGCCGAGCTGGCCGACCGCCACATCAGCGAGCTGTCCGGCGGGCAGAAGAAGCGCATCCTCCTCGCCCGGGCCCTGGCGCAGGAGGCGCGGCTGCTGCTGCTCGACGAGCCGCTGGTGGGCGTGGACCGCGACAGCGAGGCGCTGATCTTCGGCGTGCTGCGGGAGCTGCGCGCGGCCGGGCGGACCGTGCTGCTGGTCACCCACGACATCGCCGGGGCGCGCCGCAACGCCGACCGGGTGGTGCTCTTCAACCGCTCGGTGCTCGCCTCCGGGCCGCCGGAGGAGGTGGCGGCGGACGAGCGCCTGCTGCTGCGGG
>CAJXKI010000070.1 GCA_913055765.1 uncultured Ectothiorhodospiraceae bacterium
GAGGGGATCTTCTACGCCGAGGGCCTGGAGCCGCTGCACGTGCGCCTGGACGGCTACGGGCACGCCGCCTCGGTGGTCTTCCGGCGCATGCGCCACGCGGGCGGGCGCTGGTACGCCACCGGCCGCGAGCAGGAGCTGCCGGCGCGGGCGGTCTTCGTCGCCGCCGGCACGGTGCCGAACACCATCTACGCCCACGAGCACCCGGGCAGCCTGCGGCTGGCGGGCACCCACTACCGCCCCCACAGCTACCACCGCAACGGGCTGCAGCCCGTCGCCCCGGCAGAGCACTGCAAGGCGCCGGAGATCGGGCCGTTCACCTCCTACCAGTACCACAAGCGCACGGTGACCTTCCTCGGTGACACCCACCCGGCCTTCGCCGGCAGCGTGGTCCAGGCGATCGCCTCGGCGCAGCGCAGCTACCCGGAGGTCCTCCACGCCCTGCGGGAGCTGCCCACCCGCCCGGGGCGCAAGGCCCGCGCCTTCCTGGACAACCTCGCCGCGCGGCTGACGCCGCGGGTCGTCTCCGTGGAGCAGCCGAGCCCGGCGGTGGCGGAGGTCTGGGTACGAGCCCCCATGGCGGCGGCGCGCTTCCGCCCCGGGCAATTCTTCCGCCTGCAGACCTTCGAGAGCGCCAGCCCCGTCGTCCACGGGACGCGCCTGCAGGTGCCCCTGATGACCGTCTCCGGGACCGGCATCGATGGCGACTGCATCCGCCTGATGCTCCTGCAGTGGGGCGCCGCCCCGCGGATCGCCGCCCGGCTGCGGCCCGGCGATCCCCTGGTGCTGATGGGCCCCACCGGCGCCGCCACCGACATCCCCGAGGGGCGCACCGTCATGGTCGTCGCCGGGCGCTGGGGCGCGGCGGTGATGCACGACATCGGCTCCGCCCTGCGCGAGGCCGGCAACCGGGTCCTGTACATCGCCGCCTTCGGCGACGCCGAGGAGATCGACCACCCGGACGAGCTGGAGGCCGGCGCCGACCAGATCGTCTGGGCCACGGCCCGTGAGCCCGGCTTCCCGCCGCGCCGGCCCCAGGATGCAGCGGTGATCAGCGCCGACATGGTGGACGTGGTGCGCCGCTACGGCGACGGCGAGATTGCCCCCGAGCGGCCGGCCGTGGCCCTGGGCGAGGTGGACCGGGTGATGGTGATCGGCGGCACCGGGCTGCTGCGCGGCTTCCAGGAGGCGCTCCACGGCCGCCTGGCCGGCTACTTCCCCGACCACCTGGAGGCGGTGGGCACTGTGGGCAGCCCCATGCAGTGCATGCTCAAGGGGGTCTGCGCCCAGTGCCTGCAGTGGCAGGTGGACCCGGAGACCGGCGAGCGCACCCAGGCCGTGTTCGCCTGCGCCGAGCAGGACCAGCCGCTGGACTGGATCGACCTGGCGAACCTCAGCGCCCGGCAGCAGCAGAACCGGCTGCTGGATCGGCTCACCGGCGCCTGGGTGGATCACCTGCTACGGCAGAGCGCCTATTGATGTGCCATACTATTGAATGATCTAGACGCGCACTGGAAAGGAGGTGCTGAGATGGATCTGACCAAGAACATGGGCACGAACGATCGCGCCATCCGCGCCGTAGTAGGCCTCGTCCTAATCGCCCTGGCCTTCGTCGGCCCGCAGACGGCCTGGGGCTGGATCGGCCTGATCCCGCTGGCGACGGCGGCGGTCGGGGTGTGCCCGGCCTATATGCCGTTCGGGATGAACACCTGCGAGGGCAACAAGTAGACGCACCGGGCCCCGCCCCGGAGCCTCAGCAGGCCGCCGGGGCCGCCGCCCAAGGGTGGCGGCCCCGGCGGCTATACTACGCCTGTGCACGGCCGGAACAGCCGGAGCAGGGTCCGCTACCTCCCCGTCTCAGCCCTCGCCGCCGCTGAAGCGCGCACCGCGCAGGCGGTTGAGGGCCGCCATCACCTCCAGCGTCCGCGGCCGCGCCGCGTCCCCGTCCGGACGCGCCAGCAGCGCCTCCCAGGCGCGCTCCAGCTCCGCCCGGACCCAGGCCGGCGGATCGTCCAGGGCGCCGCCGCCGGCCAAGCGCTCGAGGAGGACGCCGATGGCGCGGACCTGGGCGGCATCGGCGACCTGCTCCACGGCGCGCAGGTCCACGGTCTCCTTGCCCACTACCAGGGCGTCGCGGCCCCGGGCCTGGACCTTGCGCTTGCCCGGCTTGACCTCGGTGCGCACCGAGCCGCGGTCGAGGCGCCGGACCGGCGGCAGGGCCAGCGCATCGCGCGCCTCGGCCCGGCGGCCGGTGGCGTACGCCGCGGCCACCTCCCGGGCCCGGTCGGTGACATCGACGGGGCTGTACTCGTGCATCTGGATGACCGTGTCGGCGCAGTCCAGGTAGTCCCCCGAGCCGCCCATGACCAGCACCGTGGCGACGCCGTGGCGGTCGCGCAGCTCGGCGATGCGATCCACCAGCGGCGTGATCGGCTCCGCCTCGCGCGCCACCAGGGCCTGCATGCGGCGGTCACGGATCATGAAGTTGGTCGCCGAGGTGTCCTCGTCCACCACCAGGGTGCGCGCCCCGGCCTCCAGCGCCTCCTGGAGGCTGGCGGCCTGGCTGGTGGACCCCGAGGCGAGCTCCGTGGTGAAGGCGCGGGTCGACTTGCCGAAGGGCAGCTCGGCGATATACGGCGACAGGTCCACCTCGTGGACGGCACGGCCGTCCTCGGCGCGGATCTTGGCGGCGTCCTCGACGGTAACCACGGCGTCCCGGCCGTCGCCGGGGACGTGGTCGTAGACCCCCAGCTCCAGGGCGTTGAGCAGGGTGGACTTGCCGTGGAAGCCGCCGCCGACGATCAGGGTGATCCCCTGCGGCACCCCCATGCCCGTCACCGCGCCGGCATTGGGCGCCTCCAGGGTGACCCGCAGGGAGGCGGGCGCCTCGAAGGGGATGGCGTCGGCGAGCGGCCGGTCGTCGACGCCGGAGCGCCGCGGCAGGATGGCGCCGTCGGCGACGAAGGCCACCAGCCCCCGGTCGGCGAGCTGGGCCCGCAGCGCCTGCTGGTCCTCCACCACGGCGCAGTGGCGCAGCAGGGCATCGGTATCCAGCCGTGACGCCTGGGCCGCGTCGGCGACGATCTCCGGCAGCTGCCGGCAGAGGATCTCCGCCGCCTGGCGGCCGAGGATGGTGCGCCCCTTCGCCGGCAGCGCCACGGTGAAGCGCAGCTCCACGCCGGCATCGGTGAACAGCACCGCGCTGCGGTCGAGCACGGTCTGCGCCCCAGCGTCGATCTGCACCGCCTGGCTATCGCGGGCGGCGCGGCGGAAGACCCGGGCGATGTAGTCCCGCGCCGCCTGGCGCCGCGCGGCGCTAGCCAGGGCCGCCTCGAGCAGCGCCGCACGCTCCCAGGGGACCACCGCGCGCAGCCGCGAGGGCGCGGCGAAGGGGTCGGCCTGGACCTTGTCGACGATCAGGGTGAGGCCGGGGAAGGCGTGGCGGCCCTGGATGTCCTTGTACGCCTTGTAGCCCCGGCCGTCGATGCGCTGGAGTGTGGCTTGCAGCTCTTCCATGGCGCGATACCGTAGCCGAGGCCCGCCGTGCGGGCCAAGGACCCGGTGTCGCCGAAGCGCATGCCGCCGAGAAGGATCATGACCGAGCCGCTGCCGAGCCGCGCCGCCAGGACCCACCCCGCGAGGGGGTCGAGCGCCTGGCCGAGCTGCTGCAGCAGAGCCGGCGCACCCTCGTGATCACGGGCGCCGGGTGCAGCACCGGCTCCGGGATCCCCGACTACCGCGATCAGCGCGGGCGCTGGAAGCGGGCACAGCCCATGCAGCTGCAGACCTTCCTGGGCAGCGAGGCCGCGCGCCGCCGCTACTGGTCGCGCAGCTTCGTCGGCTGGCCCACGGTGGCCGAGGCCCAACCGGGGGCAAGCCACCGCCTGCTCGCCAGGCTCCAGGGCGCCGGCCGCATCCACGACCTGATCACCCAGAACGTCGACGGCCTGCACAAGGCCGCCGGCAGCGGGCCGGTCATCGAGCTCCACGGCAGCCTGCACCGCGTGGTCTGCCGCAGCTGCGGCGCCCAGCTAGCGCGCGGCGCCCTTCAGGAGCGCCTCGCCGCCCTCAACCCCGGCTGGCGCGCCGACGGCAGCATGCGCCCGGACGGCGACGCCGAGCTCGGCGAGGCGGACGCCGCGGGCTTCCGCATCCCGGGCTGCGCGCGCTGCGGCGGCATCCTCAAGCCGGACGTGGTCTTCTTCGGCGAGAACGTCCCCCGGCAACGGGTGGCAGAGGCCTACGCCCGCCTGGCGGCGGCGGACCTGCTCCTGGTCGTCGGCTCCTCGCTCATGGTCTGGTCCGGCTACCGCTTCGCGCGCGAGGCGGCCCGTCTGGGCCTGCCGATCGCCGCCGTCAACCTCGGCCGCACCCGGGCCGACGACGAGCTGACCCTCAAGGTCGAGGCGCCCTGCGAGGATGCGCTCGCTGCCCTCACCCGGCTCCTGGACAGCGCCTGACCCCACCAGGACCTGGTAGGAGGGACGGGGCAACCCGGTCCGCCGGCGTGCCCTCGCCGCCCGTAGCGCGCCTAGGCGCGCCGGCCGCCGTGCGCCTCCTCGGCGGCGAGGGCGCCGAGCCGCGCCAGGGCCGCGTCGGCGGCCCGGGCATCGGGCTGCGCGCAGCTCAGGCGCAGGTGGCGCGGGTAGCGCCCGGTAGGCGAGAAGATGGGGCCTGGCGCCACGCTGATCCCCGCCGCCAGGGCCCGGCGCTGGAGCTCCAGGGCGTCGCAGCCGGCGGGCAGCTCCACCCACAGCACGTAGCCGCCCCGTGGGCGCGTCACCCGGGTCCCTGCCGGGAAGTAGCGCTGGACGAGCCCCCGCACCCACTGCACGTGGCGCTCGTACTGGCGGCAGACGCGGCGCAGGAAGCGGTCGTAGCCGCCCTGCGCCAGGTAGTCCGCCACCGCCAGCGTCGGCAGGGTGGGCGCCGCCTGGCTGGTGGCGTACTTGAGGTAGGCGATCCGGTCGCGGTAGCGCCCCGGGGCCGCCCAGCCGACGCGCAGCCCGGCGCCGAGGGTCTTGGAGAAGGAGCTGCAGTAGAGGACCTCCCCGGCGGTGTCGTACGCCTTGGCCGCCCAGGGGCGCGGGCCGTGGAAGGCCAGCTCGCCGTAGACGTCGTCCTCGATCAGCGGCACGCCGTGGGCCTGGAGGAGCCCCACCAGCTCCGCCTTGCGCCCCTCAGGCGCCAGGTGGCCGAGGGGGTTGCCGAGGCTCGGCATCATCACGCAGGCGCGGATGGGCCAGCGGCCCAGGGCGCGCTCCAGGGCCGCCGGCTCCATGCCGTGCTCCGGGTCGGTGGCGATCTCCAGCGCCCGCATCCCCTGGGACTCGATGGCCTGGAGGATGCCGTAGAAGGTAGGCGACTCGATGGCGACCACGTCCCCCGGCGCCGCCACGGCGCGCAGGCTCAGCGTCAGCGCCTCCTGGCAGCCGGCGGTGAGGACCAGGTCGTCGGGGCCGAGGGTGCAGCCGGCGTGGGCCATGCGCCGGGCGATCTGGGTGCGCAGCTCCGCGCTGCCCGGGGGGAAGTCGTAGGCGGCCGCCCGCTCGCGCTGGCGCCGGCGCACGCGGGCGAAGCAGCGGTCGAGGGCGCTCGTCGGCAGGAACGCCGCCGGCGGCGCCGCCGCCCCGAAGGAGATCACCCGCGGGTCGTTGTGGGCCTGCACCAGTCCGAGGACCCGCTCCTGGCCGGAGACCAGGCTCGGCCCCTCGGCCTCGGTATCCGGCTCGGCGGTGCTCGGCAGCGGCCGGACCGGCTCGCGGACGAAGAAGCCCGAGCGCGGCCGGACCTCGAGGACGCCGCGCTGGACGAGCAGCTCGCAGGCGGCGACGACGGTGGCGATGCTCACCCCGAGCTGCTGGCGCAGCCGCCGCACGCCGGGGAGGCGATCCCCCGGGGCGTAGGTGCCCTGCTCGATCTGCTGCGCGATGCGCGCCGCGATGCGCTCGTAGAGGTGCTCACCCATGGCGGTCTACGGCACGGGAAACTGTACCGCAATAGAATAGCAGGATCTGACCCTGTACCGTCTCCACCCCGGCCGGCATACTGCCAAGGTCTTCGCAGCGATAGGTAAGGCACACCATGACTGAAGCCCTGAACGCCAATACCGGTAAGCAGTATCAGCAGTACACCCCGAGCTTCGCCGACTACTGGGATGATCTCGTCGGCTGGGCGTCCCGCCTCGCTCGCGAGGGCGCCTTCTACAACCGCCTCATCGGCTCCCACGGCGCCCGCAAGGTGGTCGATATTGCCGCCGGTACCGGCGTTAACGCCGTCTCGCTGGCCAGGGCCGGCTTCGAGGTCACGGCGGTGGACGGCTCCGAGAACATGCTCGCCAAGGCCCGCGAGAACGCCCAGCAGTACGGCGTCCAGTTCGCCGACGCCCGCGCGGCCGACTGGCTGGAGCTGGACAAGACGCTGGGCACGGAGCAGTACGACGCCCTGGTCTGCCTGGGCAACTCCTTCACCCACCTGTTCGATCACGAGGACCGGCGTACGGCGCTGCGCGCCATGTACCGCGTCCTGCGCCCGGGCGGGATGGCGATCATCGACCAGCGCAACTACGACGACATGCTCGACAACGGCTACAGCTCGAAGCACACCTACTGCTACACCGGCGACGGCGTGGACGTCGGCCCCGTCGAGCTGCACCGGACGCTGGCCAAGTTCGAGTACGTCTTCGGCGACGGCGCACGCTTCCACCTGAACATGTACCCGCTGCGCCAGGACTACCTGAGCCACCTGCTCGAGGACGCCGGCTTCATCAACGTCGAGCGCTACGGCGACATGCAGAAGCCGTACTGCCGCAACGACGTGGACTTCGTCCAGCAGGTCGCCTTCCGGCCGGCCGAGTAGCGATCCACCTCCCCCTGGCCCGCCCGCGGCAGCGCCGCCGGCGGGCCTGCTCCCTGTGAGCCTTCAAGCCGCCTCGGTGTAGGCGCCTGGATGGCCTCTCCTCGACGAGATCACCTTTAAAAGGCAACGATTTCGTCATAGGCTTCAATGAGGAGCCAGCCCACCGCTATGGAGCAGCAAGCCGCGACACCCGCAGAGGGTGCCCTGGACAAGGCCTACCGGACCCTGGTCAACGAGGAGGACGCGCGCGTCTGCCGAGATATCAGCCCCGAGGCCTGCCGCGTGGTGCCGGGGAACTTCCTCCTGCAGATCGCCGCGCAGTTCTTCACCAAGCTCGGCGACGCCATCGCCAACCCCAAGACGGTCCTCGCCTGGGTGCTCAGCGCCCTGGCCGCGCCGGGGATCTTCACCGCCTTCCTGGTCCCCGTGCGCGAGTCGGGCTCGCTGCTGCCGCAGCTGCTCATCGCCAGCCTCGTCCGCCGCCAGCCGGTGCGCAAGTGGACCTGCGTCCTCGGCAACCTCCTGCAGGCCGCAGCAGTGCTGGCCATGGCCGGAGTGGCGCTGGCCCTCGAGGGAGCGGCCGCCGGCGCGGGGATCATCACGGCGCTGGTGCTCTTCAGCCTGGCCCGGGGGCTGTGCTCGGTGGCCTCCAAGGACGTGCTCGGCAAGACGGTGCCGAAGACTCGCCGCGGCCGGGTCAACGGCTGGTCGGCGACCGCTGCCGGGCTGGTGACCGTCGGCGTCGGCCTGGCGCTTTGGCTGGGCATGGGCGCGGGCGCCTGGCTCTCCGCCCGGCTGCCGGAGCTTTAAGGCTCCGCCTCACCGGGGAGGTCGCGGTTCCACGCGGCATGCGATGACCGCATCGTGCCGCACTGGCGGGTCGCCCGGCCGGCGGCCCGTCACTGCCCCGCCCGCTGCGGCCCTGCACCCTGGAAGAGCCCCTGGATCGACTCCAGGCTGCCCATCAGCCCGGTGGCCTCGTAGGGCACCAGCACCCGCTCGCCGTCCTGGGCGATCTGCGGCAGCTTCTTGATGTATTCCTGGGCGATCAGGTAACTGATCAGGGTCTGCGGATCCAGGCTGGTGCCGGTCTGCCGGCCCGCCTCGAGGAGCTGCTCGATGGCCTGGCGCTCGCCCTCGGCCCGGGCGATGGCCGCGTCCCGGTCACCCTCGGCCTGGCGGACCTGCGCCTCCTTGTAGCCGTTGGCCTCGGTGACCGTCGCCCGGCGCTGGCGCTCCGCGGCCATGACCTGGCGCATGGCCTCCTCAACGTCGCTGGGCAGCTCGATGTCCTGGATCTCCACCCGGTTGACCTTGACCCCCCACTTGTCGCCGGCCTCGTCCATGACCTTCTGGAGCTCGTTGTTGATCTCGTCGCGGGAGGAGAAGAGCGTGTCGAGCTCCCGGGAGCCCACGACGGCGCGCAGGGTCGTCTTGGCGAGGACCTCCACGGCCTGCACGAGGTTCTCGACCTGGTAGACCGCGTCCTTGGGGGACTGGATCTGGAAGTACAGGGCGCCGTCCATCTGGACGGAGACATTGTCCTGGGTCACCACCGGCTGCGCCGGGAAGTTGAGGACCGTCTCGCGGGTGTCGATCTTGGTCTCCTCGACGAGCTTCTCCGTCAGCTCCTTGGAGCTCATGCCGCGCTCGTAGCGGCGGATCTTGATCGGCCGGGTGCGCTCGAGCAGCGGGATGAGGAAGTTGATGCCGGGGCCGAGCGTACGGTTGTAGCTGCCGAGCCGCTCGACCACCACCGCCTCGCTCTGCTGGACGATGAACAGCCCCTGGGCGATGAAGAGGATGACGACGAGGCCCACGATCAGGCCGGCGATCAGGCTGACACTCATCAGGCAGTACTCCTCCTTGGATCCAAAGCAGCGCTAGCGGCGCCCGGCCTATCGGCGCGGGCGCTCCACGATAAGCGTGATCCCCTCCATGCGATCGACGACCAGCTCCTCGCCCTCTTCCGGCGTGCTGCCGTCGACGAGCTGGATCGGGTAGCGATCGCTCTTGAGCTTGCCGACCAGGCGATCCCCCTGGGCGACGACCGTGACGATCTCACCGCGCTTGCCGCCCAGATCACCGGGGGCCCGCCAGCGGCGGCGCACGCCGGGGAGGCCGAAGATCAGCGCCGGCACGAAGACAGCCGTCGCCCCGAGGAAGAGCCACACCTGGCCGACCAACGGCACCCCGAGCGCGGCCGCGCCGGCGGCGATCAGCGCAGCGAGGCCGGCGGCGACCAGCAGGAGCTGGCCGCCGAGGAGCCCGAGGTCCGCCAGCACCAGCACGGCCGCCGCCGCGAGCCAGAGCAGCCAGACCGGGATCGTGACGGCACCCCACTCCATCTCCTACGTCCCTCCTTGTATCGACTGCACCATGACACCCTCCCCACGCCTCGGGTTCAATCCCCCGTCGTAGCCTGTCGTATTCACGAGAAAGCCGTGAGAGCCAAGGTGCCGCCTTGTTGATGTCGGTGATTGAGCAGTTCGTAACCA
>CAJXKI010000071.1 GCA_913055765.1 uncultured Ectothiorhodospiraceae bacterium
AGCTCACCGAGATCCGCAACGAGGGCTCGGTGCGCAACTACAAGGACCGGCGCCTGGACCTCTACCGGATCCAGTGGCTGGGGCAGGACTGACCCGCCCCAGCCGCCGACGGCTCAGGCGAACAGCGCCAGGAGCAGGAGGGCGAGGCAGGCCACAGCGGTGAGCTGGCCGCGCATGCGCCGGTACCAGCCTGGGAAAGCCGTGCCCGGGTCCGCTGCCCCCTCGTAGCCGAACCACCCGGCGAAGCCGGCCGCCAGCGCAATCGCCCCGCCGCCCGGGGCGCCGCTGACGCCGATCCAGGCGCCGAGCCAGGCGACCAGCACAGGCAGGACGCTGAGGACCATCACGGCCCGGGGCCGCGCCTCGCGCAGCAGCGCCGTACCCCAGTGGACGCCGCCGAGGAAGGAGAGGATGGCCGCGCTGTAGATCAGGGTCCCCACCACGGCCTGGTCGTGGACCGCCTGCGGCGCCAGGACGGCGGCCGCTAGCCCGGCGAGGATAGGCAGCAGCCCGAGGTAGCCGACCACCCAGCCGGTCAGCCGGCCCCGCTCGCGGCGCTTGCGCCCGGCCTCCTGCTGCTGGCCGCCCTTGTTGAGGATCGGGTGCTGGAGCAGCTCGTCCAGGCCGCCCACGAAGGCGCCGTGGACGAAGATCTGCGGCAGACTCCCCCAGCCGGTCATCTGCTGCAGCCTCTGGAAGCGGTTGCGCATCTGCTCCGAGCCCATCGGCATCTCGACCTCACGGAACTCGATCCCGTGCTGGCGCAGGGTCCGCAAGACCGGGCGGGTATCCGTGACCCCGGAGCGGAAGATGACCACCGTCGCCGAGCCGAGCTCCTGCTCCAGATCCGAGTCTCCGCCGTCTGCACGCTTCGCTTCTGTAGGCTCTTCCGCCATGCCGCCTCCTATGCCGCGATCGGATGCTGATGCCCCGGGGCGCGGGCGCGCGCCCTTGGCGAGCGCCCGCGCCGCCGAGTCGTGCCGCTCCAGTGTAGGCGATCAGCGCCTGCGCCGTCCCACCCTATCCGCCAGCCAACCGGAGCGGTCGCCACCTCCTGGCAGCTCTTTTGATAGAATGAATCTAGACTACTTGCACCACTGCCAGCGACCGGTACCAGAGCCATGTACGCACCCAAGGGCGAGCCCATCACCTTCCAGCGCGACTGCGAGGCCGTGGTCATCCCGGCCGGGGATACCGGCATCATCCCCGCCGGCGCCGAGGGGGTGCTCACCCAGGCCCTCGGCGGCAGCTACACCGTCTACCTGCAGGGGCACCTATTCCGCATCGACGGGGCCAACGCCGACGCCATCGGCAAGGAGCCGCCGGAGCCGCCGCAGCTGCCGGAGGACGCCACCGACGCCGACGTCGAGCGCCTGGTCTGGGAGCAGATGGCGACCTGCTACGACCCGGAGATCCCGGTCAATGTCGTCGATCTCGGCCTCATCTACCGCTGCGACATCCGCAAGGACGACCAGGGCCAGCGCCACGCCGACATCGACATGACCCTCACCGCCCCCGGCTGCGGGATGGGCGACATCCTCGCCCACGACGTGCGCACCAAGGTCGAGCTGGTCCCCACCGTGGTGGACGCCCAGGTCAACCTGGTCTTCTCGCCGCCGTGGGGCCAGGAGATGATGAGCGAGGCGGCGAAGCTGCAGGTCGGCCTCCTGTAGCGTGCCGGCGCCGAGGGGCCTCGCTAAGCCACGAGGACCGCCATGATCGACTCCCCGCTGTTCCCCGAGCTCAAGGCCTACATCGCCGGCGCGTGGGTGGAGGCCGACGACGGCACCACCTTCCGCGTCACCAACCCGGCCGACGGGGAGCTCCTCGCCCACGTCCCCGCCCTCGGCCCCCGGGAGACCGACCAGGCCGTAGCCGCTGCCGAGGCCGCCCTGGCGAGCCCCCCGGAGCTGGCCACGCGCCGGCGCTGGCTCCAGGCCATCGACACCGCCCTGCGCGACAACCAGGCGGAGCTCGGCCGCATCCTCACCCTGGAGCACGGCAAGCCCCACGCCGAGGCCCAGGGCGAGGTACGCTACGCCGCCGGCTTCTTCGCCTACGCCGCCGAGCACCTCGACACCCTCCAGCCGCGCACCCTGGCGGAGCAGCCGCGGGGCTGCACCTGGACGGTCCACTACCGCCCCGCCGGCGCGGTGGCGCTCGTCACCCCGTGGAACTTCCCCATCGGCATGCTCGCCAAGAAGCTGTCGGCCTCGCTGGCCGCTGGCGCCCCGGCAGTGGTCAAGCCCTCGTCGAAGACGCCGCTGACCGTGCTCGCCCTGTTCACCCTCCTCGAGCGGGAGCTGGACCTACCCGAGGGCATGGCCAACCTGGTCACCGGCGCTGCCGGTCCCATCGGCGACGCCCTGCTAGGCGACCACCGCATCCGCGTGCTCAGCTTCACCGGCTCCACCGCCGTGGGCCAGGCGCTCATCCGCGGCAGCGCCGACGACTGCAAGCGCCTGACCCTAGAGCTCGGCGGCAATGCACCGTTCCTCGTCTTCGCCGACGCCGATCTCGACCACGCCGCCGACCAGCTCATCGCCAACAAGTTCCGCGGCAGCGGCCAGACCTGCGTCTGCACCAACCGCATCCTGGTGGAGGAGCCGGCGATGGACGCCTTCGCCGAGAAGGTCGCAGAGCGGGCGGCGCGGCTGCAGGTCGGCGACGGCATGGCGGAGGGCGTCGACCTCGGCCCGCTCATCGACCGCAGCGGCTACGACAAGGTGCGCCGCCACTACCTCGACGCCATCGACCAGGGCGCGGTACCGGTCCTCGGCGCGGACCCCGGCCCCCTGGAGCAGGACTTCGGCGCCTTCTTCCCGCCCACGGTGGTGCGTGGGGCAGGGCCGCACATGGCCTGCTGGCGGGAGGAGACCTTCGGCCCCCTCGTACCCCTGGCGCCGTTCCGCGACGAGGCCGAGGCCCTAGGCCTGGCCAACGACACCGAGCTCGGGCTCGCCGCCTACCTCTTCACCGGCGACGACGCCCGCGCGGAGCGGCTGATCCCTCGCCTCGCCTTCCCCCACGTGGGCTGGAACACCGGCAGCGGCCCCACGCCGGAGGCACCCTTCGGCGGCACGAGGCGCTCCGGCTACGGCCGCGAGGGCGGCCTGGAGGGGCTGCTCGAGTTCGTCGAGACGCAGACCGTGCCGCGGGGGCAGCCGGGCTAGAACCGGTCAAGTGTGCACAGGCTGTGCGCTGCCCCCGGAGCGGGTCCCCCCGGCGTCGCAGCGGCGCCCGGAAGCGCCGGTCGCCCCGCGTAAGTGCTTGATCACGATTTGTTCATCGAGGGGTGATTAGATCGTGGCCAGTACCTATGACGGGCCGATGACACGCCGGGAAGCGCGATTTCTCCATAGAGTTTTCCACAGGTTCTGTGGGAAACGCAGCCGGCTGCCACGCACCCCGCTCAGCGCCAGCCGCAGGCCCGGCGCAGGGCCGCCCGATCCTGGGCGGAGAGCGAGCGCGGATCGCGGTTGGCCTCGTTGAGCTCGCGGTACATGACCGAGCGGTGCCCGGAGACGTGCCCGATCCCGAGGGCGTGGCCGAGCTCGTGGGCCAGCACCGTCCGCAGCTGCTGCGGATCGCGGAACTGGTAGACCGTGATGCGCCCCTCGCGGCCCCGCCCGCGGTAGCGCCCGGCCTGGAAGCCGCTCCTCTGCTCGGCGACCCGGTTGTACGCCCGGACCTCCTCGTCGACGGCATCCCCCTCGCCGCGGAGCCGCCGCTGGGCCTGGTTGAGGCTCTCGGCCTGGGCGCGCAGCGCCTCGCCGCGGCGATTGAGCTCGGTGCGCCGCTGGCGCAGGGCCTCCCGCTCGGCCTCGAGCTGGCGACGCCGCTCGGCGGTATGCGCCAGATCGCCGCGGTTCCAGCGCTCGACCCGCTGCGCGTGGCGCCGCTGGCGCCGCTCGAACGCCCGGACGGCCTCCTCGTGGGCCTCGCGCTCATGGCGAAAGCGCTCGAGGCGCGCCTGGAGGGCCTCGCGCCGATCCTGGTAGTCGGCCCTGGCCCGATCGATGCGCTCACGCCGGCGCTCGTGGGCGCGCAGGGCCTGCTGGCGCCGGTCGAAGACCAGCCGGATCTCGAGATCCGGCTCGCCCCGCGCCCGGCGGAAGAGCCGCCGCCCGGCTCCCGCCTCCCACAGGGAGACCGCCCCCTCGAGCGCCTCCTCCACGGTCCCCCGATCCACCGCGAAGCGCCGGTCGACGGCCTCGAGCCGGTAGGTCAACGGCGCCTCGCAGGGCTCCGCCGACCACGCCGGCAGGACGGCGGACCCCGCCGCTGCGGCCAGGAGCAAAAGAAGCGCCCGGAGCAGGCCCCGGCCGGTGACTGGCTTACGCAAAGGCATCGCGACCGCCTCGCACTGCCCCCTTGCCGAGGGGGTAGCGGCAGAGGGCACCCCCTCGCCTAGAATGTCCTACTGCATAGACTGTATTGCCCATACACCACGGGGCGCTAGCCCCTGCCACCGCAGACGAGGCCGTCATGCCGAGCGAGCCCCATCCCGCCGCCGATCTGGCGCGCATGCGCGACACCGCCCCGCTGATCCACAACATCACCAACCTCGTCGCCATGACGCCCCTGGCCAACGTCCTCCTCGCCCTGGGCGCCTCGCCGGCGATGGGGCACGCCCGCGAGGAGGTCGCCGACCTCACCGCCCTGGCCGGCGCCCTGACGGTCAACATCGGCACGCCCTCGCCGCACTGGGTCGAGGCCATGGCCGAGGCCGCGGAGGCCGCCAGCGGCGCCGGGACGCCGTGGGTGCTCGACCCGGTCGCCGTCGGCGCCACCCCGTACCGGCGCCGCATCGCCGGCGAGCTCCTCGCTCTGGGCCCGACGGTGATCCGCGGCAACGCCTCCGAGATCCAGACCCTGGCGACGGAGCGCGGCAGCGGCCGCGGCGTCGACAGCACGGAGTCGACCGGCGCGGCTGCGCAGAGCGCCCGGCAGCTCGCCGAGCAGACGGGCAGCGTGGTCGCCGTGACCGGCGAGGCGGACCTCGTCACCGACGGCCCGCGCGCCCTATGGGTCCACGGCGGCCACCCCCTGATGGCCCGGGTCACCGCCCTGGGCTGCGCGCTCACCGGCGTCGTGGCGGCCTTCGTCGCCACCGACGAGGGCGACGACGCCCTGGCGGCCACGGCCTCCGCCCTGGCCTGCTACGCCGCCGCCGGTGAGCAGGCCGCCGAGCACGCCTGCGGGCCGGGGAGCTTCTCCGGGCACTTCCTCGACACCCTGTACGGCCTGACGGGTGAGGGGCTCGAGGCGCGCCTGCAGGCCGCGGCGGCGCGCTAGGGGATTGCCGGGCCGCCGGCGCTCGAGACCGAGCGGACGGTGCCGCTGTCGGCGGCACCCCAAGGGCAGCGGCTGGCCCCGCAGCGAGCATCTGGACCGAGGATCGGGATCATGGATCAAGAAGGACGAGAGGCATTCCGCCAGCAGCTCCTCGAGCTGCGTGAGCAGACGCGCGAGGCGCAGGAGGCTGCCCGTGAGGCGACGGCCACCGTTGAGCTGGATCAGGCCCGGCAAGGGCGGCTGTCGCGGATAGACGCCCTCCAGGGCCAGCAAATGGCCCTGGAGCGGGAGCGACGGCGCCAGCAGCTGCTCACCCGCATCGAGGGCGCGCTGCGGCGCATCGAGTCCGGGGACTTCGGCTACTGCTTCCTCTGCGGCGACGAGATCGATCGACGCCGCCTAAAGGCTGACCCGACCCTGACCCGATGCCCTGACTGCGCCGAATGAGCTAGTCGCGGGGGCTGCCGCTGCGACCCGTTGATCGAGCCCACCTCGCTACCGAGGTGGACGAGGAGCCGCCGTCACCGAATCCACGGCGCCGCTCTGCACGCTCACCGCCTCGGCGGCCGGACCCCGCCCTTGCGGCGGATCCCGAAGCCGACCCGGAAAATGTCCGGGATATTGATGCGGCCGTCCTCGGTGCGGTAGAGGACGCCGAGCTCCTCTAGGTCATCGAGGAGCAGCTCAATGTCCTGGACACCCTCGGGTGCAGAGGCGAAGCGGCGGGGCGGGAGCTTCTCCTGGGAGATCTGGAGAACTTCCTTGAGGACCGGCCTAGTCCACTGCTTCCGCAGCTCACCAACGCTCAGGGGCACCGTCATATCCCGCAACTGCCTTAGCAACGGCGTCACCCACGGATAGTCTTCCCGGCTAAGCTCCCGGACACGGATATCCGAGGCCTCCGCGACGCCCCGCTTAATGGCCTCGTAGTGGAGGGGATAGTCGTGCCCCGGATGTCTCTCGCGCGTAATGGCCGCGGCCTGGCGCAGGGCTAGCAGCAGGCTGCGCGGCGCAATGCGGCCGTGGGCGTCGGCCAGATGGCCGGTGATCCAGGTGTAGGTGTAGCCGCGGCGGTGGTTGGTCCCCATATAGGGGCCGGCGAGGGCCTTTAGCAGGGGACGCTGGGTCTGCTCGTTGCCTCGCACCTCGTCCGGCACACGATAGAAGCCGTCTATCCACGGCCAGGTCATGCTGGTAATGCGCTCCGCCAGTGGCCGGAAGACCTCGCCGGCTGAGCCATTCGCCAGGATGTGGAAGAGCAGGCCGTAGAGATCCACGGGCCGCCAGGCCAGATCCACCTCGTTATGGAGGAGCTTGGAGCTGTCCCGGAAGTCGAAGACGCCCTCGTCCTCGGCCATATCCGGCCGGATGAAGAACTTCATCCGGAGATTCGGGTAGGGGCGGCACGCCAAGGCCACCTCCAAGGCACCACAGGCTAGGCTCCGGACGTTCTCCCAGCTCCCCGGCGCCGTCGTATCCAGGGAGTCGAAGACCAGCAGCAGGCACTTCCCATCCCGCTTGAGGACGCTGCTCGCCTCGCCGAGCAGCTCCTTGAAGCCTTCGGGGTCTTCCCGCGCCCACCGGGCGGCCTCACCGAAGCGCTGTGCCGGCGCCGGCAGATCACAGACCTCGGCCAATTTCCGGGCCAGGACGCCGCGCCAGATATGGCGGGGCTCCAGCCCCGCCTCCAGCAGCCCCCTCAACGTCTCTGAATCGGGATGGTAGCCGTAGTTCGGATCGTTGCTGAAGCCGATTCGGACATACGCGTCCTCCAGGCTGGTAGGTGCGCCGGCCCCCACCAGATGCTGCCGGGTCGCATCATCGAACAGGGCCGCGGTCCATACCGACTTCCCCGCCCCGCGCATCCCGACCACCACCGTGGTATCCAGGCTGAGCGCCTTGGTATGGCTATCCGGGACATACAGCTCGCCGGGCTGCAGCGGCGTCAGGCTCTCCTGAGCCGAGACATCCGGCAGGTTGTGGAGCGCCTCTCGCAGGGCCCCTTGGGCTTGAGTATTGCTCTTCATCCATCACTCCCGGCGCTGCCCAGCAGCCGACTGCCTGCAATCCCCCAAAAATTCCGATAGGCCCGCTCCAGGACACTGGGACTCGGCGCGCGCTCGGGGTCTTGGAAGGATGCGCCCCGCAGCTCCTGTACCTCGTCCACCGGAATGGGCCAGTGCGGCATCTCCTGGTCGGTCTCCTCCGGTGTCCCAGGGCTAACCGCCCCCTCCGGCTCCTCGTCGTAGAGCCACTGCCACGCGGCGTAGGAACGGCCGCGCAGCTCCTCGAAGTCCCGCTCCGTTCCCCCGGCCATAGCCCCCACCATGCTCAGCCGCCAGCGCAGATCGTGGTCCGGCATGCCGTACTCAACCGCCGGGGACCACCGCAGGTGCTCGAAGAGGTGCTCGTAGGCCGTCCACGTCTGGGCATCGTCCCGGGCGAAGAGGAAGGCGTGCGCCCCCAGCCGGGTCACCGCCGCCGCGCCGATATCGTGCATCCCGGCGCGGGCGTCGAGCAGCGCCACATCGAACGGCTCCACCCGCTCCTTGCCAGCGGTCAGAAGCTCCATAACGGCCTCCGCGAAGCCGCGCTCGGCGCCGTCCGGCCCCATCACCGGCAGGTAGGCGCGGCCCAGCTTGGCGACGTAGTCCCGCGTCTCCTTCCCAAAGGCGGGGACCACCTGGATCTCGCCGGGGGTGCCCCGGGGGAGATCGACGCCGCCGAGCATCTCCTCGAGCAGCGCGGCATCGGCCTGGTCGACCCGGCCCTCCACCAGCCAATCCACCACGCCGTAGTCGGGCCGCCGATCGCGCCGAGGATTCTGGTCATCCTGCCGAAGCAGCAGGCTCTGCAGGCCGGGCGCCTCCAGGTCCAGATCCATGGCCAGGACCTTGTAGCCGAGCCCCGCCAGGTGGTGCGCCCAGGCCGCGAAGGCCGTGGAGCGCCCCACCCCGCCCTTGAGGCTGAAGGCCACCGCTGTGGGCAGCGGCGCCTGGTGCGCGAGGGGCCTCCGCAGCCAGTCCTGGTTGCCCATCAGCCGATCCACCAGGTAGACCGCGACCGGCTCCTCCTGGAGGCAGATCGCCTCGCCGCTGTCGAAGATCTCCTCGGGCAGGAGGAGGTCATCGCGGGTCTGCACGGCCTCACTCGGCCCCGGGCCGAAGGCACCGAGGTCGTCGTGCAAACGCTTGGAGAGGGCCTCCCGCTCCTCCAGGTCACCTCCCGGGACATTCAGGGCAATCGAGACCCGGCCGACCAGATCGCGGATCAGGTAAACGGCGCCAAACCCGGACAGATGCTCGGTGGCGAAGCCCCGGGCGAGCTCGAGTGCGTCGTGGAAGCGGATCATGGCTTTATCCCCGGTTGAGGCCGACGGCGATCAGAAGACGCCGAGCCCAGTACTCGTGATTTCGGATCGCCTGCTCGCTCACTGTCCCGTCGGCGTTGTAGCGCTGATTCACATGCCAGTCCGAGAAGGGGTTTGTCGCGGAGAGCGGGCTAACCAAGCCAGGGAACCCGTCTTTGAACTTTGTTGGCTGCATCTTGTTCCACAGGACCTCGATATGCCACCGGCGATGCTCGTCTTTAAAGTCCCCTATATACTGGAGCGCCGACTTGAGGGCGCACTCCGCCGCAAAACCGTAGTGGTGATCGGCGTTATCCCGTCGGTGCGCCTTCTGGAGCAGATCGGCATCTTGCCAGTGCCGCTTGGCGGCTGCGGGGTAGTCCTCGTTCATCGCTCCTCCCTGTCCATCGTCTCTCCCCGTATCTCCGGCGCCATGCGTCGGAACCGCTAGGACGGCCCTCAATGCCGATTGCCTGCTCGGCTCGCTGAGATCGGCGCCCTTGGGCAGGTACTGGCGCAGCAGGCCGTTGGTGTTCTCGTTGCTGCCGCGCTGCCAGGGCGCATGCGGGTCGGCGAACCAGATCGACAGATTCAGCCGCTGGGC
>CAJXKI010000072.1 GCA_913055765.1 uncultured Ectothiorhodospiraceae bacterium
GGTTGAGGTGAGCGGAGATATTTGTTATAAAAATAGTTACCGCTTGCTAGAGTTGGGGTTCAAAATGTTGGGCTGTTGATCCGCAGCCTGCTTAAAGAGGTAACAACGCTAGCTCCAATGCTGTCCTGTGCAAGGCACGACAGCTAAATTGATGGCTCAAGGAAAGGCTGTCTGCAGACACTGTATGGTCTAGAGAGATCCCCTTCTCGGCAAGCGGTTTTTTTTATGGTTTTCGAGAGTTGTGAATCAGTAGATGATCTAGCTGGAAATATTGGGGTTTCCTCTAAGCAGATAAAATTTCTTGTTTACTGTCGCAAAGAAGAAGAGAGTTATAAAAGTTTTTGCATACCAAAGAAACGAGGAGGTCAAAGGGTTATAGAGGCTCCAAAAGAGGACTTGAAAAATGTGCAGTTAGCCATAAAAAACCGCTTAAGTGAGTTCTACTCGCCTCCAAGTGGATGCTATGGTTTTGTTGGTGGCGGAGGTGTTGTTAAAAATGCAGAGTGCCACATACAAAAGCGCTATGTGGTTAAAGCAGATATAAAAGATTTTTTTGGCAGTGTAAACGCAAAAAGAGTTAATGGGATATTTAAACACTTGGGGGCATCGAGGAAAATATCGTATATTCTTACCCAGGTTTGCACTAAAGAAGGGAGGTTGCCACAAGGAGCACCAAGTTCACCTATTTTATCAAATATGGTAGCTTACCGAATGGATCGTCAGCTTATAAAGCTGGCTAACAAAAACAATATTGTATATACACGTTATGCCGATGATATAACCTTTTCCTTGAAAAGCGGCTATCCGCCAGATGGTATCGTTTTTGTGGCAGACGATGGATGGGCGTGGCCCGGCAAAGAACTTAATAATATCGTAGAGGCTAACGGGTTCTCGATAAACATCGATAAGTTTTATTTGCACAGAAATGATCATCGCCAAATAGTGACTGGCGTAAAAGTAAACAAAAAAACTAACGTGTCTCGAGGCTACATCCGGCAAACTCGGGCGATGATCAACTCTATACAAAAAGATGGGAGAGAAACTGCTAGGGAAAAGCACTTTAATCACTACCCGAGAAAAGGAAAAAGAACGATTCCTCCAATAGAGAAAATTGTTTGGGGCCGGCTTGAGCACATAAAAAATGTGCGAGGTCCGGGTGATCGCGTTCTCAAAAAATTGCAGGGTCGTTTTTTCAGGGTGGTTCCTGAATACAAAAAAGTTATTAATAAGGATAATAAAGTTTTGAGTGAAGTTGACGTATTCATATGTCACAAAAAAGAAGATAAGAATCGCTGGGCGACTCCGTTGGCCGAAGAACTAAAGGCTCGTGGATGGACTGTATGGTATGACGAGTATGAGATGATTCCTGGGGATTCTTTGAGTAGAAAAATAACACAGGGTCTTGAGCAAGCTCGATATGGTTTTGTTCTCTTGAGTCGGAGCTTTCTAGAAGGGGAATCAGTTTGGCTGCGTAGGGAGCTAGGCGGCCTTCGCGCAAAAGAGAAAAACCCCGATGATGTTAGGGTTGTGCCTATATGGTGTGACGTGGATATAGAAGATGTAAGGGGTTTTGATACGGTTTTGGCCGATCAATTTGCTGCAAATTTTCGTGATAATGACGTATCTTCTGTCGTGGATCTGCTTGAAACCCGGCTGATGCGTTAATATTGTTTGGGGTTTTGAATTTATGGGGGTGCGTGGGTAGCTTATGACCCCCAACCCCGCCTTCCTCACCTGGCTCGACCTCACCAGCTCGGACCGCGAGCAGGTGCGCCGGGTGCTCGACCTCTTCGAGGAGCAGGGCACCGTCGACGAGCTCGGGCTCGGCACCATCCGGGACTTCTTCTCGGATACGTTGTTCCCGGGCACCTCCACGCTGCACACCCGTCTGCGCTACGTCCTGTTCATCCCGTGGCTCTACCGGCGCCTCGAGGCGCAGCATCGGCGGGTGCAGGACGTCGACGCCGAGGCGCGGGACCTGGAGATCCGGCTCATCGATGCGCTCAAGGGCGGCGGTGAGGAGCTGGGGGTCATCGGCGCCTACGCCGGCGAGCGGCTGGCTCGCCTGCCCAGCCAGGCGTACTGGTCGGCGCTGGTGCGCTGGGGGCTGTTCGGCCCGGGGCAGGGCCAGGGGTGGTATCACCGCCGCTTCGCCCGGCTCGCCGCGGGGTCGCGCCTGCGGCCGGCCGATGAGGCCGGTGAGCCGGAGGCGCCGGAGCGGACCTGGCACCCGCAGCTGCCCGAGCCGCCGGACGATCTGCTCCAGTCCGTGACCTTCCAGCTGACCGCCGAGGAGGCGGCCTTCCTGCGCGATCGGATGGAGGCGGCGGTGCCGAGCAGCCTGCTGGCCTTCCTCGCCCGCGAGGGCGCCACGGACCTGGAGCAGGCCGGCTGGCTCTGGGAGGTGCCCGAGATCGGCCAGGCGCCGGAGCGCCTGCGCGAGCTGACCGAGATGGCGCGGCGCTTCTCGCTGCACATGGAGGGCGCCACCATGCTCTACAACCTCCAGCTCGCCGAGATCCGCCAGCGCCGCCACGGCGATCCCCAGGGCGTGGACCAGGGCATCATCGACGACTACCGCGAGCGGCTGGCGGACTGGGCGGAGCGCGAGGCCGCCGAGGCGGCCTTCGACCCGCAGGCGCTCTGGGAGCTGGCCCTCCGGAACCGGGCCTACTTCCGCGAGCCGGTCAAGCGCTTCGTCGAGGGCTGGTCCGAGGTCATCAACCAGCACGGCGCGGCGGCGGTGGTGGACAGCCGGCAGCTGCGGCGCCTCATCGCCCAGCGCGAGCAGGCGCTCAAGGGCCCGCGGGCCCGGGTCAGCAACCCCAACCGCCTGGATCAGTGGCGGGGCGGGGCCGGGCTCGGCCGGCTCGACTACCGCTGGCCCAATGTCCGGCAGCTGCTGGTGGACCTGCACCAGGGGCTGGCGGGCTGATGCTCTCGCCCGACGCGCGCCAGGTGGCCACGGAGATCCTGCGACCGCCGGCCGGCTACGCGCTGGACCGGACGGTGATGACCACCTACAGCCTGGACCTGGAGGTGGTCCTGGCGCTGCCGCTGGCGGTCCTGGCGCAGTCCGACCAGGGCGTGGAGGAGCTGCTGGCGGATCCGCTGCTGCTCCTGGAGGCCCTGCGCGAGGCCTCCGGGCGGGTGCACGTCTTCGTCGACGAGGCCGGCATCGCCCTGCCGCGCGTGCCGCGGGAGCTCTACGCCGCCCTGGAGGACAGCATCCACCCCGTCCGCGCGCCGGGCGGCGGCGCCTTCCACCCCAAGGCCTGGGTGGCGCGCTTCACCCGCGAGGCGGACGGCGAGCCCCTGCTGCGCATCGCCATCGCCTCGCGCAACCTCACCTTCGATCGCTCCTGGGACGTGGCCCTGGTCAGCGAGGGCCGCCCCGGCGACCATCCAGAGCCGGGCTCGCAGCCCCTCGCGGACCTCATCCGGGCGCTGCCGCGGCTCGGCCGCCGGCCGCTGGCGGACGACGGGCTCTCGGACACCCTCGAGGGCCTCGCCGAGGAGCTCGGCCGGACCCGCTTCCCGGCGCCCGAGGGCTTCGACGGCCGCATCGACCTCCAGGTGCTGGGCCTGGCGGGGGCGGCCGGCACCCTGTGGCAGCCGGTCGCCGAGGCCGACCGGGTGCTGGCGGTGGCGCCGTTCTGCGACCGCAGCGGCCTCGACGCCCTGGCGGCGAGCGGGGCCAAGGACCTCACCCTCATCGGCCGTGACGAGGCCCTGGACGCGCTGCCCGAGGGGACGCTGGCGCCGTGGGACGTCCAGGTCCTGCAGGAGGCGGCGCTGG
Source organism: uncultured Ectothiorhodospiraceae bacterium (assembly GCA_913055765.1). Lineage (GTDB taxonomy): Bacteria > Pseudomonadota > Gammaproteobacteria > Nitrococcales > Halorhodospiraceae > Halorhodospira. Next base: position 3,800 of record CAJXKI010000072.1, read on the forward strand.
AGGAGCCCGACGACGACACGGCGGGCCGGCCCGCCGGCCTCCACGCCAAGCTCATCGCCGCGGAGCGCGGCGGGCGGGCCCACTGGCTCGTGGGCTCCGCCAACCTCACCCGCGCCGCCCTCAGCGGCCGCAACGTGGAGGCCATGGCGGCGCTCAGCGGCGCGGCCGGCTCCGCCGACGCCGAGCGCGGCGTGGGGATCGACCGCTTCCGCGCCGGCTTCGACAAGCTCTGCATCCCGTATGAGCCGTCGGCGGATCCGGACCCTGCCGAGCCCTCCGAGGCGCAGCGGGCCCTGGAGCGTGCCCGCGATCGCCTCCTGGACGCCGATCTGGCCGTCCACTGCGAGGCCCAGGGCGACGAGTGGCGCTGGCGGCTGGCGGGGCAGCTGCCGGAGCCGGCGGGCGTGGCCATCGACGTCTGGCCGGTCACCCTGCCCGGGGAGCAGGCCCGCACCTGGCCGGAGGCCCCGGCATGGACGCTGCCCATTGAGCGGCTGACCGCCTTCGTCGCCTTCCGCCTGCGCAGCACCACGGAGGCCATCGACCCGCTGATCCTCGTCGCCAAGGTGCCGGCCCACGGCCTGCCGGAGCAGCGCATGCACCGCATCCTGCGCACGGTGATCAACACCCCGGAGCGGTTCCTGGCCTTCCTGCGCGCCCTGCTCGGCGGCCTGGAGGAGCTCATGGCGTGGACCGGGGAGGGCGACGCTGAGGCCGAGGGTCGCGACGCGGGGGCGGGCCTGGCGGCGGAGACCCTGCTCGAGGATCTGCTGCGTACCGCGGCGCGGGATCCGGAGCGCCTGGCCGTGGTCCGGCACGTGATCAGCGACCTCATGGCGGACGAGGCCGGCAGCGAGGTGGTCCCGGACGAGGTCTACGCCATCTGGCAGGCGGTGGAGGCAGCGACCCAGGAGGGAGGAGGCTGATGACGCGACCGGATCCGGAAGCCATCATGCGGCCGCTCAAGACCTTCCAGCGCCGCACGGTGGACCACGCCTTCCACCGGCTGTTCACGGCGCCGGACAGCACCCAGCGCTTCCTGGTCGCCGACGAGGTGGGCCTGGGCAAGACGCTGGTGGCGCGCGGGATCGTCGCCCGGGCGCTGGATCACCTGTGGGACGCCCAGGCGCGCATCGACGTCATCTACATCTGCAGCAACCAGAACATCGGCCGCTCCAACCTCCCCAAGCTCCAGGTGACCGGTGAGGCCGAGGAGGCCCAGGCCGTGCCCACGCGGCTGACCATGCTCGCCACGGAGCTCGCCGGCACGGCGCAGGGCGAGGGGCTGGCCGGGCGCAAGGTGAACTTCATCAGCTTCACGCCCGGGACCTCCTTCAACATGGGTGACGCCCTCGGCAAGGCGGAGGAGCGCCGGGTGCTCTACCAGCTCCTCCGGGGCTGGGCGCCGGATACGGGGCTCATGAACCTCCTCCAGGGCCACGTCCAGGACAAGGACCGCTGGCGGGCGCAGCTCAAGGACGACCCCCTGCCGCTGGAGCCGGACATCGCCGAGCGCTTCCGGGATCGGCTACGCGGTGACGGGCGGCTGCTCGGGGAGCTCGAGGCAGCCATCGAGGGTTGGTTCGGGCGGTATCGGGCGGTGTATCCGGACGAGGCGCGCCGGGCCCGGAACCGGATCGTCGGCCAGCTGCGCTTCCACCTGGCGGCGGTCGCCATCGAGGCCCTGGAGCCGGATCTGATCATCCTCGACGAGTTCCAGCGCTTCAAGGACCTGGTGAACCAGGACGAGGGCGAGCAGGGCGCGGCCACGCAGCTCGCCCGGCAGCTCCTCCGGACCCGCAACAGCGGTGGCCAGCCGGTGCGGACCCTGCTGCTGTCGGCCACGCCGTACAAGTTCTACACCCGGGATCCGGAGCTCGAGGGCGAGGACCACCACGCGGACTTACTCGCCACCACCCGCTTCCTGCTCGACTACGACGAGCAGCGCGTGGCCGCCCTCCAGGAGGCCCTGTCGCGGTTCAATACCGAGCTGCGGCGCGCCGCGGCCGGGCAGGGCCACGACGTGCCGAGCGCCCGCGTTGCGGTCGAGGACCACCTGAGGGCGATCATGGCGCGCACCGAGCGGGTGGCGGGCAGCGCCGAGGCCGACGCCATGGTGGCCTCCGCCGGCACGGGGCATCTCGGCATCCAGCCCATGGACGTCCGCCAGTACCTGGCCGCGGAGGCCTGGTTCCGGGCCGCCGGGGCGCGCGATCCCATGGTCTACTGGAAGGCGGCCCCCTACCTGCCGCACTTCATGCAGGGCTACAAGATCAACGAGCAGGTGCGCGAGATCCGGGAGCGCGACCCGGCGCCCATCCTCGACGTGCTGGCGCGGTACCCGGATGCCTTCCTGGACCGGGAGACCCTGGCGGCGTGGGAGGCGCTGGACCCGGGGCACGCCAAGCTCCGGGAGATGGTCCGGGAGGAGCTGGACACCGGGGGCTGGCAGCTCCTGTGGATGCCGCCCTCGCTGCCGTACTGGCCGCTGTCGGGGCCGTACGCGGGCCAGGGGGAGCGGACCAAGACGCTGCTCTTCTCGGCCTGGAACTTCGTGCCCGACGTGGTCAGCGCCGTGCTCAGCTACGAGGCGGAGCGCCGGATGCTGGCCGGGCAGAGCGGGGGCTACGACGATCTGCCCAAGGAGCTCCTGCAGCTGCCGGCCAAGGAGGCGCAGCGCTCCCGCCACCGCCTGCTGCTGCTCCTGCTGCCGTGCACCGGCCTGGCGGACCGGGTGCACCCGCTCTCGGCCCCGCCGGACCGGGATGCGCGGGACTGGGCCCGGGAGCGGGTCGCCGCCATGCTGGCGGAGGTGGCGGGGCAGGGCGATCCCGAGGCCCCGGAGGACCCGCGCTGGGAATACATGGCGCCGCTGCTGCTCGACCCGGGTCTGAGGGATTTCCTGGACGAATGGCGGTCGCCGGATACCGCGGACGTGGCGCGGCCGCACTCGGAGAGCTTCGGCGCCTACCTCGGGGAGCTGCTGGGCCTGGACCCGGCGGGCCTGGGCAGCCAGCCCCCGGGCCTGGTCGATCTGGTCACGGACATGGCGCTCGGCGCGCCGGGGGTGGTGGCCGCGCGTACGCTTGGCGCGGCCAACCTCGACGACCGGACGCGGCGGGCGCAGGCCACCCGGCTGGCCATGGCGTTCTGGCGCCTGTTCAACCGGCCGCCGGTGATCGGGCTGCTGCACCAGTGCTACGGCCGCGGGCGCGGGGAGGACGGGGGCGCCTACTGGCGGCGCGTGATGCAGTACGGCGTCGCCGGCAACCTCCAGGCGGTGCTCGACGAGGCCTGGCACCTGGCCTGGGAGCAGCACGGCTGGGCCCAGGATGAGGCGAATGAGACGGTATCGGCCCGGTGCGTCGAGGAGCTGGCGGCCCACATCGAGCCGCGCCCGTCCCGGGTCCACGCCCAGTTCCCCCAGGCCGACGGCAACGGCGGACTGCACTGGGCCGAGTTCCGGATCCGCACGGTCTTCGCCCAGCGCTTCGGCGATCAGCGCACCGAGGAGGGGCGGCTGAGCCAGGACGAGGTGCGGGCCGCCTTCAACAGCCCCTTTCGGCCCTTCGTGCTGACCAGCACCTCGGTCGGGCAGGAGGGGCTCGACTTCCACCCCTGGTGCCACCGGCTGGTCCACTGGAACCTGCCGGGCAACCCGGTGGACCTGGAGCAGCGCGAGGGGCGCATCCACCGCTACAAGGGGCACGCCGTGCGCCGCAATGTGGTGGCGCACTACGGGCAGCGGACCCTGGCTGGCTGGTCACCGGGCGCGGACCTGTGGCGGCTGCTCTTCGAGCTCGCGGACGAGCAGGCGCGGGCGGAGGGGGCGGACGACCTCGTGCCGTACTGGATCGCCCCGGGGCCCTACAAGATCCAGCGCCGGGTGCCGACGCTGCCCTATACCCGGGAGGTCGCCGCCTTCGAGCGCCTCAAGCACCAGCTCGCCACCTACCGCGTCGTCTTCGGCCAGCCGCGCCAGGAGGAGCTGCTCACGCTGCTCGGCCACGCCAGCCTGACGCGGGAGCAGCTGGAGGCGTGGACGGTGCGGTTGCGGCCGTAGGCTGCGATCGTCGAGCGTGGCGGCCCGAGCGAACGGTCTCCTGCTCGTGCTGCGGTGAGCTCTTCCTGAGCATGGCGACCCTCATTTCACTGTCCCTCGGTCTCTGTGTTCCTGCGGAGCCAATCGTCAAGAACCTCGAAGCGGAAGGAGCCCTCCGAGTAGGCGGCCTCCAGGAAGCCCCAGAGGTCCTCGGCCTCCGCGGTCATGCGCATGCTGTTGATCGCCAGGAAGGTGTAGGCCGCTGCGAGCGCCGTGCGCTTGTTACCGTCTATAAAGGGATGGTTCTGGGAGAGGCTCTCCCATAGCGCCGCAGCTTCAGCGATGATGTCGGTGTAGTAGCCGGTCTGCGGACGGTGAAGGGCTGCCTCGAGCTGGCCTTGGTCGCGTATCCCGGGGGCGCCCCCGTAACGCTCGATCTGGTCAGCGTGACTGGTCTCGATCTCGGTACGTGTTAGGTAGTCTCTCACCGACTATCGAGCCAGCTTCTCATAGACCGATGCGTAGCGCTCGTGGCTTGCCTCGTAGGCAGCCATGACGTGGGGCCGAGCGCGCTGCTGGTGCTTGCGCTCGACGTAGTCAGCAAAGGCCTCGTTGACGAGCGCCTGGAGATGGCGTCCTTCGCGCTGGGCAAGGTTGCGCATCTCCTCAAGGAGTTCATCTTCGACCTGAGTGGCGAATTTCTGGAGGGCCATGACGGAAAGACGCTATGCTAATGATCTTGCGAGCTTGTCATGATGTTTCATGAAAGGTCAAGCGACTGCCTACTGCCGAGGCCCTGATGGACCCCGACTGGCGACCCGAGCGCACGGTCTCCTGCCCGTACTGCGGTGAGCCCTTCCGGCTGGTGGTGGACACCGACGGCGGGGAGGCCGACTACGTCGAGGACTGCCCGGTCTGCTGCGCCCCCATCGAGGTGGCGGTGCGCTGGCCCCTGGGCGCCGAGGAGCCCGAGCTGGCCCTGCGCCGCGGGGATGAGTGAGGCGCTAGACGGCCGGCTTTTCTGGGGTTAGGCGCGCGATCACGCGGGCCGTCAGGAGGCGCGGTGTGCTCTGCCAAGAGCTGCGCCTCGACGGCGTCCCACGTGACCTCCGGCTCCCGAGGATAGCCGGGTGGCCGTGCCCATCCAAAAGCCCGGCTCGAGAGGAGTCGCGTCGCCGCGGTCCAAAGGATCTACCTGTCATGGCGGGAGGTGTGTCGTGACGCATGATGGCTACGGCGGCCGAATGGCTGTCCTGGG
>CAJXKI010000073.1 GCA_913055765.1 uncultured Ectothiorhodospiraceae bacterium
ATCGGCCAGCTCGACAGCGGCATGCCGTACATCGTCTTCATCGCCTCCGGGATCGTCTGCTCCAGCGCCATGTTCACCTCCAGCTTCGAGGCGCTGTACTCCGCCTACACCCGCATGGAGACGCAGCAGACGTGGGCGGCGATGCTCGGCGCGCCGCTGTCGGTGGACGATATCGTCCTCGGCGAGGCCATCTGGGCGGCGAGCAAGTCCCTGCTCAGCGCCGGCGCCATCGGCGTGGTGGCCGTGGGCCTGGGCATCCTGAGCCTGCCCGGCATGCTCCTGGCGCTGCCGGTGGTCTTCCTCGCCAGCCTGGCCTTCGCCAGCATGGCGCTCATCGTCACCGCGCTGTCGCCGAGCTACGACTTCTTCCTCTACTACTTCACCCTGCTGCTGACGCCGATGCTGCTGCTCTCCGGGGTGTTCTTCCCCATCGAGCAGCTGCCCACGCCGGTGGTGGCTCTGGCCTACCTGCTGCCGCTGGCGCACATGGTGGAGGTGGTTCGCCCGCTGGCGGTGGGGGCCGGTCTGCCGCCGGGGGCGCTGCTGCACCTGCTGGTGCCGGTGCTCTACGTGGCCGGGGCTTTCTCGGTGGCCTCGTACCTGTTCCGGCGCCGGCTGCTGCGCTAGGCGTCGGGGCCGGCGCGCTGGCCCTCAGCGCTCCTCGCCCTCGGCGGTGCCGTCCTCCCGGCCTGCTCGGCCCGCCGGCGCCAGGAGGCGCCGGGCCTCGGCCAGGTGCTGCCGGGCCTGGTCCAGTGCCCCGGCGCCGATGGCGGCCTCGGCGGCGGCCACGGCGCGGGCCAGGGCGGCCGTGGCGGGGCGCGGCGCGGGCCACTGGTGGGCCGATGCCGGCCGTAGCGGCCGGAGCTGCGGTACCAGGCGGCCGAGGCGCTGCAGGTGGGTGCGGGCGCGGGCCTCGTCGATGTGGTCGCCGTTGAGCTCGCCGAGGCTGCGCGTCAGCGCCTCCAGGCGCTGCCCGACGGTAGCGGCCGGATCGCCGTCGGCCGCGTGGGCCTCGGCGAGCAGCCCCTCGAGATCCCTGCATGCCCGCGTGGCGTCGTCGCCGCCGTGGCTCCTCGGCTGCTGTATCAGCGCCGCCTTCGTCGCCTCCCGGAAGCGGAAGGCGAGCGCCTCCGGCGGCTCCGGGGACAGGCCGCGCCAGGCCGCCATCAAGGCCCGCCGCCGGGCGTGGAGGCCCGGCCACCAGCCGCCGTCCGCCAGGGCCTCCATGGCGTGGCACAGCGCCTCGGCCTGCGGGTGCGGGGCCCCCTCCGCCGTCCCGCTGGCGGGCGTCGGGGCGGGGTCCTCGCCGGCCGCCGGCGCCTCGGCGGTGCCGTCCTGGGGCGGACCCTCGGCGGCGCCACCCTGGGGCGGGCCCTCGGCGGTGGGGGCCGCCTCCGCCGGCGCGGTCTCCGGCGCCGGGGGCGCCGCCGTACCGCCGCGCCGGCGCCGCTCGGCGGCCTCGGCCACCTCCGGGTCCAGGTGGCGGGCGTGCTCGCAGAGCCGCTCGAGGGCCTCCGGGTCGTGGAGCCGGCTGACGGCGTAGAGCCGCGTCTCCGCGTCGTCGTCGTGGAGGGCTACCTCCGTGAGGACGCGGGGCTGCTGCGCCAGGGCGTCGATGGCGGCCCGGCGGAGCGCCGGGGTGCGGCCCTGCTGCGCGACGTGGGCGGTGAGGGTGGGGTCGTCGCAGCGGGCGAGCTCGGCGGCGACCTGCTCGGGCGCCTCGTCGCCGATCAGGCGCTGGCGGTGGCGCACGGCGGCGGCGGTGCGGACGCTGGCGTCGGGGTCGTGCTGGCGTACGGCCCGCAGGGTGGCCAGGTCGCTGCAGCGCTTGATGGCCGCCTCGCGCACGGGCGGGGCGGCATCCTCGACGAGGGCGGCGAGGGCATCCCGGTAGTCCGGCTGCTCCGGCGTCAGCTCCATGGCGGCGCGCCGGCGCGTGGCCGGATCGGGGTGGCGCCAGCGGGGGCCGAAGAGCCCGGAGAGGTGTGGCCAGCCTGGCATGGGGCCGCCGTCTTCCTTGCCGCTCGTGGCGCCGCAATTCTAGCACCCAGCGCACCGGTGGCGAGGGAGGCGCAAAAAAACCCCGGCGCGGGGCCGGGGTCGTGGTTGCGGGCGCCTCGGCCGGCAGGCCTACAGCTGATTGGTAAGCCGCAGCAGGCGCCGCTCGTGGCGCAGCCCGAGCAGCAGGCTGACGCAGATCAGCAGGAGCACCAGGGTGAAGGGCAGCCCGGTGCTGACGGACCCGGCGCGCAGGGCCTCGAGCGCGGCGTCGCCGCCGACGAAGAGCAGCACGCCGGCGAGCAGCCCCTCCATGACCACCCAGTAGATCCGCTGGGCGTCCGGCGCGTCGGTCTTGCCGCCGGCGGTGATGCTGTCGATGACCAGCGAGCCGGAGTCCGAGGAGGTGACGAAGAACACCAGGACCAGGAACACGCTCACGGAGGCGGTGATCAGGGTCCACGGCAGCTGCTCGAGCATTTGGAACAGGGCCATGGACTCGTCGCCCCCGAGGCCCTCGGCCAGGCTGCCGATGCCCGCCATGACCTGGTCCAGGCCGGTGCCGCCGAGGGCGGCCATCCAGGCGATGGTCACCAGCGTCGGCACGATCAGCACCGCGGTGATGAACTCCCGCACCGTGCGGCCGTAGGAGACGCGGGCGATGAACATGCCCACGAACGGCGACCAGCTGATCCACCACGCCCAGTAGAAGGAGGTCCACCCCTCGCGGAAGGTGTCGTCCTCGCGGCCTACCGGATTGCTGAGGGGGAAGAAGTCCGTGGCGTAGGCCGCGGTGGTCTGCCAGAGGTTGCCGGCGAAGGCGATGGCGCCGCCGGCGATGATGACGAACAGCAGCAGCACGCCGGCGAGGGAGAGGTTGAGGTTGCTGAGGACCTTGATGCCGCCCTCAATGCCGCGCAGCACCGAGACCAGGGCCACCGTGGTGACGCCGATGATGATGGCGACCTGGGTGCCCAGGCTGGCGGGAATGGCGGGGACGATGTAGTGCAGCCCGCTGGCCGCCTGCTGGGCGCCGAGCCCCAGGGAGGTGGCCAGGCCGAAGATGGTCGCCAGGACGGCCACGGTGTCGATGACGTGGCCCAGCACGCCCCACACCCGCTCCCCGAGCAGGGGGTAGAAGACGGAGCGCACGGTCAGCGGCAGGCGCTTGTTGAAGGCGAAGAAGGCCAGCGCCAGCGCTATGACGCCGTAGATGGCCCACGGGTGTAGGCCCCAGTGGTACATCGTGGCCCCCATAGCCGCCCGGGCCGCCTCGTCGGTGCCGGCCTCCACGTTGAGCGGCGTGCCGTACCAGTCGGTGAAGTAGGCCACGGGCTCCGCCACCGCCCAGAACATCAGGCCGATGCCCATGCCCGCGGCGAAGAGCATGGCGAACCACGACAGCCGCGAGAACTCGGCCTTCGCCTCCTGGCCGCCGATGCGGATGCTGCCCAGGGGCAGGACGATCAGCAGCAGGCAGAAGAGGACGAAGACGTTGCCGGCGGAGATGAAGAACCAGTCGAAGTTGCTGGTGATCCACTGCCGCGTGCCCCCGAGCACCGCCTGCGCGGGGTCAGTGAAGAGCAGGGTGGCGATGAGGAAGGCGATGATGAGGATGGAGCTGGCGATGAAGACCGGGTTGTGGAAGTCGAGCTGGATCCGGATCTCCCGGGTGAAGTTCTGCTCCCCGATCTTGTGCTCTGTATCGTACGCCTGCTCCAGCTCCTCGATCTCCTTCTGGCGTTCGGGATCGGTGGTATTCGGCTCACTCAAGAGTCGATCTCCCTAAGGCTGGAACGTCGCGAGCTACTGCTTCCCTCTCGTCCCGTGCAGGAGTCGCCGAGGCATTCTAGCAAGAGAGGGCGTGGCGACCGCCACGCCCTCGTAGCGGCTACCGCCTAGGGCCGCGAAGGGCCTTAGAAGTAGTAGTCCATGGTGAGGTGGACGGTCTCCTGCCTGTCGCCACTCGTGGTGTAGAAGCCGCCCTGGCTGACCGGCGCATCTTCCTGGAAGCTGACCGGCGTATCCTCCTGGGTGAGGTTGGTCAGCGTGAACTCGGCGTAGATCCAGCCCGGGCCGTAGTCGTAGCGGCTGCCGAGGACGAGGTCCGTGGTGTCGTCCTGGTCCAGGTCGCTGTCCGGGAAGCGCATGCTCAGGTCGGCGTAGTTGAAGAAGTCGCCGGCGTTGTAGCCCGCGCTGAGCATGGCCATCTGGCCCTCGCCACGGGTCTCGAAGGAAGTGACCTCGCCGGGTTCAAATTCCTCATTCGCAGGCGCTCTGCCCTTATCGTCCTCGGTGTCGGAAGCGTAGAGATCCCCGAGATCGCCCTGGTCGAAGTGGACCACCTGGCCCGCCAGCTCCAGGGCCTCCACCGAGCCCTCGGTGTACAGGCCGGCAGCCCAGTGGGTCTCGGTCTCGTCGCCACCGTCGATGGTCGAGGGATCATCAGGGGTTATATCGTTGTAGACCCCCTCCTGGGTGGCGAGCTGCCCGGCCTGGACGGAGAGGCCGTGGCGGAAGTCCCCGGTGGTGATCCCGAAGTCGCCGACCAGGGTGTTGACCTTGCGGTAGGTCTCGTTGCTGCCCCAGTGCTGGCCCAGCGAGTTGACGTCGTAGCCGATCTTGGCGCCGTCGTCCTGGGAGGTGGTGTCGTCGCCCCAGTTCTGGCTCTTGATGAACATGAGGCTCATGTCGAAGGCGCTGCCCGACGGGTCGTAGTCGAGGCGCAGCCCGGGGTTGTACTGATCGCCGAAGCCGCGGGCCATGCGCTCGCCGGGCCAGAAGTTGAAGCGGCTGTAGGTGAACGGGACCTCGGTCTTGCCGAGGCGCATCGTCCAGGCCTCGCCGTAGCTGCGGCCGACGGCCAGCTCCTTGAAGCCCCACTCGCGGTCGTCGCCGCTGAAGGACTGGAAGCTGCCTTCGCCGATGCGCAGCTCGGCGTCGAGGAACCAGGGGGTGTCATCGGGGTGGTGGTTGACGTAGATGTTGAACGAGGGGTAATCGATGTCGCCGCCTACGTTCTCATCAGCCTTGTTGTCGTTCACGTACTCGTAGTTGAACCACGCCCCGAAGCTGACGGAGTCCTCCAGCGCCCCTAGCGCCGAGGACATCGGCGCGGCGAGGGTCAGCGCCGCCCCCGAGGCGGCCAGGCTCTTGGTTGTCTTGTTCATATTATCCTCTCCCTTGTCTCAGGCCTGGTTATGCATAGGCCGTCTTGCGTGGCTTGCTGCAGGGGGATCCGGGATCCCCATTCCCGGAAGACGTGGGGCCGGCGGCGCCGGCCCCACGCTTGCCCCCTGTGGGGGAGTCTAACTAAGACTCCTCGCGGGCGCACTGGACCCAGCTATCCACCTGGTCGGACCGCTCCTCCAGGAAGTCCTGGACGGCCTGCTCGGTGCCCTCCTCACGACCGCGGAACATGTACTTGTTCAGCGTGTCGATCTCGATGTTGACGCAGCTGGCGAAGGCCGCGACCGTCGGATGGTCCTCCTTGAAGCCCTCGCGAGACATGGCGTGGATGCTCTCGGGGCCGCCCAGGGTGCCCTTCGGGTCCTCGAGGTACTTGAGGTTCCAGGCGCCGAACTTCCAGTGCGGGCTCCAGCCCGTGACCACGATCGGCTCCTCGCGGCGGGCGGCGCGCGCCAGGGCGGCCGTCATCGCCGAGCCCGAGGCCTCGATGAGGTCGTAGTCCAGGTCGTACTCCTCGATGGTCTCCTTGGAGAGACGGGTCAGCCCGGCGCCCGGGTCGATGCCCTGGATCTGCCCGTCCAGGCGCTCCCGCCACTTGGGCTCTTTCAGGTCCTCGATGGAGGTCAGGCCCTGCTCGTAGAGGTAGATCGGGACGATCCAGCCCAGCTTGGCGTCGGTGTAGAGGGCGCCGAGGTCGACGATCTCGTCGCCGTACTCGTCGAGGTAGTCCTCGTGGGTGGTGGGCTGCCAGGAGTCGAGGATCAGGTCGATGTCGCCGTTGGCGAGCCCGGTGTACTGCGGCGCCGCACCGGTCTGGATGAGCTCGGTCTCGGCGTCGAAGTGCTCGTTGATGATCTCGTCGGTGAGCTTGGTCATGAACTCGGCGTCGGCCCAGGCGACCCAGCCGATGCGGATCTCCTGGGCGTTGGCCGCCGTGGCCATGCCGGCCGTGACGGCGGCCGTAGCGGCAATGGTGGTGATCTTGCGGTTCATCGTCGTGCTCCTCTTCTGCTTCCCTGATACCGCCGCGGCTAGGCAATAGGGCGCCGCGGGGACGGGTTCGATGCGCGATCCTCAGCCGGCCTGCGCTTGATCCTGCCTGCGGAAGAGCCAGCGCGCCATGCTGACGAGGCTGCGCGGCTGCCCCTGCCGGCTCTGGCTGAAGCTCTGGCTGATCCGGTCCAGCAGGATGGCGAGGAAGACCACGGCGAGGCCGCCCTCGAAGCCGACGCCCACCTGCAGCCGCTGGATGCCGGTGAGCACGGTGGCGCCGAGGCCGCCGGCGCCGATCATGGAGGCGATGACCACCATGGACAGGGCGAGCATGATGGTCTGGTTGATGCCCTGCATGATCGACGGCATGGCCAGGGGCAGCTGGATCTTGAGCAGGAGCTGGCGCGGCGTGCAGCCGAAGGCCTTGCCGGCCTCCACGTGCTCCCCGCTCACCTGCCGGATGCCCAGGTTCGTCAGGCGCACCGCCGGCGGCATGGCGAAGATCAGCGTGGCGATGGCGCCCGGCACGGTGCCCAGGCCGAAGAAGATGGCGGCCGGGATCAGGTAGACGAACGGCGGCATGGTCTGCATGAGGTCCAGCACCGGCCGCACCAGCATCTCGATCCGGTCGTTGCGCGACATGGCCACGCCGATGGGCAGGCCGATGATCAGCGCCGCGATGGAGGCGGCCACGACCAGCGCCAGGGTGCTGACGGTCTCCGGCCACAGGTCCATGCTGAAGATCAGCCCCAGCGCGATGATGGTGAAGACGCCGAAGCGCCACCCCACGCGCCAGAAGCCCACCACGGTCAGGACCAGGGCCAGCATCCAGGGGGGCGGGAACCAGAGCAGGGCCTGGATGGTCTCGGAGAGCAGGCCCAGGCCGAAGAGCGCCACCGCGGCGCCGGCGGTGATCAGCCCGGCGTTGCGGCCCCAGGAGCGCCATACCCCGAGGATCAGGAAGAAGGCCACAAGCCACAGCGGGTAGAGCAGCAGGAACTCCGTGGCGGACACCAGGGCGCTGATGACGGACTCGATGCCCTGGAGCAGCGGGTCGAGGTTGGCGCTGACCCAGTCCACGCCGGCGGCGACCCAGTCGCCGATGGTGATCTGATCCAGGACGTTGTCGCTGAGCCACCCGGCGATCTGGTCCACCGGGCCGATGTTCGTCTTCTCTTCCAGGTCGGATTGGTCTGCCATGGTCGTGCCTTACGCCTGTTGGGTGCGGTCCAGGGTGAGGAGCAGCTGGCTGCGCGAGATCGTCCCCACGTAGCGCCCCTCGCCGTCGACCACGACCAGGGGGTAGTCGCTCTCGGCCGAGGGGCCCAGGACGTCGGAGATCTGCGCGTCCGCCGAGACAGTCTCGACGCCCTCGAGGAAGGCGTCGCCGAATTCGGCGCTGCCGCCCTTGCGGATGGCCTCGGTGAGGCTGTCCACCGAGACCAGCCCCTGGAAGCGGCGGTCGCGGTCGATGACCGCGCCGATGTCGCTGGCGTAGTGCTTGAGGCGCTCCACGGCCGCCTGGACGTCGACGCCGGGGCGCTGGATGACGGTGACCCGGCGCCGCTCGGCGATGTCCGAGGCGCTGTAGACCTGGCTGACGTCCACGCCGTAGAAGAAGGAGCGCACGTACTCGTTGGCCGGGTTGGAGACGATCTCCTCCGGCGTGCCGATCTGCACCACGGAGCCGCCCTCCATGATGGCGATGCGGTCGCCGATGCGCATGGCCTCGTCCAGGTCGTGGGAGATGAACACCACCGTGCGCGTCTGCTCCTGCTGCAGCCGGATCAGCTCATCCTGCATCTCAGTGCGGATCAGCGGGTCCAGGGCCGAGAAGGCCTCATCCATGAGCAGGATGGTGGGGTCCGTGGCCAGGGCGCGCGCGAGGCCTACGCGCTGCTTCATGCCGCCAGAGAGCTCCTCGGGGTAGCTCTCGGCGTTGGAGGCGAGCCCCACCGCCTCGAGGGCCTGGAGCGCCCGCTCGCGCCGCTCGCCCGGCTCGTAGCCGGCGACCTCCAGGCCGAAGGAGGCGTTCTCGACGACGGTCTTGTGGGGCAGGAGGGCGAAGGACTGGAAGACCATGGACATGTCGCGGCGGCGCAGCTCGATGAGCTCCTGGTGGCTCATCGCGGTGATGTCGCGGCCGTCGATGTAGATGCGCCCGTAGGTGGGCTCGATGAGGCGGTTGAGCATCCGGACCATGGTGGACTTGCCGGAGCCGGACAGCCCCATGATCACGAAGACCTCGCCCTCGTGGACCGAGAAGTTGGCCTCCCGGACGCCTACGGTATTGCCGGTCTGCTTGAAGATCTCGTCCTTCTCGTAGCCCTGCTCGAGCAGCTCCATGGCCCGTTCCGGCTTCGGGCCGAAGATCTTGTACAGGTCCTCTACGACGAGCTTTTCAGTCATGCTGGTCCGTGGGTTTGGGTGGAGCGTGGCATGTCGTGCCGCCTTCCGCGTGCTCGCCTCCCTCGTCGCAACGCTAGCGCGGCCGCTGAGGCGAGCCCGCTCGGGGCGTGAGTGGGTTCAGGGCCGGCGCCTGCGGATCGATCGGCACGCCCTGCTCAGCTTGTCTAGCGCAAATTGAACATGCCTGTGACCACCGTTGCAAGTCAGGGCGTTAAAATTCCACACTGATAATAGGCGGGTAAAGCAGCCGGCTGCCGTCGCGCCAAGCCTTCAGCAAGGCCCTGCAGGCTCCCCGCCTGGCGCTAGTCAGCGCCCCTGATCGGCCGTGGCGTAGCGCCCCGCACGCTGCGCCGCATTTGCGTGAGCCGGCGAGCTGGTTTATCTTAGCCAGTTCGTGGTCGCCCGCGATCCACGATCTCAGGAGAGGTGGCCGAGCGGTCGAAGGCGCACGCCTGGAAAGCGTGTGTACCGAAAGGTACCGAGGGTTCGAATCCCT
>CAJXKI010000074.1 GCA_913055765.1 uncultured Ectothiorhodospiraceae bacterium
GTGGAGGAGTTCGAGGCGGCGATCCGCACCGTCTGCGAGCCGGCCTTCGCCCGGCCGCTGCACGAGATCTCCTTCGCGCAGCTGCTGCTGCGGCTGTTCCAGACGGGGCGGCGCTTCAACATGGAGGTGCAGCCGCAGCTGGTGCTGCTGCAGAAGACGCTGCTCAACATCGAGGGGCTGGGGCGCACCCTCTACCCGGAGCTGGACCTGTGGACCACCGCCAAGCCCTTCCTGGAGCGCTGGATGCGCGAGGAGCTAGGGCCGGCGGCGGCGCTGCGCAACATCCGCAAGCAGCTCCCCGAGTGGAGCGACAAGCTCCCCGAGCTGCCCAAGCGGGTCGACCGCGGGCTCGACGACCTGGCGGCGATGCGCGCCGAGCTCCACCGCCACTGCCAGGAGATGGAGCAGCTCCGGGCGGAGGTGGACCGCGGCAATCGGCGGGTGTACGCGGCCATCGCCGGGGCGGCGCTGATCGTCGCCGCGGCCCTCGCCCACTCCGGCGAGGCGCCGGAGGAGCTGGCCGAGGTACCGGCGGCGACCTGGGGGCTCGGCGGCCTCGGGGTGGCGGCGCTGCTGCTGGCCCTGCCGCGGCGGCGCCCGACAGGCCGCCGCGGCGCTCAATAGCGCTGATGGGAGAGCGGGCGCTGCAGCCCGGACTCCACCTCGGCGGCCTTCTCCGCCCCGTAGACGGCCTCGATCAGGCGCAGGGCGAAGTCCATGGCCGTCCCCGGGCCGCGGGAGGTGACGAGGTTGCCATCGATCATCACCGTGCGGTCCTCCGGCTCGATGCCGTGCCTCTCCAGGTGGCCCGGGAAGGCCGTCACCCGCCGGCCCCGCAGCACCCCGGCAGCGGCGAGCACCCGCGGCGCGGCGCAGATCGCGCCGATCCAGCCGGCGCCCTCGTCCTGCTCGCGCAGCATCTCGACGATGCGCTCGTTGCCCTCCAGGCGCTCGGCGCCGCTGGCGCCGCCGGGGAGGACGATCAGGTCGAAGGACTGCCCGCGCACGGTGTCGAGCTCCGTATCCGGGCTGAGCAGGACGCCGCGGCTCGCCCGCACGACGCCCGGCTCCAGGCCGGCGACGACCACCTCGGCCCCGGCGCGGCGGAGCAGGTCGACGACGGTGACCGCCTCCAGCTCCTCACAGCCCGGGGCTACCGGCACCAAGACTCGTACGCTCATGGCTGACGCTCCTCCGTGGGCTCACTCGTACGCTGGCTGACCACCTCGCTGGCGGGCACGATCGCCACCCCCCGCTCGTGCAGCCTGGGCAGCTCCCGCTCGAGCAGCTCCAGGGTCTCGGGGTAGGGATGGCCGATGGCGATGACACCGCCCCCATCCTGGGCCGCCGAGACGAAGCGCTCGAACTGCTCGGCGATGACCGCCGGGTCACGCTGCGGATCCAGGAAGACGCGTCGCCGGGCGCTCGGCACGCCCTGCTCCTCGGCCATGCGCCGCGCCACCGTGCGCGGGGAGGTGCGGCTGTCGATGAAGTAGAGGTCCTCGCGCGCCGCCAGCTCCTCCATCAACCATGTCATATGGCCCGGGTGGCGTGTCAGCAGGCTGCCCATGTGGTTATTCACCCCCGCCGCCCCCGGCACCGAGGCCAGGGCGGCGCGGACCCGCTCGCGCACGGTAGGCTCATCCATGTGCAGCCGCAGCGCCCCGGGGCCTGGGTCGCTACCGCCCTGCGGCTGCATGGGCAGGTGCAGGATGACCTCCCGGCCCGCCGCCCGGGCCCGCTCGGCGAGCTGGCGCCCGTAGGGCGTATGCGGCAGCACGGCGAGGGTGACCGGGGCGGGCAGCTCGATGCTGCGCACGCCGGGACGCCACTGATTGCCGAGATCGTCGATGATCAGCGCCGCCGGCTGAGGCCGCGGACCGTCGGCCTCCCCGCGCCCATCCGCCGGCGCTGCCGCCGCCGTGGCCGTAGCGAGCAGCAGCGCCGCGCACACCGCCCGCAGGCCTGGCACCGTCAACGCTCCCCGAGGACCCGCAGGCCCTTGAGCAGGCTCAGGGCCTCATGGAGGGCGTAGTCCTCCTGGGCCAGCCCGGAGGCGCCGCCCTCCTCCTCCGCCGGGCGGGCGCGCGCGTGGGGCGGGCTCGCGGGGCCCCCCTCCTCTCGCTCGGCGAGGCTGAGGGGCTCCACGACGATATCCGGCTGGATGCCGTCGTCCTGGATGGAGCGCCCCTTGGGGGTGAAGTAGCGCGCTGTGGTCAGCTTCATAGCGGCGCCGTCCAGGGGGATCACGCTCTGCACCGAGCCCTTGCCGAAGCTCGGCCGGCCCATGACCACCGCCCGGTCCCGGTCCTGCAGGGCGCCGGCGACGATCTCGGAGCCGGAGGCGGAGCCGCGGTTGATGAGCACCACCATGGGGGCCCCCCGGGCCCGGTCCAGCGGCGTGGCGTCGAAGGCCATCTCCGCGTCGCGCATACGCCCCTCGGTGTAGACGATGCGGCCGTCCGTGAGGAACGCGTCGGCGACGGCCACAGCGGTGTGGAGCACGCCGCCGGGGTTGTTGCGCAGATCGAGGATCAGGCCCGAGAGGGCACCGCCGGCCTCGTCGAGGAGCCCCTCGAGGGCCGTGTGCAGCTCGGTGGCGGTCCGCTCCTGGAACCGGCTGATGCGCAGGTAGCCGTAGCCGGGCTCCAGCATGCGGGCGCGGACGCTATCGACCTGGATGGTGCCGCGCTCGAGCTGGAAGCGCCTCGGCTCCGTGCCGCCCTCGCCCCGCCGCACCGTGACCTCGACGGCTGTGCCCGGCTCGCCGCGCAGCCGCTGCACCACGTCGCCGAGCCGCCTGCCCTGGACCGGCTCGCCGTCCACGCGGAGGAGGACGTCGCCGGCCTGCACCCCGGCGCGGCTCGCCGGCGTATCGTCAATGGGCGTCACCACCCGGATCTCGTCGCCCTCGCGGCTGAGCTCCAGGCCGACACCGGTGAACTCGCCGCGGGTCCCCTCGCGGAGGGCCTCGAGCTGCTCCCCGTCGAGGTAGGTGGAGTGGGCGTCAAGCTCCGCGAGCATGCCGCGGGCCGCAGCCCGGAAGAGCTCCGCGTCGTCCACGTCCTCCACGTAGTCGCGCTTGATCCGGCTGTAGACCTCCGTGAGCAGCTCCAGCTCGGCCATGGGCAGCTCCTCGCCGCCGTCCCGGTCCGGCTCAGCCTGCGCCGGGCCGAGGCCGGCCCCCAGGGCGAGCAGGGTGGCGGCGAGGCTCAGGCTCCAGGATCGCATCGCAGCTCCTCCGATGATCGGTGCACGCGGGGTCAGCGCAGCCACGCCGCCGGGTCCTGGGGCTCTGCGCCCTGCCGCACCTCGAAGTAGAGGCCGGGCTCGGCGCGGTTCCCGCTGCTGCCCACCGTGGCGACGGTCTGCCCGGCCTGGACCCACTCCCCGACATCCACGTAGAGCGCCTCGCTGTGGCCGTACAGGGTGAGATAGCCATCGCCGTGCTCAATAATGGCCAGCAGACCGCGGCCGCGCAACCAATCACTGAAGACCACCCGCCCCGGGGCCACGGCGCTCACCTCGGCCCCGCGCTCCGCCCCCACGACGATACCCGTGCGCTCCAGCCCGCCGCCACGGGCCGAGCCGAACGCCTCGACGACCTCGCCGTCCACCGGCCAGGGGAGCTCGCCCCGCCGCCCGGCGAAGTCCGCCGCCTCCCCGAGATCGCCGGGCACGTCGGCGAGGCGCTGGCGCAGCTCCTCGAGCAGCGCCTCCTGCTCGGCCACCTCGGCCCTCAGGGCCTCGGCCTCCTCGCTGCGCTCGGCAACCCGCCTGGCCAGCTCCTGGCGCCGGGCGTCGCGCTCCGCCCGCCGCTCCGCCAGGGCCTGGCGCTTCTCGCGGGCCTGCGCCTCGAGGCGCTCGAGCTCCTCGATCTCGGCGTCGAGCTCCTGGCGCAGCTCGGCGAGCCGCCTCAGCTCGGCCACGGCGGTCTCGATGCGCTCGGCCCGGGCCTCATGGAAGTAGTCGTGGTAGACGAGCATCCGCTGCGCAGCGGCCGGGTCCTGCTGATCGAGCAGCAGCCGCAGCCGCCCGCGGCCGCCGGCGACGTAGGCGGCGACGATCTGGCCCGCGAGCGCCTCCCGGTGGCGGCCCAGGCGCTCGGACTCGGCCTCGTACGCCTCCCGCAGCCGCGCCACCCGCTCCCGGGCGGCGGCACGCTCCTCGCGCAGCTGCGCCAGCTCCTGGACGGCCTCGCTGACCCGGCGCTCCAGGCGGGCGACCTCGGCCGCCACGGCATCCCGCTCGGCGCGGTCGGCCGCCAGCTGCTCCTCGAGCCCGCTGAGCTCGCGCTCCAGCGCCTCCAGCTCGGCGCGCTCCTGCTCATAGTCCGCGGCCCCGGCGCTGAGCGCTACGGCGGCGCCGAGCGCCGCCGCCCAGCCGCCGCGCCACCACTGCCGCCTCGCGACCATCCGGCCTCTCCACTGCGCTCCGAGGGCTCCCATGGTAGCGCGAGTGCCGCAGGCAGGCCTGCAGCCGGCGGGGCGGGCTGGTATCATCCCAGGGCCTGACCACGCTAGAGGGCAAGACCGCGTCCATGCAGGAATTCCTCGCCTTCCTACAGAGCAACTGGGCCCTGGTGCTCGCCTTCCTCCTCGTCCTCGGGTGGTGGATCGGCGGCGAGCTCTTCCACTGGTACAGCGGGGTACACCCCGTCGACTGCGACACGGCCACCCGGCTGTACAACCGGGAGTCGGCACGCTTTATCGATATACGCCCCCGCAAGGAGTACGACAGCAACCACCTGCCCGGCGCCTTCAGCCTGCCCGAGGGGGAGATCGAGCAGCTCATCGACAAGCTGTGCAAGGAGGCGGCCGATGACCCGCCGCTGATCGTCTACGATGAGCACGGGCCGCAGGCGGCCCAGGTCGGGCGCAGGCTGCGCAAGGCCGGCTTCAGCCGGGTCTACCGGCTCAAGCACGGCCTCCGCGCCTGGCAGGGCAGCGGCTACCCGATGGCGAACGGCAAGAAGGGATAGAAGGACATGGCAGAGGGTAACGGCAACGGCAGCGCCGGCGCGACCGAGCAGGCCGCCCAGCAGCGCTTCCAGATCGCCAAGGTCTACCTGCGGGACATCTCCTTCGAGGCGCCCGGCGCCCCCGAGGTATTCCGGGAGACCTGGCAGCCCCAGGTCGACGTGGAGCTGGGCACGCAGCACAGGGCGCTCGACGAGGGCGCCTACGACGTCCTCCTCACGGTGACGGTGACCGCGCGGAACAACGAGCGCACCGCCTACCTCTGCGAGATCAAGCAGGGCGGCGTCTTCCGCATCGAGGGCTTCCCCGAGGCCGAGCTGGAGCGGGTGCTCGGCGCCTACTGCCCGGCCCAGCTCTTCCCCTTCGCCCGCGAGGCCATCAACGACATGGTGGTCAAGGGCGGCTTCCCGCAGCTGCTGCTGGCGCCGGTGAACTTCGAGTCCCTCTACCAGCGCCAGCGTGAGGCGTCGGATACCGGGGGCAACGGCGCCGGCGACGGGCAGGGGCAATAGGCCCATGGGAAGGATCGCGGTGCTCGGCGCCGGGGCGTGGGGCACGGCCCTCGCCCGCGTGCTCGCCATCAACGGGCACGAGGTCCGGCTCTGGAGCCGGGACCCGGACCACGCCGCGGCGATCAACGCCGAGGGCGAGAACCGCCGGCACCTGCCGGGCTGCCCGCTGCCGGCAGGTCTGACCGCCACCGCCGATCTCGACGCGGCGCTCGCCGGCAGCGACTGGCCCCTCCTGGCGGTGCCGAGCAGCGCCTTCCGGGCGCTGGTCGAGCGGCTCGCCGCCCATCGGCCCAGCAGGGTCGTCTGGGCCACCAAGGGGCTGGAGTCGGAATCCGGCGGCTTCCTCCACGACGTGGTCGCCTCGCGCATCGAGCCGGCGCCGGCGATGGCGGTGATCTCAGGGCCGAGCTTCGCCGCCGAGGTGGGCCGCGACCTGCCCACGGCGATCACCATCGCCGCCAGCGAGCCGGAGCTGGCGAGCGCCGTGGTCGCCGCCTTCCACAACGAGCGCTTCCGGCCCTACTCGGCTACGGACATGGTGGGCGTCGAGCTCGGCGGGGCGGTGAAGAACGTCCTCGCCGTGGCCACGGGCGTCAGCGACGGCCTCGGCCTCGGGGCCAACGCCCGCGCCGCCCTGATCACCCGCGGGCTGGCGGAGATCTCGCGGCTCGGCAGCGCCCTCGGCGCCGATCCGCAGACGCTGATCGGGCTCGCCGGCATGGGCGACCTGCTGCTCACCTGCACCGACGACCAGTCCCGCAACCGGCGCTTCGGCTTCGCCCTAGGGCAGGGGCAGGACCCGGATAGCGCCCTCGCCGCTGTGGGCAGTACCGTCGAGGGGGTGCGTACCGCCGCCGAGCTCCACCGGCTGGCGGCGCATCAGGGCGTGGAGATGCCGATCTGCGAGACCGTCCACCGCGTCCTCGCCGGCGAGCTCCCGCTGGAGCAAGCGGTGCGCGGGCTCATGGAGCGTGCCCCGAAGCCCGAGTTCGGCGGCTGAGGGCCCGCCGACGGCCGGGAGGGACGGCTCGAGGCGGCTCACGCCATCCCCAGCTCCTTGATCTTGCGGGTCAGGGTGTTGCGCCCCCAGCCCAGCAGCCGGGCCGCCTCCTGGCGGTGGCCGCCGCTGCGCGCCAGGGCGGCCCGGATGAGGGTCCGCTCGAAGGCCGGCTGGGCATCGTCGAGCAGGTGCGCCCGGCCCGCCGCCAGGGCCTGGTCGGCCCAGCGCGCCAGCGGGGTCTGCCAGTCGGCGCCATCGGACGCCGCCTGCTCGTCGCCGGCGCCGGCCTCGCGCAGCTCCTGGGGCAAGTCCTCCGGGACGATCTCCTGGCCGCTGGCCATCACCGTCAGCCAGCGGCAGGTGTTCTCCAGCTCCCGGACGTTGCCGGGCCAGTCCAGCTGCATCAGGTGCCGCTCCGCCTCCGGGCTCAGGCCCTTCGGCTCGACATTCAGCTCCCGCGCCGACGCCGCCAGGAACCGCCGCGCCAGCGCCGGTATGTCCTCGCGGCGCTCGCGCAGCGCCGGGAGCCGGATGCGGATGACATTGAGCCGGTGGTAGAGGTCATCGCGGAAGTGGCCCTCGCGGACCCGCCGCTCCAGGTCCTGGTGGGTAGCGGCGATGATGCGCACATCCACCCGCATGGCGCTGTGGGCACCGATCCGGTAGAACTCGCCGTCGGCGAGCACCCGCAGCAGCCGGGTCTGCAGATCCGCCGGCATGTCGCCGATCTCGTCGAGGAACAGCGTCCCGCCGTCGGCCTGCTCGAAGCGCCCGCGCCGCATCTGCTGCGCGCCGGTGAAGGCGCCCCTCTCGTGGCCGAAGAGCTCCGACTCCATCAGGTCGTGGGGGACCGCCGCCATGTTCAGGGCCACGAAGGGGCCGTCGGCCCGGGGGCTGTGGCGGTGCAGGGCCCGGGCCACGAGCTCCTTGCCGCTGCCCGACTCGCCGGTGAGCAGCACCGTCACGCTCGACCGCGACAGCCGCCCGATCGCCCGGAACACCTCCTGCATGGCCGGCGCCTCACCGAGCAGCTCCGCCGACCCCTCGCCCTCGTCCGCCGTGCCGCCGCTACGGTGGCGGTTGGCCGCAGCACGGCCGGCGAGCGCCACGGCCTCGTCGACATCGAAGGGCTTGGGCAGGTACTCGAAGGCGCCGCCCTCGTAGGAGGCGACGGCAGCGTCGAGATCGGAGTAGGCCGTGATCACGATGACCGGCAGCTGGGGGGAGCCCGCCTGGATCCGCCGGAGCAGGTCGAGGCCGTCGGTCCCCGGCATGCGGATATCGGTGACCAGCACGTCCGGCTCGTGCTGGGCCATCGTCGCCAGGGCCGCATCGCCGCTATCGAAGGCCTCGACCCGGTGGCCGGCCCGGTGCAGCGCCTTCTCGAGGACCCAGCGGATGGAGCTGTCGTCGTCCACGACCCACACCAGCGATGCATCGTCACGCATGGTCCGTCTCCATGGGCAGCCAGATGGTGAAGACCGTCGCTCCGGGCTCGCTGAGGCACTCGATCAGGCCGCCGAGGCGGCTGACCAGGCTCTGCGCGATGGGCAGCCCGAGCCCCGTGCCCTCCACCCGGGAGGTCACCATGGGGTAGAAGATCTGCTCCTGCTGCTCCGGGGCGATGCCCGGCCCGTCGTCGATCACGTCGATCCGCGCGACCAGGCGGTGGGGCCGGTCGGCGATGGTGAACTGCCGCTGGACCCGGGTCCGCAGGGTGACGTTGCCGCCGGGCCCCGCGGCCTGGCAGGCGTTGCGGACCAGGTTGAGCGCCGCCTGGACCAGGTGGTTGTGCTCGGCGCGCACCTCCGGGATGCTCGGGTCGTAGTCGCGGTGGATCTGCACCGAGGCCCGGTCCCCGGCGCCCTCGGCCTCCTCGGCCACCACCAGGGCCCGGACCCGCTCCAGGACCTCGTGGATGTTCACCCACTCCTGGCGTACCGGGGCATTGGGACCGAGCAGGGCGTCCACCAGCTGCTGCAGGCGATCCGCCTCGCGGATGACGACCTGCGTGTACTCCCGGTGCTCACCGCTCTCGGGCAGCTCCGCCTCGAGCAGCTGAGCGGCCCCGCGCAGGCCGCCGAGCGGGTTCTTGATCTCGTGGGCGAGGCCGCGGATGAGCTCCTGCACCGCGCGGTTCTGGGAGAGCAGGTGCTGCTCGCGGCTGATGCGCGCGTGCCGGTCGACCTCGGCGATCTCGGCGAGGACCCGGTCCGACGCGAGGGGGGTGATCGTGCAGTCCACGGTCACCGGCTGGTCGCCGCGCACGGGCAGGCGCCGCTCGCGCTGGGTGTAGGGGCCGCCGGTGCGCAAGGTGGCTGTGACGAGCTCATGCAGCAGATCGGCGCCGCGCATGGCCTGATCCAGGGGCTGGTCGAGCACCTGCCGGCTGCTCACCCGGAACAGGGTCTCAGCGGCGTGGTTGATGTAGCGGATCCGGAGCCGATCGTCGACCACCAGCACGGCAGTGGTCAGCTCCTCCAGGATCCGGCTTGGCTCCTCGCGCTGGCTCATACCCATCCCTTTGCAAGCCGCGGGCCAGCCGGCGCGGCCGTTGTGGCCCGGACAGGG
>CAJXKI010000075.1 GCA_913055765.1 uncultured Ectothiorhodospiraceae bacterium
GAGGCCTGCCCCACGCACAGCGTGGAGACGTCCGGCTTGATGAACTGCATCGTGTCGTAGACGGCCAGCCCGGAGGTCACCGAGCCGCCCGGGGAGTTGATGTACAGGTGCACGTCCTTGTCCGGGTTCTCGGACTCGAGGAACAGCAGCTGCGCCACCAGCAGGTTGGCCTGGTGGTCCTCCAGCGGCCCGACGAGGAAGATGACCCGCTCCTTGAGCAGGCGCGAGAAGATGTCGTAGGCCCGCTCCCCCCGGGCCGACTGCTCGACGACCATCGGCACCAGGCCGGTGCCCTGGATATCGGGGGTGGTGGGATCCTGCGTATCGCTCATAGTGCTGGGCTCCTGGGTGCCGTCCTCAGGCCGACGCGCCGCTCTGGGCGTCGCTGTTCATGAGCTCGTCGAAGCTCATGGGCTTGTCCTCGGTCTGCGCCTGCTCGAGCAGCCAGTCCACGACCTGCTCCTCGATGACCGATGCCTCCAGGCTCTGCATCGTCTCGCGGTCCTGGGCGAGCTGCTGCAGGGCCTCGCTCGGGTCCTGGCCGGAGTTGGCCGCCATCTCGCGCAGCTGCTGCATCATGCGCTCGCGGTCGAGCTCGATGCCCTGGCTGCGCACCAGCTCGTTGACCAGCAGGCCGAGCTTGACCCGGCGCCTGGCCGCCTCCTCGTAGGCCGAGCGCTCGGCCTCGGGCAGCTCGCCGCCCTGCTGGCCGCCGGCCTGCTCACGCAGGGCCTGGACCTCGCCGTCGACGAGGCTGCTGGGCAGCTCGATCTCGTTCAGGTCGGCAAGCTGATCCAGGACCTGGCGCTTGAGGCGCTGCCGGACGGCCTGGTCTCGCTCGCTCTCCATGTTGCTGCGCACGGCCTCGCGCAGGGCCTCGACCCCGCCCTCCTGGATGCCGAGCTGGGCGGCGAAGCCCTCGTCGAGCTCCGGCACCTGGGGCGCCGCCACCTCCTTGACGGTGACCTGGAAGACCGCCGTCTTCCCGGCGAGATCCGAGTCGGCCTGCTCCGGGAAGGCGTGCTCCACCGTCAGCTCCTGCCCGGCCTGCGCGCCCCGCAGCGCGTTCTCGAAGGCCTCGGGCAGCTGCCCGGTGCCGAGGACCACCGGCGCATCCTCGGCCGCGTTGCCGGAGAACGCCTCGCCGTCGATGGTGCCGTGGAAGTCGATGACGACCCGGTCCTCCTCCTGCGCCGCGCGGTCCACCGGCTCGTAGTCGGCGTGCTGCTTGCGCAGCCGCTCGAGGACGCTGTCCACGTCCGCGTCGGTGATCGCCACATCCGGGCGCTCGACCCGGATCTGCTCGACGCCCTGCACCTCGATCTCGGGCAGGAGGTCGAAGGTCGCCTCGAACTCCAGGTCCTGCCCCTCCTCGGTGCGCTTGGGCTCGATGTGGGGGCTGCCCGCCGGCCGCAGGGCCTCCTGCTCGAGGGCCTCGGAGTAGGTCTGCTGGACCACCTCGTTCAGGACCTCTTCGCGCACCCGGGCGCCGTACTGCTTGCGGACGATCTTCATGGGCACCTTGCCGGGCCGGAAGCCGTCCATCTTGACGCGGCTGCTCATGTCCTTGAGGCGGCGCTCCACCTCTTGATCCACGCGCTCGGCGGGGACCTGGACCCGCATACGGCGGCCCAGGCCTTCGGTCGTCTCCACGGAAACTTGCATCGGGAAGTCCTTAGGGATCCAAACGTCTGGTTGCGGTCGTGCCTGCGCCGCGCGGCGGCCGCCGCGCGGCTGCGAGCTGTCTGGTGCGAAAGGAGAGACTCGAACTCTCACGGGGTCTATAACCCCACCGGGACCTAAACCCGGCGCGTCTACCAATTCCGCCACTTTCGCACGGTCCGGGAGAGCAGGGCGTAGGCCCCCTGACGCCTCTCGCCGCGCCAGTATAACAACGCTGGGCGCTCTTGCCGCAATGCGTACCGGCCCACGAGGCCTTGAGGGGGCTGCGCGGCCCGGCAGCCCCCTACAGCGCCACGCTAGGCGCGGCGCAGGCCATCGACGCGAGGCGGCGGGCAGCGGCCGCCGGCTACTCGGCCCGCTGCGGCTCCCCGCCCTGGGAGCCGTTGAGGGCGAAGTAGTGCCTGGTGATCGCGAACACCGTGCCTGACAGGGCCAGGAGCCCGATCAGGTTCGGGATCGCCATCAGGGCGTTGAGGATGTCCGCGATGATCCAGACCACCCCGAGCTCGGCGATGGCGCCGACGAACAGCAGCGCCACCCACACGTAGCGGTACGGCGTGACCACCCGCGCCCCGAAGAGGAACGCCGCGCAGCGCTCGCCGTAGTAGCTCCACGCCACGATGGTGGTGAAGGCGAAGAGGATCATGCCCAGGGTGACGATCCAGTTCCCGCCCGGCAGGCCCTCGCCGAAGGCCATGGCGGTCAGCGAGGCGCCCGTCTCGCCGCTGCTCCAGGCGCCGGTGAGCACGATGGCGAGCGCCGTGATGGTGCAGACGACGATGGTATCGAGGAAGGTGCCGAGCATGGCCACCGTGCCCTGGCGCACCGGGTTGTGGGTCCGCGCCGCGGCGTGGGCGATGGGCGCCGAGCCCAGGCCCGCCTCGTTGGAGAAGATGCCGCGGGCGACACCGAAGCGCACCGCCCCCCAGATGGCGGCGCCGGCGAAGCCGCCGGTGGCGGCGGTGCCGGTGAAGGCGTCGGTGACGATCTGGCCGAGCGCGGCCGGGACATCGGTGATGTGCCAGCCGATGATCAGCACCCCGGCGAGGACGTAGAGCGCCGCCATGGTGGGCACCAGGCGCTCGGCGACCCGGGCGATGCGGCGGATGCCGCCGATGATCACCAGGAAGACCAGCCCGGCGAGGATCAGCCCGGTCAGCCACGCCGGCGCCGCCACATTCGACTGCACGACATCGGCGACGGAGTTCGCCTGCACCGTATTCCCGATGCCGAAGGCGGCCACCATGGCGAAGACGGCGAACAGCGTCCCCAGCCAGGCCCAGCGCGGCCCGAGGCCGTTCTTGATGTAGTACATGGGGCCGCCGACGTAGCGGCCGTGCTCGTCGGTCTCCCGGTACTTCACGGCCAGCACCGCCTCAGCGTACTTGGTGGCCATGCCGACCAGGGCCGTCACCCACATCCAGAAGACCGCGCCGGGGCCGCCGAGGGTGATGGCCGTGGCGACGCCGGCGATGTTGCCGGTGCCGATGGTCGCCGACAGCGACGTGGTCAGCGCCTGGAAGGGGGTGATCTCGCCGGGCTCGTCCTCGCGCTCCTTGCGCCCGGCCCACAGGCGGCGGAAGCCGTAGCCGAGGCGCCGGATCGGCATCCCCCGGAGGCCGATGGTGAGGTAGAGGCCGGTGCCGAGGAGCAGCACCAGCATCGCCGGCCCCCAGACGAATCCACTGACGGCATCGAGAAAGCTCGTCACAGCCTCCATGACAGTCCCTCCTGGCGGTCATGCGGCGGCGCCGCGCGCTGGATTGGACGGGATCGCGCCACCGTAGCGTCACGGCGGCGCCACGTCCATGCGGACTTGCAATCAGCCGCCGCGTGGCGATAATGCGCCCTCCCGAAGCGACACTGGAGCAAGCATGACGCGTAGAGCGGAGACCGGCTCGGCGCAGCAACCCGAGATCCCCCTGCCGAGCCTGACCACAGCCCTCCTGCCGATCATCTTCACCATGGGGCTGATGGCCTTCCAGATCCTCGCCTTCGACGACTTCGTCCCCCACGTGCCGCTAGCCCTCGGCATCGCGTTCACCGGCGCCCTCGGCTGGTACCACGGCATCCGCTGGTGGCGCATGGAGAACGGCCTCTACCACGTGGTCCACATCGGGCTGCAGTCGGTGGCCATCCTGATCACCGTCGGCATGATCATCGGCACGTGGATCCTCTCCGGGACGGTGCCGCTGCTGATCTACTACGGGCTGCAGCTGATCACGCCGGAGCTGTTCCTGCTCGCCGCGATGGTCCTCACGGCGGTCGTATCCATGGCCGTGGGCACGTCGTGGGGCACCGTCGGGACGGTAGGCCTGGCGCTGGTCGGCATCGGTGAGGGTCTCGGCATCCCCATGGCCTTGACCGGGGGCGCCATCGTCTCCGGGGCCTTCTTCGGCGACAAGATGTCGCCCCTGTCCGACACCACCAACCTAGCCCCGGCGGTGACCGGGACCGACCTCTTCGGCCACATCCGCAACATGATGGCCACCTCGGTCCCGGCCATCGTGATCGCCGGCGTGGCCTACGGGGCGATCGGGCTCGGCTACGCCGGCACGGAGCTGGAGGCGGGCCGCATCGAGACCATCCTCAACGGCCTCGAGGCGCAGTTCACCCTGCACCCGGTCCTGCTCCTGCCGGCGGTCCTGGTCATGGGCCTGGCCTTGGCGCGGTTCCCGGCGCTACCGACCCTGTTCGCGGGCGCCCTTGCCGGCGCGATCATGGCCGTCCTGGTCCAGGGGGCGGACGTGGCGACCGCCGTCATGGCCATGCAGGACGGGTTCGTCAGCGACACCGGGGTCGAGTCGGTGGATGAGCTGCTCTCCACGGGCGGCATCCAGTCGATGATGTGGACCATCTCGCTGGTGCTCATCGCGCTGGCCTTCGGCGGCATCCTGGAGCAGATGCGCAGCGTCGAGGCGATCCTCAACGCCATCATCCAGCGCGTCCAGGGCCGCCTCTCGCTCTTCGCGGCCAGCACCGGCAGCGCCGCCGGCGTCAACCTGTTCTCGGGCGATCCGTACCTGTCCATCGCGCTGTCCGGGCGGATGTTCGCACCGGTCTACCGGGGGCAAGGCCAGTCGACCCTGAACCTCTCGCGCTCCGTCGAGGAGGGCGGCACCATGCTCAATCCCCTGGTCCCGTGGGGCGCAGGGGGCGCCTTCACGGCTGGCGCCCTCGGCATCCCGACGCTGGTCTACGCCCCCTTCGCCATCGTGTGCTGGCTATCGCCGCTCATCGGGCTGCTGTTCGCAACGCGCGGCTGGTTCATGCCTGCCGCCACGGAGGCGGAGCAGCGGCGCTGGCAGGAGAACCATGAGGCCATCATGGTCGGGCGCGGCGTGGTGAACTCGGCCGACCTCGACCCCGAGGAGCTGGAGCGGGCGTTCGACCGCTACCGGCGCCGCTAGGCCCGGCTCCCTGGCCCCGACCCCGGGGCGAGGGCCTGCAAGGGAGCGCCCTGAGGGGCCGGAGCTCGAGCCCCGGCCCCTCAGGGTCCCGACGGTGAGGCCGTAGCGCAGGCGCCGGCCGCCTCCCCCGCAGGCGCGCCGGGCAGCGCTCGCCAGGCGCTGGCGCTGCTGATCAGCGCGGCATCGGCGAGCGGCCGCCGCGGATTGACGTCCCCGCACGCTATCGCTATGATCCCAACTCCTGACTATGGAGGTCACCGCAGCTACAGCGTGGCGGTGGCGGAACGGGGTGTAGCGCAGTCTGGTAGCGCACCTGCTTTGGGAGCAGGGAGTCGGGGGTTCAAATCCCTCCACCCCGACCACTGATGCCTCAGGCATCGCTGTAGGCGCTTTCAGCGGACACTGCGCCCGTAGCTCAAGTGGATAGAGCATCGGCCTTCTAAGCCGAAGGTTGCAGGTTCGAACCCTGCCGGGCGCGCCATCGATGCGGCGCGCGGGCAGGGTGACAAGGTCTCGGTGGTGAGCGTAGCTCAGCTGGTAGAGCCCCGGATTGTGGCTCCGGTGGTCGTGGGTTCGAGTCCCATCGCTCACCCCAAGCACGCCGCGCGACGCGGGGCTTCCCTACGCCCCCGCGCCGCGCCTTCCTACAGGGTTGGCCTCGTGGGCGCCTGCCTGTAGAATAGCGCTTCCTTATGGGCCACTAGCTCAACTGGTAGAGCAGCTGACTCTTAATCAGTCGGTTCGAGGTTCGAGTCCTCGGTGGCCCACCAGATCCCTACCCGGGCGACCGCACGGTATGCCAGGGTAGAGCCCAAGCCAGGGGCGAGCCCGCCTCACCTCCCCGCGGGCTCCGAAGGGCCGGTGGGCTCGCACCGGCCCTTCTCCCACTTCCTTGTAGACCCCTAGCAGAAGAGGCGCATTAGCGTAGCGCCAGTCCCCCTGCCCTTGATGCGTCTGTCAGGAGACACCTCCCCGTTGCCATCGGCCACGGTGCATCCCTAACGCACCGTGGCCACCTTAACTAACGCTTGCCGGTTTATCGCTGACCTCCGCCCGGCCCGCGAGGGTCCGGTAGGTCGTTCACAAGACGATGCAGCTGCCCCAGGTCAGGCTCTAGGTACTGCATTGTTGTGACTAGACTGCTATGGCCAAGGAGCTGTTGCAACCCGCGCAGATCCGGCTGCGGTTGCCCAGCGATCTCGCTCGCGCACGTATGGCGGAGCCGATGCGCCGTGATCGTATCGCCCAGCTCGTCCGATAGCCGCCGGAAGAAGCCGGAGACCTGCTCGGCCGTCAAGCCCCACCCCGGTTTGTGCTTCTGGCGTGGAGAGGGCATCAGCTTGAAGAGGGTCAGATCAAAGATGGGGCGGTCCGCTTCAGGCGGTGCCCCGAGGGCCCGCTCCGTTTCCTGCCAGAGGCAGGAAAACTCCTGCTGGACGGCTGGAGGAACCGGGATCTCCCACTCTCGTCGCGTCTTGCTCGTCTCGCTGACGAGCAGCAGCGGGGCCCTTCGCGGATCATGTGGGTGTCAGCAGCTTGCGGCGGGGTAGCCGGCTGTCGGGGTGACCCTATATGTTGTGCCTCGCCGTCCCAACCAAGCGAGGAGCTGTCATGGCCACCGAGCACGCCCTGTTCACCGCCGCACTGGGGCTGAGCGCGCCCTGGGAGGTCAGCGATATCCGCTTCGACGCGCAGGCCAAGCGCATCGACTTCGATGTCACCTTCACCAGCGGCAGCCGCTTCGCCTGCCCGTCCTGCGGCGCCGAGGGGCAGCCGGTCCACGACACCCGCCAGCGCACCTGGCAGCACCTGGACTTCTTTGAGCACCAGGCCTACATCCACGCCGCGGTCCCGCGGGTGCGCTGCCAGGACTGCGGGAAGACCTCGCAGGTCGAGGTGCCCTGGGCGCCGGCCGGAGAGCGGGTTCACACAGCTGTTCGAGGCCCTGGTCATCACCCTCTGCCAGCAGATGCCGGTCCGGCAGGTCGCCGCCTATCTGGGCATCGGCGACGACCCGGTCTGGCGAATCCTGGATCACTACGTCGGGGCGGCTCGTGCGCAGGAGGACTTCAGCGGTGTGCGCGCCGTCGGTATCGACGAGACCGCCGCGCGCCGGGGGCAGCGCTACATCACCGTCTTCCAGGACCTGGAAGACCGTCGCCTGCTGTTCGCCTGTGAGGGCCGGCACCAGGGCACCGTCGGGCGCTTCGCTGCGGATCTGCGCGCCCACGGCGCTCGGCCGGAGGCGATTGAGGCGGCGTGCATCGACATGAGCAAGGCGTACATCGCCGGTGTGCAGCGGCATCTGCCGCAAGCGGCGATCACCTTCGATGCCTTCCACCTGGTGCAGCTGGCCAACGAGGCCGTCGACGAGGTCCGACGCGCCGAGGTGCGCACCGAACCCGCGCTCAAGCGCACGCGCTGGGTCTGGCTCAAGGATGCCGGGCGCCATACGCTTAAGCAGCTCACCGAGCTCCACCACCTCTCCCGGACCCGGCTGAAGACCGCCCGCGCCTGGCGGATCAAGGAGGCCCTGCGAGCCCTCCTGACGCAGCCCAAGGACCGCGAGCAGGCCGAGCAGGCGCTCCGGGCCTGGTACAGCTGGGCGCGGCGCTGCCGGCTGGAGCCGTTCAAGCGCCTGGCCCTGACCCTCAAGGCCCACTGGCAAGGCATCCTCAACGCCTTCGACTCGCGCCTGTCCAACGGCGCCGTCAAGGGCATGAACGCCCAGATCCAAGGCGGCCAAGGCCCGGGCTCGGGGCTTTCGCACCACCCGGAACCTGATCACCGTGTGCTACCTGGTCGGCGGCAAGCTCACCCATCTGCCGGCGTCACCCTACGGCACCACATGTAGGCCGGCGGCCGCCTGACCTGATGACTGAGTCACCCACACAATCCGGGACGGCGCCGCGCACGGGGCTCGTCGAGTGGCTGTCACAGCGCCTCGAGGATCCGCGCGATCCGCAGCGCGTCATCCACCCGATCAGCGAGCTGCTGCGCGACAGCGTGGCGGTGATCGCCCAGGGCTGGGACGATCAGAAGGACGCCGATACGCTGCGCGACGATCCGCTGCTAGCCGCCTGCGCCGAGACCGGCGACCTGCTCGGGGCGCTGCTGCGCCCGGGCAACGCCGGCCCGGCGATCGAGGCGGCGCCCCGGCCTTCGTACGCTCGCACTACCGCCAGCGGGGCAAGGCCGAGGCCCACTTTGGTGAATTGAAGAGCCTGGTGGGCGAGTCACTGCCCTGTACCAGCCTCGGCCAGGCGAGCGAGCAGCAGGCCTTCGAGCGCAGCCAGGCCTTGCTCGGGCTCCGGGTGCTAGCCTACGAGCTGCTCCACGTGCTGCGCGACAGCCTGGGGCGCGGCACGGTCGAGGGCTGGAGCCTGCGCCGGCTGCGCGAGCAGGTGCTCAAGGCGGCGGCCCGGGTGCTGCGCCATGCCCGGCAGCTGCACGTCATCCTCGAGCGCCGGGCCGCCTCCTACTGGTGGCGCGCCTTGCTGCGCCGTCTGCCTAAGCTCAAGCCGGCGCCTGGCTAGCGCGCTGGAGGCGACCACCGGCCTGCCTGGGACGCTGGACGCCCTCCGGCGGTGGCCCGCTATGCGCGGCAGGCCCCGCTGAGGGCCGGCTCCCCGGGCAGAGAGGAGAGCACAGGCCCTGGCGAGCCTCCCAGCGGCTCGATCCAGGCCCGAGATGGCCAGTCTTTGCTCAGCAGCCTTGGTCGAGCGGGGACTCCGCGAGGGCAGCTTCGGCCCTTGGTGTTGGGTAGACCGGCTGGTCGCCCAACCGGCCCCCCGATGAGAACCGCTCGTGCCGATTTCCAGCAAGCGGCTCCGCGAGTGATGGCTTCGCTAGGTGGCGGGACGC
>CAJXKI010000076.1 GCA_913055765.1 uncultured Ectothiorhodospiraceae bacterium
TGTCACCCATCCGCCGCGCAGCGGCGCGCGCCTCGCCGGCCGCCTCACCCGGTGGGGCCCGGTCGCCGTCCCCGGGCACATACCTGTTAGACTAGCCTACAACTGGCACATTGAAAGAAGGCGAACCGGATATGGCCGCGGCGTCCGGGGGCGGCATGATGCGCTTCGAGCCCGCCCAGGCGGTACGCATCCTGGCCTGGATGCGCGTTACCGCCACCACAGGGCAGCTGGTGACCGTGCTCTTCGTGCACTTCGGGCTCGGCCTGGCGCTGCCGCTGCTGCCGCTGCTGCTGACCATCGCCGGGCTGGTGGCGTGGAACGCCTTCGCCTTCTGGCGATTGCGCCACACGCCGGAGCAGATCTCCCAGGCCGAGGTCCTGTTCAACGTGCTCGTCGACGTCGTGGCCTTGACCGTGCTGCTCGGGCTGACCGGCGGCCCCTCCAATCCCTTCGTCTCCCTCTACCTGGTCCCGGTGTCGCTGGCGGCGGTGGCCATGCCCGCCAACCTGGCGCTCGTGGTGGCCATCCTCTGCGTCGTGCTCTACGGGCTGCTGCTGGCGGTCTTCCTGCCCATGGAGGGGCCGCACCCGATCATCGGCGGCGACTTCAACCTCCACATGATCGGCATGTGGGTGAACTTCGTGATCTCCGCCTGGATGATCACCGTCTTCGTCCGCTTCATGTCCTCGGTGCTGCGGCGCCAGGATTGGCGCCTGTCCAGGGCGCGGGAGAACACCCTGCGCAACGAGCAGATCGTCGCCCTCGGCACCGTCGCGGCCGGGGCCGCGCATCAGCTCGGCACGCCGCTGTCGACCATGTCCATGGTCATCGACGAGCTGCGCCAGGAGCGCAGCGACGACGAGGAGCTCCACGGGGACCTGGAGCTCCTGCGCTCCCAGATCGGGGTCTGCAAGGAGACGCTGGAAGATCTCAAGGACGCCGGGGCGGCCGGCAGCGAGCAGGGCACGCGGACCGTCTCCCTGCAGCGCCACGTAGCGCGCATCGTCGACACCTGGCGGCTCATGCACCCGAAGATCGAGCCGCAGGTCACCTACGAGCAGCCGTTCGTGGACGTCGATATCAGCCAGGATCCGACCCTGATGCACGCGCTGCTCAACCTGCTGAACAACGCCGCCGAGGCGTCCCTGGACAACGGCGCCAGCGGCGTAGCGGTATCCATTAGCAGCGATAGGGACACCCTGACGCTGGTGATCGATGACGAGGGGATCGGACTGGACTCCGACCGGGTCCGCTACGCCGGCCGGGTGGTGCAGACTACCAAGTCGTCGGGCATGGGGATCGGGCTGGTCCTCGCCAATGCCACCGTGGACCGCTTCGGTGGTAGCGTTACCCTGATGGATGCGCCGGACGGTGGTGCCCGGACGCGTGTCGAAGTCTCCCTTGAGCGCCTGCGTGTCGACGGCAGCCGCGACAGCGCTTAGGGGAGTGGCCGAGAGGCAGAGGAGGTAGACCATGTTGAACGGGCCATCGATCCTGATCATCGATGACGATACGACCTTCTCCCAGGTGCTGGGGCGCTCGCTCTCGCGCCGGGGCTGTCACATCGAGTCCGCCGAGGAGCCGGAGACAGCCCTCCAGAAGGCCCGTACCCAGCAGCCGCAGTACGTGGTGCTGGATCTCAAGCTGGGCGAGTACTCCGGCCTGAACCTTGTGGAGCCGCTCAAGGAGGCCCTCCCCCAGGCGCGCATCCTGGTGCTGACCGGCTACGCCAGCATCCCCACGGCCGTGGAGGCGATCAAGCTCGGCGCCTACAACTACCTGCCCAAGCCCACCGACGCCGATACGGTCCTCGCCACGCTCGAGGGCAAGCCCACCGCCGAGCCGGATAAGCCGCCGGAGAAGCCGATGTCGCTGCGCCGCCTGGAGTGGGAGCAGATCCAGCGCGTGCTCAACGAGCACGACGGCAATATCTCGGCGGCGGCGCGGGCGCTGGGGATCCACCGGCGGACCTTGCAGCGCAAGCTCAGCAAGCGGCCCGTCAAGCAGTAGCTTTGGGGGTGCAGATCCCAGGGAGGCTTGGCCTCGCTACAGGGCAGGCCCCCGTCTGGTACGGTCCGGCCCATAAGATCAAGGAGCGAGCGATGCGGCCACTCAAAGGAGCTATCTGTGCCGTGCTGCTGGCCCTCGCCGGCCTGGGTGCCGCTCAGGCCCAGGAAGAGGACCCGCGGGTTATCGCCGTGACCTGCGATAACCCGCGGGCCCAGGCCTTCTCGATGCGCGTGGCGAAGGAGGCCGCGCAGCAGGGCCAAGCGCCTCGCATCCTGCTCTGCGGGGCCGGCGCCGAGCTGGCGCTGCGCGACTACGAGGCCGATCCCCTGCAGGCCGCCGGCGCCGAGCCGCAGCGCATGATGAGGGAGCTCATGGACCAGGGCGCTACGGTGCAGGTGTGCTCCGCCCTGCTGCCGAACACGGACTACACCGCGGACGCCCTGGTCGAGGGGGTCGGGGTGGCCTCGCCGGATGAGGCGGCTGCCTTGATGGCCGATCCGGACGTCCGCTACTTCTCGTACTAGCGCCTCGGCGGCTGCCGGCCACCGCCAGCAGCCGTCGAGACGGCAAGACACCCGGGGAGACCGCCCTGCCATGCCCGAGGCCCTGATGCAGCTGTGCGGGCTGTCCAAGCGCTACCCGGAGGGGGATACCGCCCGGGTGGTGCTCGACGGCTGCGACCTGGACATCCACCGCGGGGAGGCCCTGGCCATCGTCGGGCCCAGCGGCTCGGGCAAGTCCACGCTGCTGAACCTCGTCGGCGCCATGGAGCTCCCCGACCGCGGCGCCCTGTGGTTCGCCGGCCAGGACCTGGCGCAGCTCAGCGAGACGGCCCGGACCCTCTTCCGGCGCCGGCACCTGGGGTTCATCTTCCAGCAGCTCAACCTGGTGCCGACCCTCACCGTGCTCGAGAACCTCCTGCTGCCCCTGGAGCTCAACG
Organism: uncultured Ectothiorhodospiraceae bacterium; assembly: GCA_913055765.1. Taxonomy (GTDB): domain Bacteria; phylum Pseudomonadota; class Gammaproteobacteria; order Nitrococcales; family Halorhodospiraceae; genus Halorhodospira. The sequence goes on from CAJXKI010000076.1 coordinate 2,951, forward strand.
GCGCCCTGGATGCCGACGGGCGGCGCCACGCGCTGGCGCTGCTCGAGCGCGTCGGCCTGCAGGGCCGTGACGCCAGCTTCCCCGAGCACCTCTCCGGCGGCGAGCGCCAGCGGGTCGCAGTGGCGCGCGCCCTCGTCCACGGGCCGGGGCTGCTGCTCGCCGACGAGCCTACCGGCAGCCTGGACGGCGACACGGCCCGCGTGGTGCTGGAGCTGCTCGATGAGCTGCGGCGCGAGCGGGGCATGACCGCCGTGCTCGCTACCCACGCCGGCGAGGTGGCCGCCAAGGCGGATCGCCGCCTGGCGCTGGGCGCCGGGCGGCTGCAGGAGGCGGCCCCGGCTTGATGCTCGGGCGCGCCGGGCTGCGCTACCACCTGCGCCAGCCGTGGCAGGCGGCGCTGGCGGTCCTGGGGGTAGCCCTGGGCGTTGCCGTGGTGGTGGCCGTGCAGCTGGCCAACACCTCTGCGGAGCGGGCCTTCCAGCGCTCCGCAGAGGCCCTCCAGGGTGACGCCACCCACCGCATCAGCGCCGGTACCGCGGGGCTCGATGAGGCCTTCTACACCGAGCTGCGGCGGGCTGGCGTGCGCCCCTCTGCACCGGTGGTGGAGGGCTACGTCACCACCGCCGGTGGGGAACCCCTGCGCCTGCTAGGGGTGGATCCCTGGGCGGAGCTCGGGGTGCGGGACGCTGTCGCCAGCGCCGCGCTGGCGGTGGACCCCGGCCGCTGGCTGAGCCGCGGCGGCATGGCGGTGCTCTTCCAGCCCGAGGCCGAGCGCCTGGGTCTGGGCGCCGGAGACCCGCTGCCGGTCGAGGCCGGTGGGCGGAGGCACGAGCTGGAGGTGGCTGCCGTGATCGAGCCCCCGGACGAACTCACCGCCGAGGGGCTGCGCGACACCGCCGTGGTGGACCTGGCGACGGCGCAGGCGGTGCTCGGACGCCACGGCCGGCTGGACCGGATCGACCTGGTCCTCCCCGACGGCGAGGCCGGCGCGGCCGCCCTGGAGCGGATCAAGGCCCGGCTACCGCAGGGGGCCGTCCTCGAGGAGGCCGGCGAAGGAGCGGCGGCCCTCGACGAGATGACCGCCGCCTTCCGGCTCAACCTCACCGCCTTCAGCCTGCTCGCCTTGCTCGTCGGGGCGCTGCTGATCTACAACGCCGTCTCCTTCTCGGTGGTCCAGCGCCGCCCCCTGCTGGGCCGGCTGCGGGCCATCGGGGTGGCGCGTGGGCAGCTCTTCCGCGGCGTCGTGGCCGAAGGGGTGATCCTGGGCGTGATCGGGACCCTGCTCGGCCTGCCGCTGGGCTTCGCCCTGGCGGATCTGCTCCTCGGCCTGGTCACGCGCACCATCTCCGACCTCTACTTCGTCCTCAGCGTCCGCTCGGTCGCCCCCTCGCCGGGGGCGCTGGCCATGGCCGCGGCCCTCGGGGTGATCGCCTCCGGGGTGGCCTCGGCCGGGCCGGCCTGGGAGGCGGCCACCGTCACCCCGCGGACCGCCCTGGAGCGCGCCTCGCTGGAGGCCAAGGCGCGGCGCCTGGTGGGCCCCCTGGGGATCGGTGGCGTAGGCCTGATGGTCTTGGGAGGCGCGCTCCTGTGGGGCTACGGCGGCGGGCTGGTCGCCGGCTTCGCCGGGGTCTTCGCCCTGCTGGTCGGGGCGGCGCTGATCGTGCCCTGGGCGGTGCGCCGGCTCGCCATCGCACTGGCGCGTCCGGCGGGGGCGCTGATCGGCGCGCCGGGCCGGATGGCTGCCCGCGGCGTGGCCGCTGGCCTGTCGCGCAGCGGGGTGGCCGCGGTGGCGCTGGTCGTGGCCGTGACCGCAGTGATCGGGGTGAGCGTGATGATCGACAGCTTCCGCGCCAGCCTGGCCACCTGGCTGGACAGCACCCTCTCGGCGGATATCTACGTCCGCGCCCCCGCCGAGACCGGGAGCGTCCCCCCGACGCTGCCCGAGGGGCTGGCGGCGGACCTCGCCGCCGTCCCGGGCGTGGCCAGCGTCGGCACCTCGCGGCGGTTGCGGGTCCCCTCCGAGTACGGGGAGATCCGCTTGCGTGCCTTCGACCACGGTCCGGCAGGGGATGCCGGCATCGTCTATAAGCACCGCAGGGCATGGGCGTGGTCCGCCTTCCAGGCAGGCGAGGCGGCCTACATCACCGAGCCCTTCGCGGCGCACCACGGGCTGGCGGTAGGCGACTCGGTGTCCTTCCGGACCCCCGAGGGCGAGCGCCGGCTGCCGGTAGCGGCCGTGGTCCGCGACTACACCACCAGCCAGGGGGCGATCTACGTCTCGCGGGCCTTCTACGCCGATTGCTGGGGCGACGGGCTGATCAATGGCGTCGCGGTCTACGCCGAGCCGGGCGCTGATCCCGAGGCCCTGATCGGGGCGCTGCGCCAGGCGGCCGAGGGGCAGGGCCAGGCGCTGCAGTTCCGGTCAGAGGCCGAGATCCGGGCGCGCTCGCTCGAGGTGTTCGACCGCACCTTCGCGGTCACGCGTGTGCTGCAGCTGCTGGCGACCATCGTGGCGGCGGCCGGGGTCCTCGGGGCGCTGCTGGCCCTGGCGCTGGAGCGCACCGGCGAGGTGGCGGTCTTACGGGCCTTGGGGCTGACCCCGTGGCAGGTCTGGGGCCTGGAGCTATCGCGTACCGGGCTGCTGGGAGCCATAGCCGGTGTGCTGGCGGTGCCGCCCGGGCTGCTCCTGGCGGCGGCCCTGACCGGCGTCATCAATGAGCGGGCCTTCGGCTGGAGCCTGCAGCTGAGCGTGGATCCAGCCCTGCTGGCCGAGGCGGTGGCCTTGGCCACGGTGGCGGCCCTGGTCGCCGGGCTGTACCCAGCCTATCGTGCGGCGCGTGTAGCGCCCGGGGAGGCGATGCGTGAGGACTAGCAGGTATCTGCGGGGGCGCGGGTCGCTGCGCGCCCTCGTGCTCATCAGCGCTGGATGGCTCCTGGCCGCCTGCGGCCAGGAGCGCGCGCCCGAGGCGCGCCAGGGGCAAGAGCCCATGTCCGTCGCCGAGGCGCTCTCCGGTGAGCCCGAGGCCGAGGGCTACGCCCGCGCCCGGGGCCCGCAGCCCTTTGACTTCCCCCGGGATCACGGGGCGCACCCCGACTACCGCCACGAGTGGTGGTACGTCACCGGCAACCTGGAGGGCGACGACGGCCGCCACTTCGGCTTCCAGGTCACCTTCTTCCGCTTCGCCCTGGCGCCGGAGCCGCTGCAGCGCCCCTCGGCCTGGGCGACCCGGCAGCTGTGGATGGCCCACTTCACGGTCACGGACACCGCCGGGGAGGCCTTCCACCACTTCGAGCGCTTCGCCCGGGGGGCGCTGGGGCTCGCCGGCGCCGAGGCCGATCCCACCCGGGTGTGGCTGGAGGACTGGGTGCTGGCCGGTGACCCCGGCGCCGGGCTCGATCGGCTGCACGCCGAGCTCGAGGCCGAGGGCGTCGGCATCGACCTGGAGCTGTCGGCGGTCAAGCCCATCGTCCGCCAGGGGGATCGGGGCTACAGCCGCAAGGGAGAGGCCCCGGGTAACGCCTCCTACTACTACAGCGTCCCGCGGCTGACCGCCGAGGGCCAGATCACGCTCCCGGACGGCGAGCACGCGGTGGAGGGGACCGCCTGGATCGATCGGGAGTGGGGGACGAGCGCGCTGGGTGAGGACCAGGCCGGCTGGGACTGGTTCTCCGTGCAGCTGGATGATGGCCGTGAGCTGATGCTCTACCATCTGCGGCAGGCAGATGGCGGCACGGATCCGCGTAGCGAGGGGGCCTGGATAGACGCCTCCGGCGAGAAGCGGCGGCTGAGCAGCGACGAGATCGAGCTGGAGGTGCTCGAGCGCTGGACCAGCCCCGACGGCGAGGCTACGTACCCCGCCCGCTGGCGGTTGCGCTACCCGGCGGAGGGGCTGGAGCTAGAGCTTGCGCCCACGCTGGCTGACCAGGAGCTTCGCGGCGGCTTCCGCTACTGGGAGGGGGCCATCCGGGGCGAGGGCAGCGCCGGGGGCAGCCCGGTGAGCGCTGTGGGGTACGCGGAGCTGACGGGGTATGCGGATTAGGAGGGCAGGACCATGCGTCGGATCCTCTTCGCCACGGACCTTACGGATCGCGCCGCTCCGGCGGCCCAGCAGGCCCTGTCCCTGGCCGCGGCGCACGGCGCGGAGCTGCGCGTGCTCCACACCATCGAGGCCGACCTGGAGGAGGAGACCCTGGAGCGGATCTTCCAGGGGCAGGGCCAGGGGGGCCAAGAGGCCGCCCTGGCGCTGACCGAGAGCAGCGAGGAGGGGATCCGGGCGCAGATGCAGGCCGCCGGAGCGGAGGACGCGGCCGGCTACGAGATCCGCTGCCGCTGGGGGCAGCCGCACGCGGAGATCGCTGCCGAGGCGCAGGAGTGGCAGGCGAGCCTGGTGGTCATCGGCGTCCACGGTCAGCGGGTGCTGCGGGACTTGTTCCTCGGCTCTACGGTGGAGCGCCTGGCCCACCAGCTGGCGCGGCCGATCCTGGTGGTTAAGGCCGAGCGGCCGGCCCCCTACCGGCGGGTGCTGATCCCGGTGGACGGCTCGGAGCGCTCCCGGCAGGCGGTGGCGGCGGCCGATCGCCTCGCGCCCCAGGCGGAGCTGCAGCTGCTCAGCGTCTTTGATAGCACGGGCCTCGCCCGTGTGCTCGGCACTGGCGAGGGCAGCCGGACGGGTCTGGCCCAGGTCGCGGCCGCGGGGCGCGAGGAGCGCGAGGAGCAGCTGGAGGGCTTCGTGGCCGACATGGCGCGTCCCCAGCGTATAGCCCGCTACGAGGTGCGTAGCGGCTACCCGGGGCAGGTCATCCTCGAGGTGGCCTCGGAGTGGGGCGCCGACCTGGTGGCCATGGGCACGCGCGGGCTGTCGCGCTGGGAAGGGGCGATCCTCGGCAGCGTAGCCCGGCGTGCCGCCCATGAGCTCGAGCAGGATGTGCTGCTCGTCCCCGAGGCCCGCTGAGCCCGCTCAGGGGTGCTGTCCCCTGTGCACACGGGCCTAGGATGGGCCTAGGGCCGCCCGGAAGGCCTCCGGGGTGCGCCGGGGGCGGCGCGAGCCGAAGTCGAAGAAGGCCATGCCGGTCCGCGCCCGGGCGATCTCGGTACCGTCACGGGTGCGCTCGACGTGGTAGTAGAAGCTGACGCGGGTGCGGCCGATATCGCCGATGGCCATCGAGATGCGCAGGGTATCCCCGTGGAAGGCCTCGGCGAGGTAGGTGACCGCCAGCTCGACCATCACCATGCCTGCCCCGCCGCAGTCGCCCTCGCTGAGGCCGTGGGCGTTCAAGTAGCGGACCCTCGCCTCGTGGAGCAGCGAGACCAGGGCGTCGTTCCCCAGGTGGCCGCCGTAGTTGATGTCGTCTACGCGCACCGGGATCTCGGTGCTGAAGCGGCTGCGCTCCGGCAGTTGGATGGTGAGCCGCGGCATGGTCGTTGGTCCTCCTCAGCCTTGCAGGTAGCCCCCTATCATCCCTATAGGGCGGTGGCCGGCGCTGTTTCCCTCGGCGAGGTGGCAGGGCACCTCCCTCACTGTGCTGCTGATTATGCGAATTGCCGCACTTAGCGCAATACCGATTGCAAGGCTCCGGGCCGGTTGTTTCACCATATCCACGGTGTCAGCACTAGCGCAGGGAGCGGGAGTCTGGAGGTGGCGAGGAGGTGCAGCACAGGCAAGCGGGTGCGGTTATACGCCACCACACAACGGACCTCTCCTGCGTTAGTGTTTAGGTCATCGTGGAGATCGAGCGAAGGATCCCTGATAAACGCCACGCTCGAGCACGAATCAACCTTGAGGTCGCAGGCAGCCAAGCCGAGGCCTCGAGGGAGGCCGGGGGAGGGAACCGGCCGAACAGGAAGACCCACTGCATGTGGGCAGTACCCCCCTACCGCGCGGGGGCTGTGCGCGGTACCGGCTGAAACGCTGAACGGAGGACAAACATATGGCCGATAACATGTCGCTGACGGGCCTTAGCGA
>CAJXKI010000077.1 GCA_913055765.1 uncultured Ectothiorhodospiraceae bacterium
GGAGTCGAAGTAGGCGCCGTAGGCGAAGCCCGCCACCAGCATGGTGGGGATCGCGTACGGCAGACGCTTCTGGATCTTGTAGAGTAGCGCCCACATGCCTAGTCGCTCCCCTTGTCAGCCGTCCTGGGACGCTTCCGCCAGGCCCTCGACCCACGCCGTCATGAGCTCGTTGCCGAGCGGCATGGGGGCCTCCATGAAGCTGATCACGAAGCGGTCGTCGGTCTCCACTACGCTGATCGAGCGGGGGCGCGCCGCCGGCGCCTCGGGCATGGGCAGGCGCAGGCCGAAGCAGAAGATCACGAGCCGGGCGTCGTGGATCTCGTCGGCGATCTCGTGCTCCGGCTGCTGGCGGGTGTGGCTGTAGTGGTCGAAGGTCGCGATGTAGCCGGCGCGGGACTCGGCCTCGATGCACCGCTGCAGGTACGCGACGAGGGAGTCGGTGGTGTGGCTGGTGCTGCCCTTCTGCAGGTCCAGGCTCCGGACCGGGTAGGTGTCCTGCAGCTTGAACTGCTTGAGTTGCATATCGGCCTCTCCTTCACGTTAGGGGTGGATGCGGGCTGTGGCCGCGTCGCGGGCGCCGGTCACGCGATGGCCCCGGCCTGCTGCAGCCACTCGGCGATGCCGGCCTGGGTCATGGCCCCCATCTTGGAGTCGACGACCTCGCCGCCCTTGAACAGGATCAGGGTCGGCAGCGCCCGGACGCCGTAGTTGGCGGCAACGCTCATGTGCTCGTCCACGTTGACCTTGGCGACCTTGAGCTGGTCGCCGTAGTCCTCCTCAAGCGCCTCGAGGGCCGGCGCCAGCGCCTGGCATGGGCCGCACCAGGAGGCCCAGAAATCCACCAGCACCGGCTTGTCGGCCTGGAGCACCTCGTCCTGGAATGTCGCCTCGGAGACCTCTGCGGGCATGGCCCCTCCTCAATCAGTATTACTATCTATGTATAAATAGAATGACATATTGGGTGCGCTCCGTGTCAACACGCGCGCGGCCGCCTGGGCGGATGGGGCGCCGGCGCGCCGGCACGGTGGCACCCGCGCGCCGTGGACCCGGCTAGATGCCGCAGGTGCCGCCGGGGCAGCAGCTCGGGGCCGGCTCCTCGGAGCCGGTCCCGCTGCTGAGCACGGAGCCGCCGGAGATCAGGCGCTCGACGGGCGCGTCCGCCGGCGTATCGCCGGGATCGCGGCCAGCCGTCCGGCAGAGCTCGCCCCAGGTGCTGATCCGTTCCGCCATGCCGTGCTGGACCTCTACCACCTCGCCGTTGCTGGGGCAGCGATAGTCGTAGGTCGGCATAATCCCTCCACTAATAGATGAATGTTTCGATATAGGATATAGGGATGCGCCGCGGCCGCTTCAACCTGGGGCGGGCAGGGGATCTGGCGGATCGTACGCCGGCAGGGGCCGAGCACGGCTTCGGGGGGCGCGGCCGCCGGTGTAGAATGACCGGCAGCGATCCACGCCAACGGATCCCGGAGGGAAGCGAGCGCGATGGCGGACAGGCCGATGCCGTGGCAATGGTCCGGGCGGTGGCTCCTGGGGGGTGTCGTCCTGCTGGGCGCCACCGCCGGGGGGATCACGGCGGGGGCAGAGTACTGGGGCGGCCTCGAGCCGTGCGCCCTGTGCTGGACGCAGCGCGGGATCCTGGCGCTGCTGACGGGGGTCGCGCTCCTCGGCGTCCTCCTCTGGCCGCGGCGGCGCTGGGGCCGGTGGCTGCTCGGCGGCGCCGTGGCGGCGACCGTGCTCGCCGGCCTCCTCGCCGCCGGCCGCCACCTGTACGTGATGGCGAACCCGGGGCAGGTCGACTGCGGCATGAGCCCCGAGGTCATGCTCCAGATGCTGCCCTGGTATGAGGCGCTGCTCGAGCTGGTCACCGGCAGCGCCAGCTGCGCCGAGGCCGCGGCCCTGCTCGGCGTCCCCCTGCCGGTCGCGAGCCTGGCCACCTTCGCCGCGCTCGGCGCGCTGTCCGCGTACGCGCTGACCCGTCCCCGGTAACCGGTGCGCACGGCCCCGCCCGCTCCGGCAGGGCAGGGTGCAGGCGTGGCGGCTATTATGCCCTCTGGGATATTGAGCATCCGCAATCCTGCGGATACCTTCGCCGATACACGCTGGCCCAGCCGGCGCCCGCCCACTGCCGGCAGACCGAGACCGCCATGGAAGCGCAAGCCGAGCCGCTGATCGATCCCCTCGGCCGTCCTGTGGAGTACCTCCGCCTATCGGTGACGGATCGCTGCGATCTGCGCTGCGTCTACTGCAGGGGCGAGGCGACGGCCTTCGTCCCCCGCTCGGAGGTCCTCTCCCTGGAGGAGCTGGCAGCGGTGGCGCAGGCCTTCGTCGGGCTCGGGGTGCGCAAGGTCCGCGTCACTGGCGGTGAGCCGCTGGTCCGGCGCGGGGTGGTGGGCCTGATGGAGCGCCTGGGCGCCATGAGCGGGCTCGAGGAGCTGGCCATGACGACCAACGGCGCGCAGCTGGCCGGCTACGCGCAGCGCCTCCGCCAGGCCGGGGTGCAGGGGCTGAACATCAGCCTCGACACCCTCGACCCGGTACGCTTCCGGCGCCTCACCCGCACGGACCGGCTAGAGCGCGTCCTGGCCGGGATCGAGGCGGCGCGCAGCGCCGGCTTCCCGCGGATCCGGCTCAACTGCATCGCCATGCGCGGGCGCAATGACGACGAGATCGAGGCGCTGGTGACCTACGCCGTGGAGCGCGGCCTGGATATCAGCTTCATCGAGGAGATGCCGTTCGGCGGGGTCGAGGGCCACGACCGCGACGCGGCGTACATGGCAACCGCCGAGGTGCAGGCGCGCGTCGAGGCGGCCTACAGGCTGATCGAGACCGAGCCGCGCCCGGCGGCCGGCCCCTCCCGGGACTACCAGGTCGCCGGCACCGCCACCCGCGTGGGCTTTATCTCGCCGCACTCAGCCTGCTTCTGCGACAGCTGCAACCGCGTGCGGGTGACCGCCGAGGGGCGGCTGCTGCCGTGCCTCAGCGACGAGGGGGCCACCGACCTGCGGGCGGTGCTGCGGGCCGGGGCGGAGGCGGCGCCTGCCCGGCTGCAAGCGGCCATCCGCCAGGGCCTGCGCTCCAAGCCGGCGCGCCACGGGCTCGACGTGCAGGCCCTGGGACGGCCGCAGCTGGTGCGCTCCATGAGCGCCACAGGCGGCTGAGCGCGGCCCGCGCCGCCCTCAGCCGCTGACGGCGAGCCACCGGGTCGGCTCGAGGACCGTGATCCCGCCGCCCTGCAGGGTGTCGATGGCGGCGTCCGGGTCCTCGAAGCGCATGAACAGCACGGCCCGGCTCGCCGTGCCGAAGGTGAAGGCGTAGGTGTAGAGGACGTTGTGGCCGCCGCGCTCGAGGACGCTGAGCACGTGGGCCATGCCGCCGCGCTCGTCGGGCACCTCGAGGCCCACGACGTCGTCCACGCGGACGGCGCAGCCGGCCTCCTCGAGGACCCGCTTGGCCCGCTCCCAGTCGGCGACGATCAGCCGCAGGATGCCGAACTGATCGGCGTCGGCGAGGGACAGGGTGCGGATGTTGATCCCCGCGTCGGCGAGGATCTGGCACGGCTGCTTGAGGTGGGCCGGCTGGTTCTCGAGGAACAGCGATAGCTGCTTGAACTTCATGCTCACCCCTCGCGGTTATCGATGACCCGCTTGGCCTTGCCCTCGCTGCGCGGCAGGGACTGCGGCTCCGCGAGGCGCACCCCTACGCGCAGCCCGATGACGTGCTCCAGCGCGTCCGCCAGGCGCTTGCGCAGCGCCTCCATGCCGCCGACGGTGTCGCTGAGCACCGACTCGGTGACCTCCACGGCCACCTCCATCTGGTCGAGGCTGCCCTGCCGGGCCAGGGTGATCTGGTAGTGGGGCAGGGTGCCCTCCACGGCCAGCAGGGCGGTCTCCACCTGCGCCGGGAAGACGTTGATGCCGCGGATGATGAACATGTCGTCGCTGCGCCGGCCGATGCGCTGGATCCGCCGCAGCGTGCGGCCGCAGTCGCACGGCTCGGGGATGATGGCGGTGATGTCCCGCGTGCGGTAGCGGATCATCGGCATCGCCTGCTTGCTCAGGGTGGTCAGCACCAGCTCGCCCTCCTCGCCGTCGGGCAGCGGCTCGCCGGTGGCCGGGTCGATGATCTCGGGGTAGAAGTGGTCCTCGAAGATGTGCAGCCCCTGCTGGGCGCAGCACTCGCTGCCCACGCCGGGGCCGATGATCTCCGAGAGGCCGTAGATGTCGTAGGCGCGGATGCCGCTCTCCCGCTCGATGCGCTGGCGCATCGCCTCGGTCCACGGCTCGGCGCCGAACACCCCCACGCGCAGCGGCAGGTTGGGCCAGTCGAGGCCGGCGGCGTGGGCCCGCTCGAGGAGGTGGAGGAAGTAGCTCGGCGTCGCGCACAGGGTGGTCACGCCGAGGTCGCGCATGACCATCATCTGCCGCTCGGTATTGCCGCCGGAGATGGGGATGACGGTGGCGCCGAGCCGCTCGGCGCCGTAGTGGGCGCCGAGGCCGCCGGTGAATAGGCCGTAGCCGAAGGCGTTCTGCACCGTGTCGCCGGGGTGTACGCCGCAGGCGGAGAGCGTGCGGGCGACCACCTCGGACCAGACCGCCAGGTCGTCGTGGGTGTAGGCCACCACGATGGGCTTGCCCGTGGTGCCGCTGGAGGCGTGCAGGCGGACGATCTCCTCGCGCGGGCTGGCGAACAGGCCGAAGGGGTAGGTCTCGCGCAGGTCGTCCTTGACGGTGAACGGCAGGTGCCGGAGGTCGTCGAGGCCCTGGATCGCCGCCGGGGTGACGCCGTGCTGCTCGCAGCGCTCCCGGAACAGCGGCACGCGCTCGTAGGCGCGGGCGACGGTGGCCTGCAGGCGGCTCAGCTGCAGCGCCCGCAGCTGCGGTCCCGGCAGGTAGTCCGAGGCGCTGGCCGGGCTGAAGGGCTGGGCGGACGGCGCCACTGGGTCGGGCATGGTCTCCCTCGTCACTGCTTCGCTGGGTGCGTGCGGTCGCCGGTCAGGCCGCCGAAGATAGCCTCGATGCCCCGGGCCTGGCGGAAGGTGCGACTATTCATCTCAAGGAGGCGCTCAGGGAGATGCTCGCGCATGGCCTCGTTCCAGGCCGCCTCGGGCAGGCTGAGGTGGACGCTGAGCACGCCGAGCAGGGCGACGTTGACCATGCGCGCGGCGCGGGCGGCGCGCTCCGGATCGTCCTCCTGGAGCAGCTGCGGCACCGCCTCGGGGGTGATCAGCCGCCCCGCCGGGTGGAGGCGGTGGCGATTCGGGGCGACCTGGGAGCCCTCGGAGATCAGCAGGAAGTCCGCCTCGCCGTGGGGGACCATGGGGCTGTGCACCTGCGGCCCGAAGCGCACGTCGCTGCTCACCGAGCCGCCGCGCTGGCTCATGCCGTGGATCTCGCTCTTCTTGACGTCGTGGCCGGCGTTGAAGGCGGCGCCGGCGAGGATGTCCGAGGCGGTCACGATCCCCTGGCCGCCGAGCCCGCCGAGGACGATATTGACGACCTCCCCCGGTCGGCTCATGACGCGGAGGGCTCCTGCTGCGCCTGGAAGGCGGCCAGGCGGCGGCTGGCGAGGGAGCAGGGCCGCCGGGCCACGATCACGGTGAGCCGGTCGTCGGCGAGCGCGTCGCGTACCAGCCGCTCCAGGTCGCCCTGGGCGTCCACCGGGTCCACGGTGTGGACGTCGGTGATCCCGAGCGCCAGGGCGATGGCCTCGTAGTTGAGCTTGCTCGGCGCCGGGTGGTGGTCCAGGCGCCGGCCGGTGCCCGGGTGCTCCTGGAGCCCGGTCATCGCCGTGGTGTCGTTGTCGAGGATCAGCACCACGTGGCCGGTCTCCGGCGGGTTGTAGGCCATGTCCACGAGCCCGTTGATCCCGGTGTGGACGAAGGTGCTGTCGCCGATGACGCTGACCACGCGCCGGGCCTCCTCCGCGGGCAGGGCGTGGCGCAGGCCGAGGCCCACGCCGACGCTCGCGCCCATGCAGACGCAGGTGTCCATGGCCTCGAACGGCGGCATAACCCCCAGGGTGTAGCAGCCGATGTCGCCGGAGACGATGCAGCCGAGCCGGGACAGGACCTGGAAGACCTGCCGATGGGAGCAGTCGGCGCACAGCTGCGGCGGCTTGCCGGCGGCCTCGGGCTCGGCCTCCGGGCTCTCGTCGCCGTCGAGGATGCGCCGCACCCGCTCGGCGTTGAGCTCGCCGAAGCGGAAGCGCTCCGGCTTGCCCGCCACCTCGATCCCGGCGGCGCGGGCGGCGGTGTAGAGGTAGGGGTCGCCCTCCTCGATGACCACGCAGCGCTCGACCTGCTGCGCGAAGGCGCGCATGGCCTCGATGGGCAGCGGGTGGGTCAGCCCGGGCTTGAGCAGCCGGGCCTGGGGGGCCGCCTCCCGGGCGTGGGCCGCCGCCACCCCGTCGGCGATGATCCCCAGCCGCGCATCCTCGCCCGTATCGGTGAGCAGCGCCTCGGGCAGCTCGGAGCGGGCCAGGCTGTCCAGCCGCTCGCGCAGGCGCACGTGGGCCGGCCGGGCGTTGCCGGGGATCATGACCCGGCCCGGGATGTCGCGCTCGTAGCGCGGCGCCGGCGCCTGGGCCCGCTCGCTGCGGGTCTGGACCGGGCTCTTGGCGTGGCAGACCCGGGTGGTCAGGCGCAGGATCACCGGCAGCTGGAAGCGCGCCGAGATGGCCAGCCCCTGCAGGGTGTAGTCGTAGGCCTCCTGGGCGTCGCCGGGCTCGAGCATGGCGGCGCCGGCGGCCTCGGCGTAGCGGCGCGTATCCTGCTCGTTCTGGCTGGAGTGCATCCCCGGGTCGTCGGCGACGGCGATGACCAGCCCCTCGTCGACCCCCGTGTAGGTGGCGGAGAACAGCGGGTCGGCCGCCACGTTGAGGCCGACGTGCTTCATGGTCACCAGCGCCCGGGCCTTGCCGAAGGCGACGCCGAGGCCCACCTCCAGGGCGACCTTCTCGTTGGGCGCCCACTGGGCGCGCCCGCCCAGGGCGCCGAAGCGCTCCAGGATCTCCGTCGACGGGGTGCCCGGGTAGCCGGTGCCCAGGGAGACCGCGCCGTCGAGGGCGGCCTGGGCGACGGCCTCGTTACCGGTGAGGAATTGCTGGGGCATGCGCGGCTCCTGACGACGGGGTCACGTCTGACGGGATGATCAGGCCGAGCCAAGCATAGAGAGCGATGACCGGCCGATCAAGGCGGTACGCCGGGCCTGGTGCCGCCTCCGCCGAGGGCGTGCCGGCGGTCGCGGCCATTTGACCCGGTACCGTCGATAGCGGTAATTTTCAAAAGTTATTGTTCACTGCACAATACCCTGACAAGGCATCGGGAAGGATCGAGCTAGTGACTTCGGCACTGACACAGGTCGCCCTGGCAGGCGGCGTCATGGCGACGCTGGGTACCCTCCTGGCCGCGATGCTCGCCGTGGCGAACCGGCGGCTCTATGTCTACGAGGACCCGCGCATCGATGAGATCGAGGAGCTGCTGCCGCGCGCCAACTGCGGCGCGTGCGGCCGCGCGGGGTGCCGGCAGTTCGCCGAGGCCCTGATCGAGGGCGAGGCGAAGCCTTCCCAATGCACCGTCAACTCCCCGGAGCTGAATCAGCAGATCGCTGATCTGCTCGGTGTCAGCGCAGGGAGCCAGGAGCGGCTAATCGCCCGACTGGCCTGCGCTGGCGGCACCCACGTGGCGGCTAACCGGGCGCGCTACGAGGGGCTCAAGTCCTGCCGGGCGGCGGCCCTCGTCGCCGGCGGCGGCAAGGGTTGTGTCTGGGGCTGCCTCGGCCTCGGCGACTGCGTAGAGGCCTGCAGTTTCGACGCAATCGAGCTCGACCGGTACGGCCTGCCGGATGTGGATGCCGACAAGTGCACCGGGTGCGGCGACTGCGTCGATATCTGTCCCAAGGACCTCTTCAGCCTGCAACCCGAGAGCCGCCGCCTCTGGGTCGCCTGCAACAACCGCGACCCGCAGGACGAGGCGGAAGCCCAGTGCGAGGTGGCGTGCACCGGCTGCGGACGCTGCGCCGCCGACGCGCCCGAGGGCTTGATCCGCATCGAGAACAACCTGGCGGTCATCGACTACAGCAAGAACGACCTGGCCTCCCCGGTAGCCATCGAGCGCTGCCCGACGGGGGCCATCGTCTGGCTGGATCGGGGCGATGAGCCTCGACGGGGGGCGGGCGCACGGAAGATCACCCGCAAAGAGCCCTTACCGCGCATGGAACCCCTGCCTCGCGTCTGAGGCACTGCGCTACTCCCTGCCTGGCAGCCGGCCGGCGCGCTGAGCCGGCTGGCGCCGCGGGGTAGCGCCTGGCGCTCGAGGGGCACAGATTCCCAGAAATCGGCATCGGCCCGGGCGGCCGAGCAATGTACGGAGGCGATATGCTTTTCAAGCGCACGACCTCGCAGGAGCTGATCAAGTACCAGGGCACCCGCGGCGCGATGGACGGCAACAGCGCCGTCATCCAGTGCGAGCGCGAGGCCTCGGACGCCGCCGGCGCCTACCCCATCACGCCCTCCACCGACATGGGCGAGATGTGGGCCGAGGAGGTCTCCCGGGGCCACGTCAACGTCTCCGGGCGCTCGCTGCTGTTCATCGAGCC
>CAJXKI010000078.1 GCA_913055765.1 uncultured Ectothiorhodospiraceae bacterium
AAGGGCCGTCCAAGACGAGGACGTTGATAGGCGGGATGTGGAAGTGCAGCAATGCATTAAGCTAACCCGTACTAATGGCCCGTGTGGCTTGGCCATATAACACCCAAGCGGATTGAGACGACATGCCGCGCAGCGGCAACTTCCCAACCGAATAGCCTACCGGCCCCCACAAACCAGGGGACCGGTCGCTACCAGTTCGCCTGGCGACCACAGCGAGCGGGAACCACCCGATCCCATACCGAACTCGGAAGTGAAACCGCTCAGCGCCGATGGTAGTGCGACCACGCTGTCGTGCGAGAGTAGGTCATCGCCAGGCTCATACCCCAAAACCCCCGCGCCCACCTCCAGGACGCGGGGGTTTTTTTATGGGCGGCCGCCCCACGACTGGCGCCGCCCTGGGCCGCCCTGGGGGGTCCTGGAGGGCCGTCGCGCCGCGGCGCCTCCCGGCTACAGCGGCATGGACCCGTGCTCGAGCTCCGAGAAGCGCACGGTGCTGTTGCGGCCGGCCTCCTTGGCGGCGTACAGGGCGTGGTCCACGCGCTGCTCCAGGCTCTCCAGGCTCAACTGCGGCGTGATGGCGGCCACGCCGATGCTGACGGTCACCGTCCCCACCCCCTGGAAGGGGGTGGCGGCCACCGTCTCGCGGATGCGCTCGGCGAGGGTGGCGGCGCCCGCCTCGTCGACCCGGCTGGCCAGCACCACGAACTCCTCGCCACCCCAGCGCCCCATGTGGTCGGTCTCGCGCAGGACGCTCTCGATGCGCCGGGCCATATCCCAGAGCACGGCGTCGCCGGCGCTGTGGCCGAAGCGGTCGTTGATGGCCTTGAAGTGGTCCACGTCGAAGAGCAGCAGGGCGTACGGTGTGCCGTGGCGCTGGTAGGCGGCGTGGGCGCTGCGCAGCAGCTGCTGGATCTTGGCGCGGTTGAAGAGGTCGGTGAGCGGGTCGTGGGCGGCGCGGTACTCCAGCTCGCTCTGCAGGGTCCGCTGCTCGGTGATGTCCTCGTTGGTGCCCACGAGACGCACCGGCTGGCCGTGCTGGTCCCCGAGGCACTGCCAGACGGCGCGGATGTGGCGGATCCCGCCGTCCGGGCGCTGGATGCGGAACTCCTTCTCGCGGCGCTCGCCGTAGTGGGGATGCTCCTGGAGCAGCCCCTTCAGATGCGACTGGTAGGCGGGCAGGACGAGGGCGAGCCAGTCCTCGTAGTGGACGGGGCGCTGCGCCTCGTGGAGCCCGTAGATCCGCATCATCTGCTGGTCCCAGTAGAAGACCCCCCGCTCGAGCTCGTACTCCCAGACCCCGATCCCGGCGGCCTCGGTGGCGATCTTCAGCCGCTGCTGGCTCTCGCGCAGGGCCCGCTCGTAGTGGTTGTACTGCTCGGTGAGGTCGGTCAGCGCCAGCGCCACACGCGGCGAGGGGTTGCCGCCGCTGCCGGGCAGCGGCGCGGCGTTAATCGACAGCACGCGGTAGCGGCCCTGGGCGTCGGTAACCTCGGAGCGGACGTTGAGCAGCGGCTGGCCGGTGAAGGCCACGGAGCGGAACGCGAGCAGCTCGACCGGGGGGCTGTCCAGCCCGGCGGCGCCGAGCAGCTGCAGCGCGCCCGGGGTGGCGAAGGCGATGCCGTCGTCGGGGTCGAGGACGACGATGACCGCCGCCTGGGAGGTGAGCACGCGCGCCGCGAGGTCCAGCCAGCTGTCGGGATCGTCGGCCTCAGGCGCACGTATGAAGGCCTCATCGAGGCGCGCCAGGGCGTCGTTGAGCCCGCCTCGCCGCCCGCCTTGCGCGTCGTGCCCTCCGGCTTCCGACGCCATCAGGATGCCCTGCCGCTAGTGCGGTGTCCCCAAGGTGGGGATGGTGGGGCCACCGCCACCGCTGCGGCCAGCCAGGGCCCTGCCGCGCCTAGGCGCCCGTGGGCACCGCCGTGGGCGTGCGGCGCGCGGGACGGGGCGGAGGTCAGGGTGTGGGATCGGGCCATCACGGCCTGTCTTCGCTCGGAAAAGATGACATATCCTAACATTATAGCCTCTGCACCACAGCCGACCACCTCGGTGGCCTCCTGGCCCCGTGCGGCCTGGGGGGCGCCGCCTCCCTGGGCAGCGGCCGGCATGGGATGGGGGCAGGGTAGGGCCCTCGCCGCCGGGTCCATGCCCATCGCCCGACACCGCGTACACCAAGGCGGAACAGATTATGCAAAGGCCTTCCCAAGGAGAGCCGCTACGGCATGCTCATCGGCCCCCACGAGGACCCGGAGACCCGCGCCCTGTTCGCGGAGCGCATCCAGCGCGATCCGGCGAGCTTCGTCGCCCAGCCCATGCTGGAGATCTCCACCGTGCCCACGTTCAACGGCGAGGCGCTGGAGCCCCGGCATGTGGACCTGCGCCCCTTCATCGTCCAGGCGGCGCGCAGCCACGTCACCACCGGCGGGCTGAGCCGGGTGTCGCGGGCGCCCGGGTCGGTGATCGTCAACTCCTCGCAGGGCGCCGAGGCCGCCATCCAGCGCCAGCACCGCTATCCTTTCCTGCGCGCCGTCATCGAGCACACCCAGGCCATCGACGGGATCATCAACGGGACCTTGGCGCGCGGGCCGACGTACCAGTTCCTCATGCTCGGCCGCTTCCTGGAGCGTGCCGACATGACGACCCGCCTGATCGAGGTGCGCACGGCCACGCTGCCTCGCGATACCCTGGACGCGTCGCCGTTGCGGGATGACGCGGTGTGGGTCAACGTCCTGCGCTACCTCGGCGCCTATAGCCAGTATCGGCAGCAGCGCGGCCTGGCGATCCAGGGCGGCAAGGTGGTGGACTTCCTGCTCCGCGACGAGCGCTTCCCCCGCTCGGTGCGCTTCTGCCTCGACGCCCTGGACGCCGCCCTCCGCGACCTCCCGGCGCCGGCGGAGCCGCTCGAGGCGGTGGAGGCCGCAGGGCGCCGGGCCCAGGGCCCGCTCGCCGCGGGTGCCGCTACCGCTGCAGGGTGGTGCTGAGCTCGCCGAGGTAGGCGGCGGCGTCCTCCAGCGTCGGTGCGGTAGCCAGGGAGGGCTCGGCCGCCGCCGCCCAGTCCCGCTCCAGGCGGCGCACCACGGCCTGCGTGGTCGCCAGGTTGCCGGCGGAGAGGACGGCCAGGCTGCGCTCGCCGGGCCGGCAGAAGGGGTGCATCTTGCTGTAGGTGCTGATCTGGTCGACGCCGGCGTGGGTGCGGCTGTCGGAGGCGAAGACCAGCCCCTCTTGGACCCCGATGGCCAGGCAGTAGGTCATGGCGCGGCCTCCGCAGCGGTCCGTGGCAGGCGAGGCCGGCGGCCGGCGCCTGCAGCCTCCTGGGCCCCGCCCTGCGCGCCCGGCGCGGGCGGCGTCGGGCAGGGTCCGGGGGCTGCCTGGGGCGCCCCGGCGCGGTGCCCTAGATGATCCCCTTGTGCTGGTAGATCAGGTAGCTGCAGCCGGCGCCGGCCACCCCGGCGGTGATCACCCAGTCGGCGGCGATCAGCCGCGGGTCCACGGCGATGGCGATGACCAGCACATAGAGGATGGCGAAGACGACGCCGGTCAGACCGACCAGGGCCAGCTTGCCCCCCAGTGTGTTGAAGCCCATGGTGCCTCCTGATCGCTATAGTGACGCTTACGCCGAGAAGGTACGCGCGCAGCCCCGGGAACACAATGGTCGCCGCCGCTGCCGCCGTCGTGCCGGGGGTGGTAGCCGCAGCCCGTTGCACTGGGCACGCGAGATCTTGTAAAAGGGCAAGAGTCCAGGGCCGCTCTTGGCACAAGGAGCGGGCCAGGCTGCGGAAGGCGCCAGGTAGGGGGCGGGCTCGTAGGCCCTGCCGGATGGAGGCCCTGGAGGCCGCCGGAATGCTACCGCAGCAGCATTCGATCTATAACATAACGCAAAACCGATTCTAAGAAAAAGGAGCATCCCATGAGGAGGAAGATCGCTACCGTTGCCGCCGCCACGGCCCTGGCCGCCCCGGCGGCGGTGCTCGCCGATGAGGGCCCCACCGTCTACGGCTTCGTCAACCTCTCCCTGGACTACGAGGGCTACGACTCAGACGACAGCTCGGACGACGGCGACCTGGCCATGAACACCGGGCTGTCCCACTTCGGCATCCGCGGCGCCGAGGACCTGGACAACGGCCTGGAGGCCATCTACCAGGCCGAGGTCGGCTGGACCTATACCGGCGATAGCACCGGCACAGCGGGTGAAGATAAGACGGTTACGTACGAGGGTGAGGAGTACACAATCTCCTCTGACGACAACTGGATCACCCAGATGCGGGACAGCTTCGTCGGCCTCCGGGGCGACTTCGGCCAGGCCACCTTCGGCCGGCAGAGCGCCGCCAACCAGTTCGTCTACGACGGCCCCGGCAGGGAGTGGGTCGCCCAGGTGGGCACGCCGGCCGGCGCCCTCCACCAGAGCCTGCCGAGCCGCTACAGCAACATGGTCCGCTACCAGGCCCCCGGCGGGCAGACCGCGGGCGGCGGCGAGGTGGACGCCCAGCTGAGCTTTGTGCCCAGTGAGGGCAAGGACCCTGACGGCGATGAGCCCGGCGACCATGTCTACAACGCCTACTCGAGCTACCAGGACGGCCCCGTCTCCGGCTCCGTCTCCCTCTGGCACGGCCAGGGCATCGCGACAGATAGTGACGGCAATCCGACCGGGGGCGACGTCTCCGTGGGCTCCCTGGCCGCGCGGTACGACCTCGGGGTCGTCCAGCTCGGCGCCCAGGTCTCCGCCCAGGACTCCGACGCGGACAACGCCGACAACCAGGCCTACGCCCTGGGCATGGCCGCCCCGTTCGGGGGCAAGAACCGGGTCAAGGCCATCGTCACGCAGTTCAGCGCCGACGCCGATAAGCACGACTACACCACGGCGGCCCTCGGCTACGACCGCTTCCTGAGCGACCGCACCGAGGTGCGCTTCGCCGTGGCGTCGACCTTCAACGACGACGACTCGGACGCGACCCCGCACGCCTACGGCGCCTACGGGCCGTCCTCCGGCGTGACCCCGGCGGAGGGCGAGACCCAGAGCACCGTCAGCGCCAACCTGCGCCACACCTTCTAGCGCCGCCGGCGCTGCCACGGCACGCCCACTGGCGGGCCTCGCGCCCGCCAGCGGGCTCCCGGCATCGCAACCTTCCCCCTCAGCCTTTTCCCCTTCGGCTGCTGCCCGCGCCGTGCCTGCCGGGCGTCGTGTCCTGCTGGACGCGCGCCCGCTACCTCGCCTCACCGAGTGGTCCTGCTAGCGGCCGGACGGCTCCCGGGCCCGCGACGCGGCGTGGGGCCCCGCGTGGGCGTCCGGCGCCTCGGCCTCCGGGCGCCGGATGCTCAGGCGGCTGGCGGGGTCGCGCCGGCGCCCCAGCAGCAGGCGCGCGGCGAGCAGCCCCGCCGCCAGGCCGCCGCCGGCGCTGAGGGCTGTGCCCACAGTGCCGGCGCCCAGGGCCGCATCGGCGGCGAGGGCGGTGCCGATGAGCCCGGCCAGCGGCAGCAGGTAGACCGCGGCCGCGCCGCCGAGCAGCGTGGTGGTGGGCAGGGTGACGATGACGCGCTCACCGGCCTGGGCGCCGATGGGGTTGTCCACCCACAGGCCGCGCTCATGGCGATGGCGATCGAGGAGCTGGGCGCCGCAGGCGCCGCGCGCCTTGCAGGCCCCGCAGGCGGCCTCCCGATCGGCGTGGACCCGGGCGCGGCGCCCCTGGGCCTCGATGACCACGGCCTCGCGCTCCAGGCACGCCCCGGCGGCGTCTGCCGGGGCGCTCGGGCTCGGCTGCGCCTTGCGCATGGCGTCGCTACCTCCCTGCATCGCGGTGGGCGTCCCAGGATGGACCCTCCATCCTACACCCTAACGCGGCGCCGGCGGGGTAGGGCCAAAAGAGGTGCGGCGCGCGGCCAGGGCGGCCGCACGCCGCGGTGGGCTGGGCCCGGCGAGGGCCGGGCAGGGGCAGGCGGGGGCTAGACCTTGCGGTAGCAGAACCACCAGTCGTAGCCGTCGTACTGCTGCAGCCGCTCCTGGGCCGTGGCCACGTCCGCCGGCGGGGGCACGATGGCGGCGTCGCCGATGAGCCCGTTCTCCGGCCAGTTCGCCGGCATGGCGACGCCGTTGCTGTCGGCGGTCTGGAAGCCCCGGAGCATGCGCAGGATCTCCTCGATGTTCCGGCCGAGCTCCTGCGGGTAGTAGAGGATGGCGCGGAAGACGCCGCTCGGGTCGATGAGGAAGACGCCCCGCACCGAGTTGCTCCCCTTGGCCGGGTGGATGAGCCCGAGCTGCTCCGCGACGCGGCCCTGCTCGTCGGCGATGATCGGGAACTCGATGGTGGTGCCGAGCTCGTCGCGGATCCAGTCCCCCCACTTCATGTGCGAGAAGACCTGGTCGACGCTGTGGCCGAGCAGCTCCGCGTTGAGCTCCCGGAAGCGGTGGTACTGCTGCTGGAAGGCCACGAACTCGGTGGTGCATACCGGCGTGAAGTCCCCCGGGTGGCTGAACAGCACCAGCCACTTGCCCTTGTAGGCGTCCGGCAGGCGCAGGGTGCCGTGGGTGGTGACCACCTCCATCTCCGGGAAGGGGTCGCCCATCATCGGCGTCGATGTTTGCCCTTGCTCCATGGTGCCTCCTGTCGACTGCTGATTTGTTTTTGGAAAAATTACAACCTAATGGCCTTAGGCCTGCCTGTCAACGGCCGCCTGCCGCCGGCTGGCTCGCCGCAGATACCGTGCGAGGTGTTCTCCAGGCGCCTCTCGGCCGCCTGCCAGGGCCCGCCGGCACTAGCCGCCCACGGGCGGTAGCACCGGCAAGGCCAGCCCCGCTGGGCAGCGGCCGCGAGCCGCCGCCCTACTACAGGATGACGCCTGGCGGTGGCGCGCCGCGTACGGCGCCGGCGCGCTGTCAGCCGCTGCTGCCCTGGACCTTGCTCGGGTCCATGCGGCCCCCGAGGGGGATGAGGACGAAGGGCATCTGCACCGTGGCGATGCCCACCACCAGCCCCAGGGCGCTGAGCCAGCTCAGGCTCCCGCCGACGCCGGCCATGGTCCACAGGCCCAGGACGAGCAGGGTGGCCGCCGGCACGAGCTGCGCGGAGAGCCCGAGCTTGACCGTGAAGCCGGGGATGACGACGACGAACAGGGCCAGGTTGCAGACGGCGAGCAGGGAGCCGCCGAGGCCGTGGAGGCCCAGGGTCGCCAGGAAGGCGCCGAGCACGCCGGTGCCGAGGGCGACGGCGTAGGCGATGGCCTCGTGGCGCAGGTGATCCTGTGGCTGCATGGTCTAGACTCCTTGTGATCGGGTGGCTGTCGAGCCGGGCGGGTGGTGCCGGGGAGGCCGCGGTCTGTCGCCCCGCGGCGGCTCCCCCGTGCCGGGCTGTCAGTGCCACAATCTAAGGAGGAGGCCGGCGGGCAGGCAAGCTGCCGCAGCAGGCGGCGGGGCCTGCCC
Organism: uncultured Ectothiorhodospiraceae bacterium; assembly: GCA_913055765.1. Taxonomy (GTDB): domain Bacteria; phylum Pseudomonadota; class Gammaproteobacteria; order Nitrococcales; family Halorhodospiraceae; genus Halorhodospira. The sequence goes on from CAJXKI010000078.1 coordinate 7,409, forward strand.
CCGCGCCGTGGCCACGCCCACGCCATCGAGGAGCCGCCATGAGCATGAGGAAGATCGTCCACGCCAGCGACCTGTCCGATCGGGCCGGGCGCGCCGGGCGCCGGGCTGTCCAGCTCGCCGAGGCCCACGACGCCGAGCTGGAGTCGGTGTACGTTATCGAGAGCGATGCCCCGGCGCTGCGGGCGCTCAGCGGCTCGCCCGACAACGAGGGGGTCTTCCAGGCGGCGGTGGAGCAGCAGCTGCAGGCGAGCACGCCGGGGCACAAGGCCAACCCGCGGGTGCTGATCGGCGACACCGTCGGCGAGCTGGTCTACGCCGCCGATCACGGCGGCGCCGATCTGCTGGTGATGGGCGCCCAGGGGCAGCAGTACGTCCGGGACTGGCTGCTCGGGACCACGGCCGAGCAGCTGGTCAGCCACGCCCGCACCCCGACGCTGGTGGTGCGGCGCGACTCGGACGCCGCCTACCGGCGCGTCGCCGTGGCCGTGGACTTCTCCGCGTGCTCGCGGGCGGCGCTGCGCGCGGCCCGGCGCTGGTTCGGCGATGCCGAGCTGCACGTGGTCCACGTGGTCGACAACGCCGAGCTGGACCGGATGCAGGCCGCCGGCATCGGCGGCAGCTACATCTACCAGCAGCAGGGCCGCCTGATGGAGGAGGCCCGCGCCGAGGCGGAGGCCTTCCTCCGGGAGGAGGGGCTGTCCCCCGAGGCCGTCAGCCTGGAGGTCCACGCCGGCTACCCGGCCAGCACCCTGCTCGAGGCCCTGGGCAGCCTCGGCGCGGACCTGGTGGTGCTGGGCAACCACGGCCGCGGCCGCTGGGCGAGCGTGCTCCTGGGCAGCGTGGCGGCGCGGCTGCTGCGCGAGGCCTCCGGCGATCTGCTGCTGGTCCGGGAGGATGCGCCCATCGCCGCTGACGCCGGGACGGCCTGATCCCGCCCGGGATCGCCCGCAGGCCGAGGCATGGGCCAGCCGGCGAGCGAGGCCGGCCTAGCCCCGCGCCGGGGCCGTTGACCGGCGGGCGCCGGCAGCGCAGACTGCTGCCGGCGCCCAGCCCCGGGAGGCACCCCACCATGCGGCAGATCCTGCTCGACACCGAGACCACCGGCATGGACCCGGCGGAGGGCCACCGGATCATCGAGATC
>CAJXKI010000079.1 GCA_913055765.1 uncultured Ectothiorhodospiraceae bacterium
ACGATCCCGGCGGCCCGCTCGCGCATCAGCCGGTCGTCGCAGGTCAGGTACGGCTCGCACTCGCCGCCGTTGAGGATCAGGGTGTCCACGGGCTGCCCGCTGCCGAGCTTTACCGCGGCGGGGAAGGCCGCCCCGCCCATGCCGACGATGCCGGCCTCGGCCACGCGGCGGCTGATGGTGGCGGGCTCGAGCTGCTCCACCTCCTCGGTGAGCGGCTCTGGCCGCTCGGCCGTCCAGCGCTCCTCACCGTCCGGCTCCAGGACCACGGTCGGCACCGTCAGCCCGGAGGGGTGCGGGGCGGGGTGGCGCGTTACGGCCGTCACGCGGCCTGAGGTCGGCGCGTGGACCGCCGCGGAGAGGCCCTGCTCCGGCGTGCCGAGGCGCTGGCCCTTGGCCACGGCGTCGCCGGGCTGGACCGCCGGCAGCGCCGGGGCCCCGATGTGCTGGCCGAGTGAGACGTACAGCGGCCCGGAGGGCTTGAGCGGCTCTAGGGGGCACCCGGCCGTCGGCTGCTTGCGCGGCTCGGTGCGGACCCCGCCCCGGATGAGCCTCGGCTTGCTAAGTAGCACGGTCGTTCGCCTCCATCGGCCGCGGCCAGCGCCAGTTGGCCAGGGTGACCGGCTCCGGGACCATCTCGATGGCGCCGGCGGCGCACGCCTCGACGCAGGCCTCGCAGCCGGAGCACGCCTCCGGCAGCACCCCGTGGATCTGCTTCGGCGCCCCGATGATCGCGTCCGTCGGGCAGACCTTGATGCACCTCAGGCAGCCGGTGCATAGATCCTCCCGGGTCACCCGGGCCACCCGGCGGACGCCGTCGTCGCTGTCGTCGAGCACCAGGGGGCGCCCGGTGATGCGCGCGATCTCCTCGGCGACCGCGCGGCCGCCGGGGGGGCAGAAGTTCACCGGGATCTCGCCGGCGGCGACCGCCCGGGCCCCGACGCTGCAGCCGGGCAGCCCGCACTGCCCGCAGTTCGTCCCGGGCAGGACCTGCTCGACCGCCTCGGCCGTCTCGTCCGGCGGCGGCCTCAGGTGCTGCGACGCCACCGCCAGCAGCAGCCCGATGGCCAGCGCCATCGCCGTGAGCACCAGGATTGCGGCGTACACGGTATTACCCTCCTTCGGGCAGCCCCGTCAGTCCCATGAAGGCCAGCGACAGCAGCCCCGCCACCACGAAGCCGATGGGGGCGCCGGCGAAGGCGGCCGGGACCGCCGCCGTCGCGAGCCGTTCCCGGAGGCCGGCGAAGATCACCAGCACCAGCGTGAACCCCAGGGCCGTGCCCACGCCGAAGACCAGGCTCTGGGTGAAGGTGTGGCCCTCCTGGAGGTTCAGCAGCGCCACGCCCAGCACCGCGCAGTTCGTCGTGATCAGGGGCAGGAAAACCCCCAGGACCTGGTGCAGCGAGGGGCTCATCCGGGCCACCGCCATCTCCGTGAACTGCACGGTCCCGGCGATGACGAGGATGAAGCTGAGGATGCGCAGGAACTCGAGGTCCAGGGGCACGAGCAGCGTATGCTCGATGAGCCAGCCGGCCGCGGCGGCCAGCGTCAGGACGAACGTCGTCGCCAGCCCCATCCCGAGCGCCGTGTCCAGCCGGTTCGAGACCCCCATGAACGGGCACAGCCCCAGGAACTGCGTCAGGACCACGTTGTTCACCAGGGCCGCGCCGACCAGCAGTAAGAGGTACTCGGACATCCTTCTTCATCCCTCCGCGCTTGCGCGCCGGTGAGCTCGCCAGGTTCACCCAGGGGGGAAGCATCACCTGTGCCAAGCCGAGCCCCGCTGCCCCTGCTGGTTGGCAGGCGCCGCGCGTCGCCGGCCCGGCCGGCGGCTGCATCTGCGCGGTGCGCTGTGCACCGGTGTGGTACAGCCGACAACGCGAGGGCGGCGTGTCGATCGGTGTGACAGAGGCGACAAATGGCGATTGAGGCGGCGGCGCCCGCTGCGGCGCCGGGTGGAACGCGAGTTGCTAAGTGGGGGGGGACGCCACGAAGCCAGCGTGCCGAAGGGAGGGAAGATGGCGACGACGAACCAGGCTGGATCCAGGGAGCGTGATCGCGCCGAGCTCATCGAGGCGCAGCTCGAGGCCCTCTACCAGGTCAGCCGGGTCCTCTCCCAGTCCCTCGACCTGCGCGAGACCCTGCAGGCCGTGCTCGAGGTCCTCCACGAGCACGCCGGCATGCACTCCGGGATGGTCGCGCTGCGCGACCCGGTCCGCGGCGAGTCCATCGTCCGCGCCCTGCACGGGGAAACGCCGGTCGACGAGGTCAGCTACCGCCCGGGTGAGGGCCTCGTCGGCGAGATCCTCGCCCGGGCGGAGCCGGTGGTTGTCCAGCGGCTCGGGGAGGAGTCCCGCTTCCTCGATCGCCTCGGCCTCTACGATCCCGGCCTGGCCTTCATCGGCGTTCCCCTGCGCAGCCCCGGCGAGGGCGAGTCCCCGCTCGGGGTCCTCGCCGCCCAGCCGGAGGCCGCCGACGGGGCCCTGCTCGCCGAGCGCTCCCGCTTCATGCAGATGGTCGCGAACCTGGTTACCCAGACCGTGCGCCTGGCCGGCCGGGTCGAGTGCGAGCAGGCCGCCCTCGTCGATGAGCGCGATCGCCTGCGCCGCGAGACCGGGGAGAGCAGCGGCTTCGAGAACATCATCGGGCGGACGCCGGCCATCCGCCGGGTCTTCGAGCAGGCCCGGCGCGTGGCGCCGTGGCACACTACCGTCCTGCTGCGCGGCGAGTCCGGCACCGGCAAGGAGCTGATCGCCAACGCCATCCACTACAGCTCGCCGCGGGCCGAGGCCCCCTTCGTCAAGCTCAACTGCACCGCGCTGCCCGACAGCCTGCTCGAGAGCGAGCTCTTCGGCCACGAGAAGGGGGCCTTCACCGGCGCGGTCCAGGCCCGGATCGGGCGCTTCGAGCAGGCCGACGGCGGGACCATCTTCCTCGACGAGATGGGCGACATCTCCCCGGCCTTCCAGGCCAAGCTCCTGCGTGTCCTCCAGGAGGGGGAGTTCGAGCGGGTGGGGGGCTCCCGGACCCGGCGCGTCGACGTGCGGGTGCTCGCCGCCACCAACCGCGACCTGGAGGCGGCCGTGGCGGCCGGCGAGTTCCGCGAGGACCTCTACTACCGGCTCAACGTCATGGCGATCACCATGCCGGCCCTGCGCGAGCGGCTGGAGGACCTGCCGGACCTGGCCCGCTTCCTGGTCCAGCGCATCGCTGAGGCGCAGGGGCGCCGGCTCCGGATCGCCGACTCGGCGATCCGCGCGCTGATGGGCTACGCCTGGCCCGGCAATGTCCGTGAGCTCCAGAACGCCCTGGAGCGGGCGGCGATCCTGAGCGAGGACGGCTACATCGACGGCGACGCCGTGGCCATGGCCGGCATCCCCGAGGACCAGGCCGGCGCTGCAGGCCAGGCGGTGCCTGCCGGGCCGGCGGCGCCCGATCCGAACGACCCGAGCCTCGACGAGCGCGAGCGGGTAATCGCGGCCCTCGAGCGCGCCGGCTGGGTCCAGGCGAAGGCGGCGCGGCTGCTCGGTATGACCCCCCGCCAGGTCGCCTACCGCATCAAGACGCTCGAGATCCCGGTCAAGAGCCTGTAGGCAGGCCCGCGGCGCCGCTGTCGGGAGGCGGACACCGGGCGTGTCGGGTCTGCGACAAGGCGGCCGAGCGAGCAGGCTGCGGGCACCTCGCGGCGGGGCGCTGCGGCTCGCGGGGAGCCGGCACGGGGGTTGCAAAGGGAGGGGGCGAAGCCCGCCGGAGCGTGGCTCCGGCCCAACGGAGGGAGAGACGATGGACGCGATCGGCCCCACCACCTGCGGCCCGACCGCCAGCTGCCCCGGCGCGGGGGGCGCGGAGGCGCCCGGTGACGGCCTCGGGCACCTGCCCGATGCCGTTCGCGCCAAGGTCCGCGAGCACCCCTGCTACTCGGAGCACGCCCACCACCACTTCGCCCGGCTGCACGTGGCGGTGGCGCCCAGCTGCAACCTGCAGTGCAACTACTGCAACCGCAAGTACGACTGCGCCAACGAGTCCCGCCCCGGCGTGGTCTCCGAGGTGCTCTTGCCCCAGGAGGCGGCGCGCAAGGCCCTGGCGGTGGCTGCCGAGATCCCGCAGCTGTCCGTGGTCGGGATCGCCGGGCCGGGCGACGCCCTGGCCAACCCCAGGCGCACCTTCGAGACCTTCGCGCGCATCCGCGAGGAGCTCCCGGACCTGCACCTGTGCCTATCCACCAACGGGCTGGCCCTGCCGGACTACGTGGATACGCTGGTCGATCACGGCGTCGAGCACGTCACCGTGACCGTCAACGCCATCGATCCGGAGCTCGGCGCGCAGATCCATCCCTCGGCGGTCGTGGCGCGCAAGCGCCGGCGCGGCCTGGAGGCGGCGCGGATCCTCCGCGATCAGCAGCTGGCCGGGGTGGCCGCCCTGGCCGAGCGCGGCGTCCTGGTCAAGGTCAACTCCGTGGCCATACCCGGGATCAACCACCGCCACCTGCCGGAGGTGTCGCGGGCGGTGCGCGAGCGCGGCGCGTTCCTCCACAACGTCATGCCGCTGATCGCTGACCCGGCCTACGGCACCTACTTCGGCGAGAGCGGCCAGCGCGAGCCCACCGACGCCGAGCTGCTCGGCCTGCGGGCGGTCTGCGCCAGCGACATCCCGGTGATGAGCCACTGCCAGCAGTGCCGGGCGGACGCGGTGGGCATGCTCGGTGAGGACCGGGGGGCTGAGTTCACCCGCGCCCGGGTGGCCGCCATGGAGCTCGATCCCGAGGCGGTGCGCGCCCGCCGGGAGGCGGCCCGGGCAGGGCGGCAGGAGCCATCGCAGGAGGAGGAGGCACAGACGCCATGACCACGGTTGCGGATCAGGCCGCCGCCCAGGCCGCTGCCGAGGAGGTAGGCGCCGCTACCCGCGGCGCACTGCTCGGGGCGAGCCGCGGCCTGCCCAACGACGCGCGGCTAGCCCAGCTCGTCGCCGCCTGGCTCGAGGGCGGCAGCGTCCTGCCGGCATGGCTGGGGCTGGGGGCCGAGGAGTACGCGGCGCTGATGGCGCGCCACTTCCCCCGCATCGGGGCAGTGGCGCCGGAGCCGCACCCGCCGGCGCTGTCCATCCCGCTCGCCGACGAGCAGGGCGATGTCGCCGACCTGATGATCCGCTACCGGCGCGGCGCCGATCGCTCGGAGCTGTGGCTGGCGCAGATCGTGGCCGCCGGCTGCTTGGGCCGGGAGCACCTGTGGCGGGACCTGGGGCTGACCGGGCGGGCGGAGCTGTCGGCGCTAATCTGCGACGCCTTCCCGGCGCTGAGGGCGCTCAACGCGCGGGATATGAAGTGGAAGAAGTTCCTCTATAGGCGCCTCTGCGAGGAGACCGGCCTCTATACCTGCCGGGCCCCCTCCTGCGACGCCTGCAGCGACTTCCACGACTGCTTCGGGCCGGAGGCGTGATGGCTGGGCCCGCGGTAGTCATCGATGACACCACCCTGCGCGACGGGGAGCAGGCCGCCGGGGTGGCCTTCAGCCGGGCGGAGCGGCTGGCCATCGCCCGGCGCTTGGACCGGCTCGGCGTCCCCGAGCTGGAGGTCGGCATCCCGGCGATGGGGGCGGATGAGCAGGCGGATATCGGCGCGCTGGCCGGGGCCGGCCTCGCCGCTCGCCTGCTGGTCTGGACGCGCATGTGCGAGGCCGAGCTCGAGGCCTGTGCCGGGCTCGGCCTATGGGGCGTGGACGGCTCCGTACCCCTGTCCGATCAGCAGATCGCCGGCAAGCTGGGCCGGGACCGGCGCTGGGTGCTGGCACGCATCGATGCCTGGGTCCGCCGGGCGCGCGCCCAGGGCCTAGCGCCCATCGTGGGCGGTGAGGACGCCACGCGGGCCGATCCGGCCTTCCTGGAGGAGGTGGCGCGCTGCGCCGAGGCGGCCGGGGCGAGGCGGCTGCGGATCGCCGACACGGTGGGCGTCGCCGAGCCCTTCGGCTTGCGGGCGCTGTTCGAGCGGCTGTCCGCCGCCACCGGCCTGGAGCTGGAGATGCACGCCCACGACGACCTGGGCCTGGCCACCGCCAACACCCTGGCCGCGGTGGGCGGCGGGGCGAGCCACGTGAACACCACCGTCGGCGGGCTCGGTGAGCGGGCCGGCAACGCCGCCCTGGAGGAGGTGGCCCTGGGCGTGGAGCGGCTCTACGGCGGGACGACGGGCATCGACCCGGCCGGCCTGGCCGGGGTGGCGGAGCTGGTGGCCGCCGCCTCCGGGCGCGCCGTGTCGTGGGACAAGAGCGTGGTGGGCGCCGGGGTCTTCCGCCACGAGGCGGGCATCCACGTGGACGGCCTGGTCAAGGACGTACACAACTACCAGGGGCTCGATCCGGAGCCGCTAGGCCGCCAGCACGAGCTGGTGGCCGGCAAGCACTCGGGGGCGCGCGGGCTGCAGGCCGTCTGCCGGGCGGCGGGGATGGAGCTCAGCCGCGAGCAAGCGCGGGGGCTGCTGGCCCGCGTGCAGCGGTTCAGCGTCGCCCACAAGCGCAGCCCGACAGCCGCCGAGCTGCGTGTCCTGGCCCAGATACCGGCGGCGAAGGCCGCCGACAGCGCAGCCGAGACGTGAGGGGAGATCGCCATGCAGTGGCTACGGGCATTGGAGCAGGCATCCGATCAGGAGCTGGACAGCGCGGAGGCCTGGCTGGAGGAGCTGGGTGTCGACTACGACCCGGCGCTGGTCCGGGTCTATCGGCTCCACATCCTCCAGCGGTTCCACGACTACGCGGCGGCGGCGCCGGCGCCGAGCGCGGAGGCCGCTCCGGAGCAGGCGCGGCGGCTGCTGCAGCGCGCCCACGACGACTTCGTCGGCTCCGACGCCCAGCGCCAGGGGGCCCTGCGCATCCACCGCCAGGCGGCTCGTGGGGCCACGGCGGAGGTACCGGTAACGGGCATCGGCCGTAGGGGAGTGAAGTGATGGCCAGCCAATTCAGCATGGGCGCGGCGGTACGGGTGACCCGTGCCATCCGCGACGACGGCACCCACCCGGAGGTGGCCCGGGGCGAGCTGCTCGTGCCCCGGGGGCGGGTGGGCTACGTCCGCGACGTGGGCACCTTCCTGCAGGACCAGACGATCTACACCGTCTTCTTCCCCGACGAGGACCGCATGGTCGGCTGCCGTGAGGAGGAGCTCATCGATGCCGCGGCGCCGTGGGTGGCGACTCAGTTCGAGGCCCGGGACCGGGTGACGCCGTCCCGCCGCCTGGCGGTGAACGGCGAGGTGGTGGCCGAGCCCGGGACGGTCGGCGAGGTCATCCGGGTCCTGCGCGACGCGGACCCTGGCCCTGCCTATCAGGTCCGCTTCCCCGGGCGGACCCTGCAGGTCCCGGAGCGGGCCCTCGTCGCCCTCGCCGCCGAGGTGCCGCCGGTGACGGATGAGGAGGTGGAGCGCTTCTACCGCAACAACCCGGAGCGCTTCCGGCGGGGCGAGACGCGCACCGTCCGCCATATCCTGCTCACCATCAATAGCGACTTCCCCGAGAACACCCGGGCCCGGGCCTGGGAGCGGGCCGAGGGGCTCGCCCGGGAGCTGGCCGCCGAGCCGGAGCGCTTCGCCGCGGCCGCCGAGCGCCACTCCGAGTGCCCGAGCGCCGTCTACGGCGGGCTGGTCGGGCGCGTCCCCCGCGGGCAGCTCTACGCCGAGCTGGACGAGGCGCTGTTCGCTATGGCGGAGGGGACGGTCCGCGGCCCCGTGGAGACGGCCATGGGGCTGCACGTGGTCCTCTGCGAGGCCGTGCACCCGCCCGATACGGTGCCCCTGGAGGCGTGCCGCGAGGAGCTGCGCGCCATCCTCCAGGAGCAGCGGGCGCGGGCGGTCCGGCACGATCGGGCGCAGTCACCGCAAGGAGGCGCTCGCCATGACGAGCCGCGGGCTGGATGAGCGGCAGCTGCAGCGCTGGCGGCAGGGGCTGGCCGACGGCAGCGTGGTCCCCGTCCTCGGGCCGGGGGCGCTGGATGGGGCGTGCCACCCGGATACCGGGGACGCGATGCCGGCCGACAACGAGAGCCTCATCCTCGCCCTGAACCAGGGACGGCCCATGTCGCCCGTGCTCATGCACGAGTTCTCCCGGGCGGCCATGAAGGTGGAGCAGGACTACGGCCGGCCCTACCTCGAGCGCTTCCTCAACACCTGCTACGGCGAGGTGCCGTGGACGCGGGCGCCGCTGATCGAGTGGCTGGCGCGCCAGCGCCCCGCCTGGGTGGTGGACCTCAATCGCGACACCCAGCTCCAGGACGCCTGGGCGGGGACGCCGCACACCCTGATCCAGGGGGTCGCCCGCGTCGCCGGCGGGCGGCGCTTCCGGGCCTTCCGCCACGACGGCATCGGCTATCGGGAGCTCCTCGGCGAGGCGGCCGAGGCGCCCCCCGCCACCGGTGGGCCGGTGCTGCTCAAGCCGCTGGGCACGCCGCGGCCGGAGC
>CAJXKI010000080.1 GCA_913055765.1 uncultured Ectothiorhodospiraceae bacterium
GGGACCACGACGTCCACCGACTCGGGCATCTGGATGAGGGCGCCGACGGCGTCGCGGTCCGTGGTGGCGATCACCTGGACGCCGTCCGCCGGCAGCCCGGCGTCCTCCAGGCCGCCCCGGATCTGCTCGGCGATGGCGCGATTGGAGCGGATCGCCTCGGAGCCGCCGCGCAGGATGGCCGCATTGCCCGACTTGAGGCACAGCCCGGCGGCATCGGCGGTGACGTTGGGGCGGGACTCGTAGATGATCCCGATGACCCCGATGGGCGTGCGCATCCGGCCCACCTGGATGCCGGAGGGCCGCGAGGCGAGATCGCGTACCGCGCCCACCGGGTCCGGCAGCGCCGCGATCTCGCGCAACCCGTCGGCCATGGCCTGGATCCGCGCCTCGTCGAGCGCCATGCGGTCGATCAGCGCCGGATCTAGCCCGGCCTCACGGGCAGCCTCCAGGTCCTCGGCGTTGGCCGCGGCGATCGCCCCGGCATGGGCCTCGATCCGCGCGGCCATGGCCTCCAGGGCGGCATTGCGCGCCCCGGTGGCCGAGCGCGTCAGCTCGCGCCCGGCGGCACGCGCCTGCTGACCGACCTGGCGGATGGTCTCGGTGATGCTCGTCGGCTCTTGTGCGCTCATCGCCTCGCTCGTCACAGGTCCGCGTGTGGCTGATTAGCCTATTTTGCCATGGCCCGCGCCAGGCGGGAGACCAGGGCGCGCAACTCCTCGCCGGGATCCGCCGCGGAGAGGCCCTTCACCGCCCGGTCCACACGGTGGCAGCGCTGCAGCAGCTGCCGCCAGGTGGCCGCCGGCCGGCGGCGGGCCGCCTCGCGCAGCCGGCCGGCGCGGCGCTTCCAGATCCGCTCGCGCTGGAGCGCCTCGTCACCCGCGCCGGCGGCCAGGCGCGCCGCCACGCGGATATCGCGGCTCAGCGCCCAGAGGATCAGGGGCGGCTGCACGCCCTCCTCCACCAGGGTGGCGAGCACTCGCAGGGCGCGGGTGAGGTCCCCGGCCAGCGCCGCGTCGGCCAGGTCGTCGACGCTGTAGCGGGCGCTATCCACCAAGGCCGCGGCAGCCGCCTCGGCGTCCACCCGCCCCCTGCCGACCAGCAGGCGCAGCTTCTCCACGGCCTGGTCGGCGGCGAGCAGGTTGCCCTCGGCGCGCTCGGCGATCAGCGCCGCCGCCTCGCGGTCGGCCTCCAGGCCGGCCCGGCGCAGCCGGCCGGCCACCCAGCGCGGCATCTCCGCCGCTGGCAACGGCCAGCAGTAGACGAAGGTGCCCGCCTCCGCCAGGGCCCGCGCCCAGGCGGACTCCCGCGCCGCGCGGTCCAGGCGGTTGCAGGTGACCAGCAGGATGGTGTCCGCCGGGGCCGTGCGGCAGTAGGCCTTGAGCGCCTCGGCGCCCGCCTGGCCCGGCTTGCCGCCCGGCATGCGCAGCTCCAGCAGGCGCCGATCGCCGAACAGGGAGAGGTTGGCGGCGGCGTCGGCGAGCCGCCCCCAGTCGAAGTGGGCCTCGACGTCCAGGACCTCCCGCTCGCAGTGGCCGGCCTCACGGGCCGCCCGGCGCACGGCGTCCGCCGCCTCACGCTGGAGCAGCGGCTCCTCGCCGGCGATCAGGCAGACCCGGGGCGGCGGCTCCTGCTCGAGCCGGCGGTGGAGGTCCTCGGGGCGCTCCGCCATCAATCGAGGGCCTGCAGCCGCAGCATCAGCAGGCGCACGACCTCGGCGCGCAGCTCCGCCGCCAGCTCGTCCTCCCGGGCACGCCGGGCGTCGGCACCGCCGCTCGGGTCGGCGAAGGTCCGCTCGGCCTCGAGCGACTGCCGGGAGACCAGACGCTCCCCCCCCGCCTCGGCGAGGCTGTAGTCGAGGGTGTAGGTCAGCCGGTAGTCCAGGACCTCGCCGTCCGCGCCCACGGAGGCGGTCTCCCGGCTACGCTGGCTACCGTGCAGGGTCAGCACCCAGTCCGCCTCGCCGGGGGCCTCGGTATAGCGTCCCCCGCTGCCCTCGATGGCCTGGCGCACCGCCCGGCGCAGCCCCGCGCGCCCCGCCTGGTCCTGGACCTGGATCAGCCGTCCGCCGAGGGAGTACCCCCCCGAGCTGCCGCGCAGGCGCCAGCCGCAGCCGCCGAGCACGGCGGCGAGCCCCGCGGCACCGAGCAGGCAGAGGCCGCGGCGGGTCACGCGTAGCGCCGGTACCCGCCCCCCCGCAGCGCGACCGCTACTGGGCGACCACATTGATGAGCCTACCGGGGACGAAGACCACCTTCTTGATCGACGTGCCCTCGACATGTCGGGCCACATTGGGCTCGGCGAGCGCCGTCTCCTGCGCCTGCTCCTGATCAGCATCCGCGGGGAGCGTGACGTGGCCGCGGAGCTTGCCGTTGACCTGGACGACCAGCTCGATCTCGTCGCGCTCCAGGGCCTGGGCATCGGCCTGCGGCCAGGCCGCGTCCACCACCGCCTGCTCGTGGCCGAGCTCGTGCCAGAGGTGGTGGCACAGGTAGGGCGTGATCGGCGCCAGGATCAGCACCGCCGTCTCCAGCCCCTCCTGCATGACGGCCCGGCCGCCGTCGGAGGTGTCGGCCTGCGCCCGGCCGAGGGCGTTGCACAGCTCCATGACCGCGGCAATGGCCGTATTGAAGGTGAAGCGCTTGCCGATGTCGTCGGAGGCCTTGGCGATGGTCTCGTGGACCTTGCGCCGCAGGTCGGCCTGCTCGCGCGTCAGCGCCTGCGGGTCGAGCGCCGGCGCCGGGCCGTGGCCGAGGTGGTCGCGGACCAGGCCGTGGAGGCGGCGCAGGAAGCGGTAGGCGCCCTCGACGCCGGAGTCGGACCACTCCAGGACCTGGTCCGGCGGCGCGGCGAACATGGTGAACAGCCGCACCGTGTCGGCGCCGAAGCGGTCCACCATCTCCTGCGGATCGACGGTATTGCCCTTGGACTTGGACATCTTGGCGCCGTCCTTGAGCACCATGCCCTGGGTCAGCAGCCGGGTGAAGGGCTCGTCGGAGCCGACCAGCCCCTCGTCGCGCAGGACCTTGTGGTAGAAGCGCGCATAGAGGAGGTGGAGGACGGCGTGCTCGATGCCGCCGATGTACTGGTCCACTGGGGTCCAGCGGTCGGCGCGCTCGTCCAGCATGGCCCCGCCCTGGTCGGCGCAGGCGAAGCGCAGGAAGTACCAGGACGACTCCATGAAGGTGTCGAAGGTGTCCGTCTCGCGCTCGGCAACCGCACCGCAGCTCGGGCAGGTGGTCCGGTAGAACTCGGGCATGCGCTTGAGCGGCGACCCCCCGCCCGGGGTGATCTCCACATCCTCCGGCAAGGTGACCGGCAGGTCCTCGTCGGGGACCGGCACGGCGCCGCAGTGCTCGCAGTGGATCATGGGGATCGGCGCCCCCCAGTAGCGCTGCCGCGATACCCCCCAGTCGCGCAGGCGGTACTGGCGCTGGCGCTCGCCGCGCCCCTCGGCCTCGAGGCGGTCGGCGATGGCCTCGAAGGCGCGCTCGGAGGTCATACCGGTAAAGGGGCCGGAGTCGACGAGCACGCCGTAGTCGCTGAACGCCTCGGCGCTGAGGTCCAGCTCCGAGCCGTCCGCGGGGTGGACGACGCCGCGGACGGGCAGCCCGTAGGCGTGGGCGAACTCCCAGTCGCGCTGGTCGTGGGCGGGCACGGCCATCACCGCGCCCGAGCCGTACTCCATGAGCACGAAGTTGGCCACCCAGACGGGGATCCGCTCACCGGTGAGCGGGTGGACGGCCTCCAGGCCGGTGTCGGCGCCGCGCTTGTCGCGCGCGGCGAGCTCGGCCTCGCTGGTGCCGCCGGAGCGCGCTTCGCGGACGAGCTCGGCGACGGCGGCGTCGTGCTCGGCGAGCTCAAGGCTGATCGGGTGCTCCGGGGCCAGGCCCATGTAGGTGACGCCGTAGAGGGTGTCCGGCCGCGTGGTGAAGACCGCCAGCTCCTCGCCGCGGCCGGCGACCGGGAAGCGCAGCGCCACGCCCTCGGAGCGCCCGATCCAGTTGCGCTGCATGTTGCGCACCTGCTCCGGCCAGCCCTCGAGGCCGTCCAGGGCGTCGAGGAGCTCGTCGGCGTAGTCGGTGATGCGCAGGAACCACTGCGGGATCTCCCGGCGCTCGACGACGGCGCCCGAGCGCCAGCCGCGGCCGTCGATGACCTGCTCGTTGGCGAGCACCGTCTGGTCCACCGGATCCCAGTTGACCGGGGCGGTATCACGGTAGACCAGGCCCCGGCGGTAGAGGCGGGTGAAGAGCCACTGCTCCCAGCGGTAGTACTCGGGATCGCAGGTAGCCAGCTCCCGGGACCAGTCGTAGCCGAAGCCGAGCCCCTTGAGCTGCTCGCGCATGGCGCCGATATTCTCACGCGTCCACGCCGCAGGCGGGACACCGCGCTCCATGGCGGCGTTCTCGGCGGGCAGGCCGAAGGCGTCCCAGCCCATGGGCTGGAGGACATTGTAGCCCTGCATGCGCTTGTAGCGGCTGACCACGTCGCCGATGGTGTAGTTGCGGACATGGCCCATGTGCAGCCGCCCGCTCGGGTAGGGGAACATCGACAGGCAGTAGTACTTCGGCCGCGGGTCCTCCTCCCGGGCGCGGAAGGTGTCGTGCTCCGCCCAATAGGCCTGGGCCTCGGCCTCGATCGCTCTCGGTCGGTACTGGTCGTCCATCGGTGTCCATCGCTCTGCCCGGCAGGTGAGCCGTTCAGGATAAAGGAGCGGCTCCCCGCCCTGCCAGGGGCGCGGCGCCCCCCGGGATCAGCGGCCGGCGCCCGGGACAGCCCGTCTGCACAATGCCGCCTGCAGGTTGTAACTTGTAGGCTACGAGCGGCTGAACCCTGACACGCCCACGGAGGCCCCATGAGCGAGAACCACGGCTCACAGCACGAGGAGAGCCACCTCACCGCCGCTTACGAGCGCATGCTCGCACGGCTGCGAAAGTCCTTTGCCGACACCGAGGACGGCGGCCCAGGCCTGGAGGAGGCGCTAGCGGGGATCAAGCAGCGCATGATCGACAGCGGCGAGCTCGCCGCCGAGGAGGCCGACCGCGTCGCCGAGGCGTTGAAGCGGGATATGCGCGAGGCCGGCGCCTGGCTCGCCGACCGCAGCCACGACCACCCCCTGCGCGACTGGCTGCGCATGGACCTGCAGATGCTCGAGAGCTGGCTCTGGGAGGCCTTCTCCTCGGTAGCCGACCGGACGCGGCTGGAGCTGGAGGGCTTCGTGACCACCGGGGAGCCGAGCCTCTACCACACCGGCGAGATCTCCGGGCCGGGCCAGCTCGAGTGCATCGCCTGCGGACGGGTGATCACCCTGCAGCGCGCCGGCCACATCCCACCCTGCCCGGCCTGCAGCCACACCGATTTCGTCCGCGCCCCGCACGGCGAGGCGGACGACGAGCCGGGCTCGGCGTGAGCTGCTACGGCTAGCCCGTCGCGACACACCCGGCGGGCTACGGCCGCGCCGATAGGTTGAAGTCTTGGCGCGAGGCAGGAGGTGGGGAAGCTAGCCGGATGCTAGAGGCGCAGAGATGGAGGGAGACTGGAGCGGGTGATGGGATTCGAACCCACGACCCCAACCTTGGCAAGGTTGTGCTCTACCACTGAGCTACACCCGCTGCGTCCGTTGCGTTTGCGTATTCTACAGGCCTCAGCGTCCGCGTCAACCCTGCTTGATCCCGCCGGCCTTGCCGGCGCCTCCCCCGTACCGAACAGGCCCGCTCGGCACCCTGGTAGCCGGGACGATCGGTCCAGCCTAGGTGCGGGCATCCAGGAACGGGTAGTCGGTATAGCCGTGCTCGTCGCCGCCGTAGAAGGTGCCCTCGTCCCACGCGTTGAGCGGGGCGTGGCGCCGGAGGCGCTCGGGCAGGTCCGGGTTGGCGATGAACGGACGGCCGAAGGAGGCCAGCTCGCAGCGCCCGCCAAAGTTGCCCTGCAGCATAGCGTGACGGCGGCGCAACTTCCATGCGCCTCGCCGTCTCACGTCCGCGCCATGGGGACCGACCCGCCTCGGACCGCGCCCTCACGAGGGGGGAGGGATGCCCGCTACCGCCTCATCATCGACGTGGGTACCCTCAAGCCATCCGCATAGACAGGGACGGCGCCAGCAGATCGATCGCCGTCACGATGCCGGCGTAGCGGCCGTCGCGCTCGGTCACCAGGCACTCCTCGCCGACCGAGGGCACCCCACCGTACAAGCGGCCGAGCATGGCCCCCTGAGGCTCATTGAGCCCCCAGACCGCCAACGGGGGGCGGCTCAGCTCGCAGACACGCCGCTCCACGTGGGCATCAGGGCGGACCTGCTGCTGCCGCGTCCAGCTGGCCAGGTCGTCGCGGCGCAGGATGCCCGCCGGCATGCCCTGCGCATCGACGACCGGCAGGCTCCGCAGCCCGAACCAGCGCGTTGCCGACAGCGGGAGCTCCGCCAGGAGCCGGTCAGCACCGAGGGCGGGGACACGGCGGACAAGCTCGCGGAGGGTCAGCTCGGGCGCCGAGCCGGCAGGCGCTCGCCGCGCCGGCAGCATGCGCCCAGGGAGGGCCTTAGGGGCGGCGGAGGGGAGAGACCCATCGGCAGGACTCGGTAGCGGTGTCATGGCGACGTCTCCTGCGCTGGTGCATGTGTCCAGCACACTACCCCCGGATGGTGTCCGCGCTATGACGGAGCGGTGATACCCTCCTTACGGCTCGCGCTGCCAACGCCCGGCAGCCCGGCCAGCTACAGCCTGTCGGGCCACGCCGCGAGCCCGCCACTACCCGCCGACTGCCACCTGCCAAGGTCGCCCTCGCGGCAGCGCCAGGGACGGCCCGACGGCGGTGTCCAAGATCCTACAGGCCGGCGGCCGCTGTCAGGGATCGCCCACCCCAGGCCGCCCAGGATAGCCGGTACACGGGGGAGAGTGAGCGGCACGGCTCTTGCTTAGAGGGGCTGGAACCGAGCGCAAGGAGCAAGACCATGCCTGATATCACCTTCCGCCACCCGGAGCGGCGGGACCACACGGTCTACGCCGTCGCCGGCAGCCACCTGGAGCCGATCCTCAAGATCGCCAGGCGCAACAACATCCCCATCAACTTCGACTGCCAGGACGGGCGGTGCGGCAATTGCCTGGTCCGGGTGACCTCGCTCCACCCGGAAGGCTGGCACGCGGGGCCGCTGACCGAGCGGGAGCAGCAGGTCCTGCTGGAGCTCGGCAAGATCACCCGCGCGGACATCGAGCGGATGGCCGTGGACGATCTACCGACGCAGTGGCGGCTTGCCTGCCAGATGATCGTCCGGGATGAAGATCTGATCGTCGAGTATGAGGTAGCCTGACGGCCGCACTCGCGCCGTGAGCCAGGGGCAGCGCCCGCGCGGGGAGCGGCATCCCGTGGGGCCACCCCTGGCCGGCCGCGGGCAAGGCCGGTGTCGGCCTTTCCCGCGAGACGCGACTTGCCCTAGGACGCACCACGATGCCAACGAGAATGGAGGGACCCATGCTGAGGAAGGCCCTGACGAGCGCACTCCTAGGCGGCGGCCTGCTGGCCACCGCGACCGCCGAGGCGGCGACC
Source organism: uncultured Ectothiorhodospiraceae bacterium (assembly GCA_913055765.1). GTDB lineage: Bacteria > Pseudomonadota > Gammaproteobacteria > Nitrococcales > Halorhodospiraceae > Halorhodospira. The sequence goes on from CAJXKI010000080.1 coordinate 7,540, forward strand.
ATCACCGTCGCCGTCGCCGCGAACTTCACCAAGGCGGCCGAGGAGCTCGGCGCGGCCTGGGAGGAGACCACCGGCCACGACGTGCGGTTCTCCTTCGGCCCGTCGGGCAAGCTGCTCGCCCAGATCCAGAACGGCGCTCCCTTCGACGCCTACTTCTCCGCCGACACCGAGCGGCCGCAGATCCTGGTCGATGCCGGCGAGGCGCGGGATTTCTTCGTCTACGCCCGGGGGCAGCTGGCCCTGCTCAGCCTGGAGCTGCCCGTCGATGAGCGCGCCGAGGCGATCCTCGCCGAGGGCGACTTCCGCCACCTCGCCGTGGCCAACCCCGAGGCCGCGCCCTACGGCCTCGCCGCGCAGCAGGTCCTGGAAGAGCGCGGCCTCTACCAGCGCTACCAGGAGGCGGGGAAGCTCGCCACCGGCGAGAGCATCACCCAGGCCTTCCAGTTCACCACGACCGGCAACGCCCAGCTGGGCTTCATCGCCCTGTCGCAGCTGCGGGATCCGGAGAGCCCGGTCCAGGACGATGAGGGCCACGTCTGGATGCCGCCGACCGAGGACTACGAGACCATCGAGCAGGGCGCTGTGGCGCTGACCCAAAGCCGTCACCCCGAGGTCGTCGACGACTTCCTCGCCTTCGTGCGCAGCGACCGCGGCGCGGCGATCATCCAGGAGTACGGCTACGACACGCCCTGAGGGAGTCGCCCTGGAGGACCGCTCATGACCCTGCTCGGCATCCCGCTCGACACCCACCCCATCTGGCTGACCCTCCAGGTGGCGGCGGTCACCACCGCCGTGCTCCTGGTCATGGGCGTCCCCCTCGCCTGGGGGCTGGCCCGCATGCGCTCGCGCTGGCGGGTGGTCCTCGAGGCCCTGGTCTCGCTGCC
>CAJXKI010000081.1 GCA_913055765.1 uncultured Ectothiorhodospiraceae bacterium
TCCCGCTCCGCCGTCTCGGCGCTGTCCGAGCCGTGCACGGCGTTGGCGTCGATGCTCTCCGCGTAGTCGTGGCGCAGGGTGCCGGCAGCGGCCTCCTTGGGGTTCGTGGCGCCCATGATCTCCCGGTTCTTGCGGATGGCGTCCTCGCCCTCGAGGACCTGGACCATCACCGGACCGGAGGTCATGAAGCCGACGAGGTCGTTGAAGAAGGGGCGCTCCCGGTGCACGGCGTAGAAGCTCTCGGCCTCCTCGGTGCTCATGCGCACCATCCGCGCGGCCACGATACGCAGGCCGGAGCGCTCGAAGCGCGCCAGGATCTCGCCGATGGCGTTCTGGGACACGGCGTCCGGCTTGATGATGGAAAGGGTTCGCTCGACGGCCATCACGCCTCCTGAGATCTGCTGCCTGTCAACAAAAAAGCCGCAGCGCATGGGTGCTGCGGCGCCTCGGGAGCCCGTCAGTATACGCGCGGGCCAGGCGGACCGGCAACGCTGCCGGACGCCGGGCCCGCCGGCTAGACCGCGAAGCTCCCGCCGCAGCCGCAGGTCTCGCGGATATTCGGGTTGTCGAAGGCGAAGCGCTGATTGAGCCCGTCGCGCACGTAGTCCACCTCGGTCCCCTCCAGGAAGGGCCGGTGCTTGCGGGCGACCACCACCGTGACGCCGTGGCACTCGACGGCCTCGTCGTCCTCGCCGATCTGCTCGGCGTAGTCCACCACGTAGGAGAAGCCGGAGCAGCCGCTCGCCTTGATCCCCAGGCGCAGCCCAGCGGCGCTGCCGGAGGCCTGCTGGGCGAGCATCCGCTGGACGTGCCTGGCGGCGCGCTCGGTCAGGGTGACAGGCATGGCGCCCTCCTCATCGTGCAGGCGCGGCCGTACCGCCGCGCCCCTATTCTAGGCCGCCGCGGCGCCGGGACACTACAGCCCTGTGCGGTCAATGGGGACCGGTCTCCTCGTCGCCCTTGCCGCAGGCGCCCTCCACCGAGCTCCCATCCACGGCCAGGTCCGGCACCCGGGTCTCCTCGATCTGCCCCCCCACCTCCTGGACGGCCCGGCAGAGCTCCTCGATCCGCCGATCCGTGACGTGGATGTGATCGAGGATGGCGTCCACCGCCTGGGCCACCGGGTCCGGCATCTCGGTGGTGCCGTAGGCGTCGAAGCCGATGCGCCGCGCCACGCGGGCGCGCTGCTCATCCCCCTGGCTGCGGTTCGACTCGCCCACCTGCCGCGCCGGGATGCCGATCATGGTCGCCCCTTCCGGGACGTCCTTGAGCACCACCGCATTGGAGCCGATGCGCGCGCCGCTGCCGACCCGGATCGGCCCCAGGATCTTGGCGCCGGCGCCGACGACCACGTCGTCGCCCAGGGTCGGGTGGCGCTTGCCCGACTGCCAGCTGGTGCCGCCCAGGGTGACGCCGTGGTAGAGGGTCACGTCGTCGCCGATATCCGCCGTCTCGCCGATCACCACCCCCATCCCGTGGTCGATGAAGAAGCGCCGGCCGATACGCGCCGCCGGGTGGATCTCGATGCCGGTCACCCAGCGGCTGAGCAGGCCGATGAACCGGGCCAGCCAGCGCAGCCGCCAGCGCCACAGCCGTGCGGTCAGCCGGTGCAGCACCCGAGCGTGGAACCCCGGGTAGGTGGTCACGACGTGGAACGCGCTCCGGGCAGCGGGATCGCGGTCCATCACGCAGCGGATATCCTCACGCAGGCGTTGCAGCATCCTTAACCCTTCGTGCCTCCTGTCAGCCTCGCCAGCGGCGTGGATCGAGGATGTGGTTGAGCAGGCCGCGCAGCAGCCGCACCTCGTCCTCCCGGGGCTGGGCCCGGCGGAAGAGGTTGCGCAGGCGGCGCATGGTCAGCGTCGGATTGTGGCCCTCCAGGAAGCCGACCCGCCCGGCCGCCTCCTCGAGGTGCTCGAAGAAGCGCTCCAGGGTGTCGACCGAGGCCGGCGGGTCGGCCTCGGCCGGCCCGGCAGCGGCCTCGGCCCCGGCCATGCGCAGCTCCCAGGCTACCAGCTGCACGGACTGCGCCAGATTCAGGGACTGGTACGCAGGATCCGCCGGGATGCGCACCAGGGCGTGGCAGCGATCCAGCTCGGCGTTGGTCAGGCCGGTGCGCTCGCGGCCGAAGACCCAGGCCAGGTCGCCCGTCCCGCCCTCGCCGGCGGCGGCCTCGGCCGCCGGGCGCAGGTCGCGCTGCGGCTGGCGCCCGGACCGGGGGCGCGCGGAGAGCCCGAAGGCCGCCCGACAGCCGGCCAAGGACGAGGCCAGGTCCGGGTGCACCTGGGCCTGCTCCAGCAGCTCCGGCGCACCGGCGGCCCGGGCCACGGCCTCCGAGGCCAGCGGGTCGCAGGCCGGCGCCACCAGGTGCAGGCGGGCCAGGCCCATGGTGCGCATCGCCCTGGCGGCGGCGCCGATATTGCCGGGGTGGCTCGTCCCGACCAACACAATCCGCGTGCGCTCAAGGCTCAAGGCACAGGCCCCCTGTCTGAACGGCACCAGTTTTGCTGTTATCCTGTAGCGCGTCCAGCGTAGGAGTCCCCCATGCACCCAATGGTCAACATCGCGGTCCGTGCGGCGCGGACCGCCGGAGACACGGTCGTCCGCGGCCTCGAGCGCCTCGACCGGATCCAGGTCGAGAGCAAGGGGCGCTACGACTTCGTCTGCGACGTCGACCGCCAGGCCGAGGCGGCCATCGTGCAGACCCTCCAGCGCGCCTACCCGGACCACGCCATCCTCGCCGAGGAGAGCGGCTCGCACGGCGAGCACGGCAGCGACTATACCTGGATCATCGACCCCCTCGACGGCACGGCCAACTTCCTGCGCGGCCTCCCGCACATCGGCGTCTCCATCGCGCTGCAGAGGGGCGGCCAGCTCGAGGCCGCGGTGGTCTACGACCCCATCCGGCAGGAGCTGTTTACCGCCTCGAGGGGCGACGGCGCGCAGCTCGACGGCCGCCGCATCCGGGTGGCGCAGCGGCGCGGCCTGGAAGGGGCCATGATCGGCACGGGCTTCCCCTTCAAGAAGGAGCGGCTGATGCCGCCCTACCTGCGGATGTTCACGGCCATGACCGAGCACGCCGAGGACATGCGCCGTGCCGGCTCGGCGGCGCTGGACCTGGCCTACGTGGCGGCCGGCCGCCTGGACGGCTACTTCGAGCTGGGGCTGAGGCCGTGGGACGTGGCCGGCGGCACCCTGCTGGTGCGCGAGGCCGGCGGCATCGTCACGGATATCGAGGGCGAGGACCGGGCGCTGCAGACGGGGCACATCGTGGCCGGCAGCCCCAAGGTGCACAGCGGGCTGCTGAACACCATCCGGCCCCACGTCCAGGCGGTGCCGGCCCAGGCCTGACCGCCGCGGACGGCGCCGCCGGCCTGCCCTGCCCGCCGGCGCAGCGCGCGCTCACGCCGAGGGGGCGTGCCCGGCCCCCTCAACCACCCCGGGAAGCTCGACGGCCGCTAGCGGGCCGCCACCCCCTCAGGCCTGGTTGTGGACATCCACGATCTCCAGGTCCTGGTCGCTGCGCGCCTCCGCCTTGGCAGCGTCGGCGCGGGCCTGGCACAGATCGCGCAGGTACGCCTCGCTGACATCGCCCGTGACGTACTCGCCGTTGAAGCAGGAGCTGTCGAAGCGCTCGATCTGCGGATTGCCGGCGGCGACGGCGGCCTCCAGATCCTCGAGGTCCTGGTAGAGCAGCCGGTCGGCGCCGATGGCCTCGTTGACCTCCGCCTCGGTGCGGTTGTGGGCGATGAGCTCCTCCGGCGCCGGCATATCGATGCCGTAGACGTTGGGGTAGCGCACCGGCGGCGCCGCCGAGGCGAGGTAGACGCGCCGGGCGCCGGACTCCCGGGCCAAGTCCACGAGCTGCTGCGAGGTGGTACCGCGGACCACGGAGTCATCGACGAGCAGGACGTTCTTGTCCTCGAACTCCAGCGGGATGGGGTTCAGCTTCTGCCGCACGGACTTCTTGCGCTTGGCCTGCCCGGGCATGATGAAGGTCCGCCCCACGTAGCGGTTCTTGATGAAGCCCTCGCGCGACTCGACGCCCAGCTGGTAGGCGAGCTGCATGGCCACCGTGCGGCTGGTGTCGGGGATGGGGATGATGACGTCGATGTCGTGATCGGGCCACTCCCGCTGGACCTTCGCCGCCAGCCGCTCGCCCATGCGCAGCCGCGCCTTGTGCACGGCCACCCCATCGACCACGGAGTCGGGCCGGGAGAGGTAGACGTACTCGAACAGGCACGGCGAGTGGATCGGGCGCTCGGCGCACTGCCGGGCGTGCAGGACGCCGTCCATGTCGATGTAGATCGCCTCGCCCGGCGCCACCTCGCGGATGCGCCGGAAGCCGAGCATATCCATGGCCACGCTCTCGGAGGCGACGAGGTACTCCCGGCCCTCCTCGGTGACCCGCTCGCCGAAGCACAGCGGCCGGATGCCGAACGGGTCGCGGAAGGCGACGATGCCGTGGCCGTTGACCATGGACACGGCGGCGTAGGCGCCGTGGCAGCGCCGGTGGACCTCACCGACGGCCTGGAACAGGTCCTCCGGCTCCAGGTGCTCGTGCTGGTTGTGGGAGACGCTGAGCTCGTGGGCGAAGACGTTGAGCAGCACCTCCGAGTCGGAGTTGGTATTGATGTGGCGGCGATCGCTCTCGAAGAGCTCCCGCTGCAGCTCCTCGGTGTTGGTCAGGTTGCCGTTGTGCGCCAGCGAGATGCCGTAGGGGGAGTTCACGTAGAACGGCTGCGCCTCGGCCGAGCTCTCGCAGCCCGCGGTGGGGTAGCGCACGTGGCCGATCCCGACATTGCCGGTCAGCCGCATCATGTGCCGGGTCCGGAACACGTCGCGGACCAGGCCGTTGCTCTTGCGCAGGCTCAACTGCCCGTTATCGTAGGTAATGATCCCCGCGGCGTCCTGGCCCCGGTGCTGGAGCACGGTCAGCCCCTCGTAGATGTCCTGGTTCACCGGCCCCTTGGCCACCATTCCGATCACGCCACACATGGCTCGCTCCTACCTCATCGCTTGGCGCCGGCGGCCCCGCTCACGGACGCCGCCTGGCGCAGTACTCTGCCCAGTAGTCCATGCCATCGAGGCCCTCCATTGCCTCGCCCTCGACGGGCGGCTGCCAATCGAGCTCCGCCAGCCAGGTGCCCACCCCGGCCCAGCAGATCCACGGCTTGACCAAGGGGAGGGTGGCGGACTCCTCCCAGGCCCGCTCCTGGGTCAGCGGCGACAAGCCGAGCAGCAGCACCAGCAGCGCCGCCCCGACCAGGCCGCGGCCGGCGCCGAAGATCACGCCCAGCATGCGGTCGGTACCGCTCAGGCCGGTGCGCACCACCAGATCCGAGATGGCGTTGTTCGTCAGCCCGCCGACGACCAGGGTAGCGATGAACAGCACGGTAAAGCTCGTGCCCAGGCGGATCGTCGGCGAGTCGATCATCCCCGCCAGGAGGCCGGCCGCGGCCCCGGCGTAGCGGACCCCGACCCAGAAGGCCAGGGCCCATACCAGCACCGACAGGACCTCACGGACGAAGCCGCGGACCAGGCTGATCCCGGCCGAGAGGCCGATGATCCCCAGGATGACCAGATCCAGCCAGTTCATCGCGCGAGGACGAAGCCTTCCAGATCAGCCGCCTCGGCAGCCCGGTCGAGCAGCGCCTCGGCCTCGCTGTAGCCGTCCGTAGGCCCGAGGCGCACCCGGTAGCGCGTGGCCCCGTCGACCTCGGCTGTGGCCACATAGGCCGGGAGGTCGACCCCCCGCAAGCGATCCCGCAGGGACTGCGCATTGCCCTGCTCGCGGAAGCTGCCGACCTGCACGGCGTAGTCGCCCTCGGCAGCGGCCGAGGGGGCCGCCTGCCCGCTATCGCCACCCCTCTGGGTGGCGGCCTCGTCCGCCGCCGACGCGTCGTCTGCTCCGTCGTCCGACCCGCTCGCTGCCGGCTCCTCGGCCGACTCGCTCGTCTCCGGCTCTTCGGAAGGCTCGCTCGTCGCCGGCTCCTCGGACGGCTCGTTGGACGCCGTCTCCCCAGCCTCACGCGACGACTCGCGCTGGGGGTCGCCCGGCTGCGGCACCGGCTCATCAAGCAGCTCCGGGGGCTGCTGGGAAGGGGATCCCGAGGGCCCCTCCCCCTCCGCCGGCGCCTGCCCGGCCGTCCCCTCCGGGCTCGCCGTATCCCCGTCGCGTGACGGCACCTCTACCGGCACCTCCACCTCCTGCGCCTCCTCGGGGTTGGAGAGGAGCATCGGCAGGAAGATCACCGCCAGCGCGACCAGCACGGCGGCCCCGACCAGCTGGCGTCTCGTGCTCGGATCCATCTCGGCTACTCCCACCCTTGCTGCGTTTGCACGGCGGCCACGGTCCGGAAGGAGCCGAAGACGACGACGCGGTCGCCCGAGCGGGCGTCGCGCTGCACCGCGGCCAGGGTCGCGGCGAGATCCAACCCGCACAGTGCCGTACGGCCGCCGGCAGCGGCCACCGCCTCGGCCGCCTCGGCCGCGCTCCGCATGTCCGCCTCCCCAGGCTCCGGCAGGTACCAGGCGTCGACCTGCGGCTGCACGGCCGCCACCACCGTCCCGGCGTCCTTGCGCGCCGCCACGGCGAAGACCGCCAGGCACCGGCCCGCAGCGGGCAGGGCGGCGAGCACCTCGGCCAGCTCCGCTGCCCCGTCGGCATTATGCGCCACATCGAGCAGCCACTCCAGGCCGCCGTCGGGGATCCGCTCCAGCCGCCCCGGCACCCGCGCCCCGGCCAGCGCCGCCGCCACGCTGGCGCTATCCGCCCGCTGCGCCTCGGGCAGCTGCGCGAAGGCGGCCAGGGCCGTGGCGGCGTTCCCCCGCGCCGCTGCGCCGGGGACCTGCGGCGCCGGCAGCCCCGACCAGCGCAGCCCGCCGCCCTGCCACCACCAGCTGCCGTCACCGGCCTCACCGGTGGCGAAGCCCGTGCCGGGCTCCACGACCGCGGCGCCGATCGCCGCCGCGGCCTCGTGCAGCGCGGCGGGGGCATCCGGCTGGCCGATCACCGCCGGCCGGCCGGCCCGGAAGATCCCCGCCTTCTCGCGGGCGATGCCGGCCAGGTCAGCCCCGAGGAGATCGGTGTGATCCCGGCCGATGCCGGTGACCACGGCCACGTCCGGCGCCACGGCGTTCACCGCGTCCAGGCGGCCGCCCAGGCCCACCTCCAGGATCCAGGTATCGGCCCCGCTGCGCTGGAACAGGTCGAAGGCCGCCAGCGTCGTGTGCTCGAAGTAGGTCAGGCGCACGCCGGCCTGGGCCCGGGCCCGCTCGACGCGGGCGATGGCCGCGGCGAGCGGCGCGTCGGCCGCCTCCGCGCCGTCCAGGCGCAGGCGCTCGTTGAAGCGGTGGAGGTGGGGCGAGGTGTACAGCGCCGTCGTCAGCCCTGCCGCCCGGCGCAGCAGCGCCTCCAGGGTGCGCGCCACGCTCCCCTTGCCGTTGGTGCCGGCCACGGTGATCACCCGCGCCGCCGGTTCGAGCACGCCGAGGCGCTCCCCGACAGCGCTCACCCGCTCCAGCCCCAGCTCGATGGCCGCCGGGTGGGCCCCCTCCAGCCGCGCCAGCCACCCCGCCAGGTCCGCCGGCTCGCCAGGCTGCGCTCCGCTGCGGGGGCCTACGCTCATCCGCCCCGGCTATCGCCCGCGCCGCTATCGACGCGCGACGCCTCGGCGCCCGGCTCGCCGGGCTGCTCCGCCGCCGACGGCTCCTCCTCCCCGGCGGCCGGCTCCGCGCCCGCCGGGCCCGAGGCCCCCTCGACCGGCCGCGGCGCCACCTCAGGGCCGCCAAGCTTGCCCATCAGCGAGGCGACCTCGTCGCGCATCTGCCGGCGGTCGACGATCATGTCGATGGCGCCGTGGCTGAGCAGGAACTCAGCGCGCTGGAACCCCTCGGGCAGGGTCTCGCGCACGGTCTGCTCGATCACCCGCGGCCCCGCGAAGCCGATGAGCGCGCCCGGCTCGGCGATGTTGATATCGCCTAGGCTCGCCAGGCTCGCCGAGACGCCGCCCATGGTCGGATCGGTGAGCACCGAGATGAACGGCACCCGCGCCTCGTTGAGGCGGGAGACGGCCGCCGAGGTCTTCGCCATCTGCATCAGCGAGAACAGCGCCTCCTGCATCCGCGCCCCGCCGGAGGCGGCGAAGCAGACCAGCGGCACGCGCCGCGCGCGGGCCTGCTCGGCGGCGCGGCAGAAGCGCTCGCCGACCACCGTGCCCATGGACCCCCCCATGAAGCCGAACTCGAAGGCGCAGGCCACCACCGGGCGGTCCTGGACGGCGCCGTGCATGGCGACCAGGGCGTCGTTCTCGCCGGTGCTCTTCTGCGCCTGGCTGAGGCGGTCCTTGTAGCGCTTGCTGTCGCGGAAGCGCAGGAAGTCGGCCGGCTGCAGCTCG
>CAJXKI010000082.1 GCA_913055765.1 uncultured Ectothiorhodospiraceae bacterium
CCCAGGGCCTCCTCATCCAGGGCGCGGAGCCTGTAGACCCGCGCCCGGGAGAGCAGCGCCTTGTTCAGCTCGAAGGATGGGTTCTCGGTGGTGGCGCCGATGAAGACGACGGTGCCGTCCTCCACGTAGGGCAGGAAGGCGTCCTGCTGCCCCTTGTTGAAGCGGTGCACCTCGTCGACGAAGAGCACCGTGCGCCGCCCTTCCTGCCAGCGATCGCTGGCCTCGGCCATGGCGGCGCGGATCTCCTTGACCCCGGCGGCCACCGCCGAGAGGGTCAGCAGGCGGGCCTCGGCGTGCTCGGCCACCAGGCGCGCCAGGGTGGTCTTGCCGCTGCCCGGCGGCCCCCATAGGATCATGGAGTGCGGCCGCCCAGCGGCCACGCTCTCCGCCAGCGCCCGCCCCGGGTCGAGCAGGTGCCCCTGCCCGGCCATCTCGTCGATGCTGCGCGGGCGCATGCGCTCGCCTAGCGGTACGCTCACCGCTGCTGCCACTACTGGCCGTCCTCCTGCCGGCCTGCCTCGTAGACGTCCACCCCCTCGGGCGGCTCGAACTCGAAGCGTTCCGCATCCAGGTCGCCATTGAGCCGCACGTCGCTGAGCTCTACGCGGGTCACCTGCCCCAGGGCGTCGTGGATCTCCAGGGTCTCGGGCCGCCCCTCGGCCATGGTCAGGCGGGCCTCGTCGAAGGACTGCCCGCCGCCACGCGGGCTCAGGCGGACGAACTCGTCGGTGGCCTCGACCTCGAAGGCCTCCGACAGCTCGGTGTGGTCCCCGGCGAGCAGCTGCGCCGGTGCGGTACCCAGCGCCCGGGCCTGGTCGCGGACCGTGACCTGGTCGAGGCCCACGTCGTAGATCCACAGCCGCTCGCCGTCGGCGACGATCTCCTGGACGAAGGCGCCCTCGTAGGACCAGCGGAAGCGATCGGGGCGATGGATGGCGAACTCGCCGCTGGATTGCGCCACCACCTCACCATTCTCCCTCACGGTGCGCTGCTCGAACTTCCCTTCCACAGTCTCGACGTCCTGGTAGTACGCCTCTAGGGCCGCCAGCTGGTCTGCCTGCACGGCGCCCGCAGCGAGGGCGAGGACGGGGGCGGTGACGGCGGCCAGGATGGCGCGGGGGGCTGCTCGCGGCATGGTGATTGCTACCTCTTATCGGGATGCCAAGCGCTCTAGATCGTATTGTTATAGGATACCGTCGGCGCATGCAGATCGTCACCTCCGCGCCCCCAGGCCGCCGCGTCGGGCGTGGCCCCACGCCCTGCGCCGGGCCGCCAGCCGGACCGTGCACACCAGCCCCGGGGCTCGCCGCGGTGGCGGCGGGCACCGCCGGTGTATCGGGGGTGCGAGCCGGGGGCGCTGCGCTGGCGGCGCAGGTCAGCCCTCACTCGCCTCCGGCGGCGGCGGGGCGAGGACCTCGCGGCCGCCGTTCGACTGCAGCGGGCCGACCACGCCGGCGGACTCCATCTCCTCCACCAGCCGCGCCGCGCGGTTGTAGCCGATCTTAAGCCGCCGCTGCACCCCGGAGATGGAGGCCTTGCGCGTCTCGGTGACCACGCGCACGGCGTCGTCGTAGAGCGGGTCGCTCTCCCCGCTGTCGTCGCCGCTGCCGCCGCCCTCACCCGGCACCCCGGGGATGGGCGCCGACCCGCTGGTGTCCTGGAGCACCTCGTCGAGGTACGCCGGCTCGGCCACGGACTTGAGGTGCTCGACCACACGGTGGACCTCGTCGTCGGTCACGAAGGCGCCGTGGGCGCGCTGCGGGACGCCGCTGCCCGGCGGGACATAGAGCATGTCGCCGTAGCCGAGCAGGGCCTCGGCCCCCTGCTGGTCGAGGATGGTCCGCGAGTCGACCTTGGAGGAGACCTGGAAGCCGATACGGGTGGGGATGTTCGCCTTGATCAACCCGGTGATCACGTCCACCGACGGCCGCTGGGTGGCGAGGATCAGGTGGATGCCCGCGGCGCGCGCCTTCTGCGCCAGGCGGGCGATGAGCTCCTCGACCTTCTTGCCGACGATCATCATCATGTCCGCGAGCTCGTCGACCACCACCACGATGTACGGCAGCTCCTCGAGCTCCGGGGCCTGGGGCACCTCGCCGTCGAGGGTCTGCGCGCCCGGGTCATTGGCATCGAACAGCGGGTCGCGCAGCGGCTCGCCGGCCTCGCGCGCGGCGCGCACCCGCTCGTTGAAGCCGTCGATGTTGCGCACCCCGAGCGCCGCCATGAGCCGGTAGCGGCGCTCCATCTCGGCGACGCACCAGCGCAGGGCGTTGGCAGCGTCGTTCATGTCCGTGACCACCGGCGCGAGCAGATGCGGGATGCCGTCGTAGACCGACAGCTCCAGCATCTTCGGATCGACCATGATCAGCCGCGTCTGCTCCGGCGTGTTCCGGAAGAGCAGGGACAGGATCATGGCGTTGATGCCCACCGACTTCCCGGAGCCGGTGGTGCCGGCCACCAGCAGGTGGGGCATCTTGGCCAGGTCCGCGGTCACCGGATTGCCGCCGATGTCCTTGCCGAGGGCTACGGTCAGCGGCGAGCTCGAGCGTGCATACCCCTGGGAGCGGATCAGCTCCGAGAGGGCGATGACGTCGCGCTGCTCGTTGGGGATCTCCAGGCCCACAGTGGCCTTGCCGGGGATGACCTCCACGACCCGCACCGAGCGCACGGACAGGGCTCGCGCCAGGTCCTTGGCCAGATTGGAGATCTGGCTGACCTTCACGCCGGCGGCGGGCAGGACCTCGAAGCGGGTGATGACCGGCCCAGGCTGCACCTCCTCCACCTGGACCCGGACACCGAACTCGCGCAGGCGCTCCTCGAGCTGCTGCGACATGCCGTTGAGCGTCTCGGGGTCGTACCCGCCCCGCTGGCTCGGCGGCTCGTCGAGCAGGTCCATCGGGGGCATCAAGGAATGCGGGCCGGACCGGCCGCGCTTACCCCGCGACGCATCCTGCTTGCGGCGGCGCTTCCCGGACGCCGGCGCGGTGGAGGGAGCTGGCCCGGTGGAGGGAGCCGGCGCGGGCTCCGGATCCGGCCCTGCCGCCGGCCCCCCGCCTCTGCCCCCGGCTGGGGGCTGGAGGGCCTCGGGCCCGGCGCCGCCGCGCGCCTCACCGTCGCTGTCCGGCGGCGCGATGCGCGGGGTCTCCTGGGGGTCGCCGCGGAGGATGCCGCCAGGGCGGTGCGCCCGGATGTGCGCCCGTACGGCTCGCCCCCGCGCAGCCAACCCGCCGAGGAGGGGGCCGCGGAGGTAGCGCTGCAGGCAGGCGGCAAGCCTCAGCGTCCAGCCCCCGACCCGCTCCGTCAACGCCAGCCACGAGAACCCGGTGGCCAGCGTGAGCGCGGCCAGGAACAGCGCCGCTGCCATCAGGGAGGCGCCGACAAAGCCCAGCCAGCTGTACAGCTGGCCGGCGCTGAGATCACCAATCAGCCCGCCGGCGCCGAGCGGCAGGCCCGCTCCGCGGAGGTGGAGCGTGGCCAGGGCAGCCCCGGAGAGCAGGGCCAGGAGCAGCCCGGCGGCACGGACGGCCAGCGCCAGCGGATCGAGCCCCGGCTCGTCGAGCATGCGGAAGAGCCGGTAGGCGGCCCACCCCATGAACAGCGGCACCAGGTAGGCCAGGTAGCCGAACAGCAGCAGGGCCAGCTCAGCGAACCAGGCACCGGCGATGCCGCCGACGTTCTCCACCTCGGCCACCGCGCTGACGCGGCTCCACCCCGGGTCAGCGGGATCGTAGCTCCACAGCGCCAGGAGCATGAAGATCGCGACCCCACCGAGGACGACCATAGCCGCTTCGCGCAGCCGGCGCTGCAGCTGGTGCCCCAGGAACGGCTCCTCGCCCCGCTCTTCCTCCGCTCTCGCCACGGCTCTCGTACCTCGCCAGGGGTCGATTCACCATTCTCGGCGACCACCGCGACAGCGGCAAGCCACCGCGCTGCAGCGCACTGCCTGCACGCGCCGGCGGCCAAGGCGATACAATGAGGCCTCGACGCCTTCCCCAGAGCCCCAAGGTACCCAGAGCAGGGCAGGAGACCGGCTCTCAGCGATGCGACGGCTACGCTGGCTCAACGAGCGCACCCCCGAGGAGCCCTTCCCGGCGGCGGAAGAGGCCATGGCGGATCCCAACGGCCTGCTGGCCGCAGGCGGAGACCTCTCCCCGGAGCGGCTCATCACGGCCTACCGCAACGGCATCTTCCCCTGGTACGGCGAGGGGCAGCCGATCCTCTGGTGGAGCCCCGACCCGCGGGGCGTCTTCCTCCCGGGGGGCTTCCACATCAGCCGCAGCCTCCGGCGGCGGCTGAACCGGGGCCGGCTGACGGTCACGCTGGACACGGAGTTCGAGGCGGTCATCGCCGGCTGCGCCGCGCCGCGGCCGGACCAGGAGGGGACCTGGATCACCCGGGAGATGATGGCAGCCTACACCGAGCTCCACTATCGCGGGTGCGCCCACTCGGCGGAGGTCTGGCTCGAGGACGAGCTGGTCGGCGGGGTCTACGGCGTCGCCCTGCACGGCGCCTTCTTCGGCGAGTCGATGTTCAGCCGGGTCGAGGACGCCTCCAAGGTCGGCCTGGCCTGGCTCCTCGCGCAGCTCTGGCGCTGGGGGTTCCACCTCTTCGACTGCCAGATGAGTAATCCGCACCTGGAGCGCCTAGGCGTGCGCGAGATCCCGCGCAGCGAGTACCTGGACCGGCTCGGGGCCGCCCTGCAGGCCCCCCATCGGCCCGGCCCCTGGCGCCTGGAGAGCGGGCTGGCCCCCATCGCGGAGCACCGCAAGCATCGGGAGGCGGCCACGTGACCCACGGAGGCAGCCAGGTGCCGCTGCTGCGCACGGGGTGCCACGAGTGCGCCTACGTCAGCGGACGGACCGCGCGGCTGGAGTTCATCGCGCCGAGCACGCCGCTCGGCGAGCGGCGCTACCGGCTGCTGCTCGAGCAGGGCTTCAGGCGCAGCGGGCCGTACGTCTACCGGCCGGCCTGCCCCGCCTGCAGCGCCTGCCAGTCCTTGCGGCTGCCGGTCGCCCGCTTCCGCCCGCGGCGCCGACACCGGCGCTGCCAGCGCGACAACGCCGATCTCCACGTCACGCCACGCCGCCCGGTCGTCACCGCGGAGCAGCTGAGCCTCTACCAGCGCTACCTGGAGCACCGCCACCCCGGGAGCAGCATGGCCGATCCGGACAGCGAGGAGGCGCAGGGCTTCTTTACAGCCCCCTGGTGCGCCACCACGGTGTTCTACGAGTTCCGGGCCACGCCGGAGGGCCCGCTGCTGGCGCTGGCGGTTACCGACATCCTCCCCGGCGCCCTGTCAGCGGTCTACACCCTCTACGCGCCGGAGGCGGAGCGCCGCGGCCTCGGCAACCTGGCCGTGCTCTGGCAGATCAGCGAGGCCCGGCGCCTCGGCGCGCGGCACCTCTACCTGGGATACTGGATCCCCGACGCCCCGGCCATGGCGTACAAGGCCGGCTACCGGCCCCACGAGGTCTACGACGGGCGGACGTGGCGCGAGGTCGAGTGACCCCAAGCCTTGCTGCCGGCGGCGCTGCTCGGTATAGTCCGCGCCTCCGGCAGGCCCTTCTTGCGGCCTAGGCGGGCTGTACACCGACTCGGCAAGCGATCACGGATCAGAGAGGCGCATGGCGAAGGAAGACTCCATCCGGATGCAGGGCGTGGTCACAGACACCCTGCCCAATACGATGTTTCGCGTAGAGCTGGAGAACGGCCACGTGGTGACCGCGCACATCTCCGGCAAGATGCGCAAGCACTACATCCGCATCCTCACCGGCGACAAGGTCACGGTGGAGCTGACGCCCTACGACCTGAACAAGGGCCGGATCGTCTACCGCGAGCGCTGAGCGGCCCCGCTAGCGCTCCGCCGAGCAGCAGCCTTCCCGCCGCACGGCGCCCCGCCCCGGCAGACCGCTACCGGGGTCGGGGCGTCGCGCGTCAAGCGTTGCAGGCTCAGGCCCCCTCTGTATCCCGCTCCCGTACCCGGATTGCGAGCTCACCATCCTCGACGGTGACCTCCACCTCACCGCCGCCGGTCAGGTCGCCGAACAGGAGCTGCTCCGCCAGGGGCTTCTTGATGTGCTGCTGGATGACGCGGGCCATGGGGCGCGCACCCATCTGCGGGTCGTAGCCCCGCTCGCCGATCCAGCGCCGGGCGTCGCCGTCGACCACCAGGGTGACCTGCTTCTCGGCCAGCTGCACGGAGAGCTCGCGGATGAACTTGTCCACCACCCGCTGGATCGTCTCCTGGTCGAGCGGCTGGAACTGGATGACCGCGTCGATCCGGTTGCGGAACTCCGGGGTGAAGGTCCGGCGTATGGCCTCCATGCTGTCCTGGGCGCTGGCCTCGGTGGTGAAGCCGATGGAGCGCTTGCTCATCTCCTCGGCGCCGGCGTTGGTGGTCATGACCAGGACCACGTTGCGGAAGTCCGCCTCGCGGCCGTTGTTGTCGGTGAGCGTGCCGTGGTCCATGACCTGCAGCAGCAGGTTGAAGACGTCCGGGTGGGCCTTCTCGATCTCGTCGAGCAGCACTACCGAGTGCGGGTGCTTGATCACCTCCTCGGTGAGCAGCCCGCCCTGGTCGTAGCCCACGTAGCCCGGCGGCGCGCCGATGAGCCGCGAGACGGCGTGCCGCTCCATGTACTCGGACATGTCGAAGCGGATCAGCTCCACGCCGGTGAGCTCGGCCAGGCGGCGCGTGACCTCGGTCTTGCCCACGCCCGTGGGACCGGCGAAGAGGAAGCTACCCACCGGCCGGTTCGGCGTGCCGAGCCCGGCGCGGGACATCTTGATGGTCGAGGCCAGGCTCTCGATGGCCTCGTCCTGGCCGAAGATCAGCCCCTTGAGCTCGCCCTCCAGGTTCTCGAGGACCTTCATGTCCTGGTTGGAGACGCGCTTGGGCGGGATCCGGGCGATCTTCGCCACGATGGACTCGACATCCGGCACGCCCACCGTCTTGCGGCGCTTGGAGCGCGGCCGCAGGCGCAGCCGGGCGCCGGCCTCGTCGATGACGTCGATGGCCTTGTCCGGCAGCCGGCGGTCATTGATGTACTTCGCCGACAGCTCCGCCGCCGACTGCAGCGCCGGCTCCGTGAAGCGGACGTTGTGGTGCGCCTCGAAGCGGCTCTTCAGACCCTTGAGGATCTGCACCGTATCCTCCACCGAGGGCTCGGTGACGTCGATCTTCTGGAACCGGCGCGCCAGGGCGCGGTCCTTCTCGAAGATGCTGCGGTACTCCTGGTAGGTCGTCGAGCCGATGCAGCGCAGCTCGCCCGAGGCGAGCATGGGCTTGATCAGGTTCGAGGCGTCCATCACGCCACCGGAGGCGGAGCCCGCCCCGATGATGGTGTGGACCTCGTCGATGAACAGGATCGAGCCGCTATCCTTCTTCAGCTGGTGCAGCACCCCCTTGAGCCGCTTCTCGAAGTCGCCGCGGTACTTGGTCCCGGCGACCAGGGCGCCCAGATCCAGCGCGTAGATGGTGCTCTCCTTGAGCACGTCCGGTACCTCGCTGTCGACGATCTGCTTGGCCAGCCCCTCGGCGATGGCGGTCTTGCCGACGCCGGCCTCGCCGACGAAGAGGGGGTTGTTCTTGCGCCGCCGGCACAGGACCTGGACCGTGCGCTCGATCTCGTAGCGGCGGCCGATGAGCGGGTCGATCTGCCCGGAGCGCGCCCGCTCGTTGAGGTTGCTGGCGTACTGCTCCAGCGGCGAGCCGCCCTGGGCGGCCTCGCCCGTGCCGTCCTCGTCCGCCGGGCCACTCTCTTCCTTGCCCATATCTTCCTCACCGCCCACCGAGGAGATGCCGTGGGATATGTAGTTCACCACGTCCAGCCGGGAGATGTTCTGCTTGTGCAGGAAGTAGACCGCCTGGGACTCCTGCTCGCTGAAGATCGCGACCAGGACGTTGGCGCCGGTCACCTCGCGCTTGCCGGAGGACTGCACGTGGAGGATGGCGCGCTGCAGGACACGCTGGAAGCCCAGCGTCGGCTGCGTCTCGCGGCTGTCGTTGAC
>CAJXKI010000083.1 GCA_913055765.1 uncultured Ectothiorhodospiraceae bacterium
TGCTCGTGGACGATGGCGACCGCGGCCAGCCCGGCGCCGACGAAGGCGGCCAGGACCAGCCCGGCGCGCAGGCTCGGGGGCAGCGTCACGTCGTCGCCTCCCCTCGGCTCTGGCGTGCGATGTAGTCGAGCAGCGGGGCCGTGGCGTTGAGCATGAGCACGGCGAAGGCGAAGCCGTCCGGGTGGCCGCCGAGCTCGCGGATGACCATGGCCACGACCCCGATCAGGGCGGCGTAGACCAGCCGCGCCCCCGGCTCCCGCGGGGCGCTGACCGGGTCGGTGGCGATGAAGAAGGCCACCAGCAGGGTTGCCCCGGAGAGCAGGTGGAAGGCCACCGGGGCGCCGCCGCTGAGCTGGAGGAGCCCGGCGGTGGCGGCCGTGCCGGCCAGCACGCCCAGCGGCATGCGCCAGTCGATGAGGCCCCGGGCCAGCAGCGCTACGCCGCCCAGGGTGAAGGCGCCGCCCAGCCACAGCCACGCCCCGGCGGCGCCGAGCGGCCGCAGCGCCCCGTCCGTCGCCGGGGCCAGGGCGGCGAAGCCCTCGGTGGCCAGCGCATCCAGCGGGGTGGCGTGGGTCATGGCGTCGGCCACGGGCGGCACGGCGCCGGTCAGGAAGTAGGCCAGCGCCTCGCCGGCCGGCACCGCGGCCCCCAGGCCCGCCTCCGGCGGCGGCCACAGGGCCAGCGCCTTGGGGAAGGCGAGGAGCACGGCCAGGTAGCCCACCATGGCTGGGTTGAAGACGTTCTGGCCGAGGCCGCCGTAGGCCTGCTTGCCCAGCAGCACCGCCAGGGCCCCGGCCAGCGCCGGGATCCAGAACGGCAGCAACGGCGGCAGGGCGATGCCGATGATCAGTCCCGCGACCAGCGTGCTGCCGTCGGTGAGCGCCGGCCCCACGGCGTAGCCGCGCAGGCGCACGGCGGCGGCCTCCGCGGCGAGGGCCGCCGCCAGGGCGGCGGCGAGGTTCAGGGCCACGCCGAGCCCGAAGAGCCAGAGCATGACCCCGGCCCCCGGCACGAGGGCGAGCGCGACCTGGCCCATGATGCTGGGCGTCGTGGGTGCCGCCAAGCCTAGCCCTCCGTGGTCTCGCCCTGGCCTGCCTCACGCTGCTGGCCGGCCTCGCGCTGCTGGCCGGCCTCGCCGGTCACGGCGGCGCGCTTGCGCTGGCGGGCCTCGGCCTTCTCGCGCCGGCGGCGCTCCTCGCGGGCCTGCTTGGCCTCTTGGCGCTGCCGGGCGTGCTCGGCCTGGGCCCGCTCCCGCATCCGTGCCCGGGCCATGTCGCGGGCGTGGCCGGTGATCGCCGCCAGGGGCTTGGAGCTGGGGCAGACCAGCTCGCAGCTCGAGCAGCCGGTGCAGCGCATGGGGTCGAGCTCGACGTGCTCCGGCGCCTCGCCGACGCCCACCCCGGCGCGGATGCGCCGGGCCATCTCGAACGGCTCCAGCCCCTCGGGGCAGACCTCGGCGCAGCGGCTGCAGCTGATGCACGGCTGCTCCTCCAGCGGGGCCTCCTCCGGGCCCTCGAGGACCACGCCGTTCATGCCGTGGGTGATCGGGATCCGGCGGTCGGTGATGGGCGTGCCCATGATGCCGCCGCCGACCAGGGTGCGGTGCCCCGGCACGCCGGCGTCGCCGATGAGCGCCGCCACCGGCGTGCCGACGCGCACCCAGTAGTTGCCGCGCGCGGCGATGCCGCCGCCGGTGACGGTCACCAGGCGCCCCACCGAGGGCTCCCCGGCGCATACGCCGTGGTAGATGGCGTCGAGGGTGGCCACGTTCTGGCAGACCACGCCCACCGCCGTCGGCCGGGCGCCGGACGGCACGGTGCGCCCGGTGGTCGGGTAGACCACGTGGCGCTCGTTGCCGGCGGGGTAGTTGGCGTCGACGCGGACCACCTGGATGCTGGCGTCGCTCGCCTCGACGGCCGCCTCCAGGGCCGTCGCCGCCTCCGCGGCGGAGCGCTTGACCGCCGCCAGGATGCGATCGGCGCCGCAGGCCCGGGCGGCGATGCGCGCCCCGTGGACGATGGCGGCGGCGCGCTGGCGCAGCAGCGTCTCGTCGCATGTCAGGTACGTGTCGCACTCGACGGCGTTGATGACCAGGGTGTCCACGCCGCTGCGCCGGGCGTCGGCGAGCTTGAGGGTGGTGGGGAAGCCGGCGCCGCCCATGCCCCGCACCCCGGCGTCGCGGATGCGCTCGAGCAGCGCCTCCGGGTCCGCCTGGAGCGGCTCCTCGAAGATCGGCAGGGGGGCCGCCGGGGTGTCGGCGCCGTCGGGCTCGAGGATCAGGCACGTGGCGGTGGCGCCTGCCGGGTGGGCGATGGGGCGGCGCTCCACGCCCCAGACCGTGCCGGAGGTGGGGGCGTGGAGCGGCACGCCGGGCTTGTCCGCCGGCATGCCGGTGATCGGCGTGCCCCGGTAGACCGTGTCGCCCGCCGCCACCGAGGCGGCCAGCCGGGCGCCGGTGTGGTCGAGTAGCGGCACGGCCAGTGCCTCGGGCAGCGGGGCCGTGGCCACCGGCGCGTCGCGGGAGAGGTGCTTGGCGTCGTCCACCGCGACGCCGCCGCGGCGCGGCGTCACCTCGCGGTGGCGCAGGGGCCCGGGGCGCTGCTCGGGGTGGGCGCGGCTCGCCTCCGGCGTCGGCAGCGGGCGCACCCGGCTGCTCAGCGGCGGCTCCACCGCCACCATGGTGATGCAGTCCATGGGGCAGGCGTCGAGGCAGAGCTCGCAGCCGGTGCACTCGTCGGCGATGACCGTGTGCATCTGCTTCTGGGCGCCGACGATGGCGTCCACCGGGCAGGCCGGCAGGCAGCGGGTGCAGCCGATGCACTGGTCCTCGTCGATGAACGCCACCTTGGGGCCGCTGTCGGCCTCCTCGATGGGCTCGGGGTCGACCTGCAGCAGCTCGGCGATGGCGTTCACCGTGGCGTTGCCGCCCGGCGTGCAGAGGTTGACCGGCGCCTCGCCGCTGGCCACCGCCTCGGCGTAGGCCCGGCAGCCGGGGTAGCCGCACTGCCCGCACTGGGTCTGGGGCAGGAGCTCGTCGATGCGGTCGACCACCGGGCTCTGCTGGCTGGCCAGGCGCCGCCCGGCGGCGCCGAGGCCGACGCCGCAGATCCCGGCGATGGCGGTGATGGTCAGGACTGCGCTCAGCATATGATATAGGGTAACACGATCGGGGTGGAGGTCACGCCCTCACGATCCGGCAGGGCGACGGTCTCGCCGGCCGCCGTCGCGGCCTGCGCCGGCTCGCCCGCCTCGGCCAGCCCGGCGAAGCCCATGAAGCCCATGGACAGGATGCCGGCGCTGACCAGGGCGATGGGCGCGCCGCGGAAGGGCCGCGGCACGTCGGCGCTCTCCAGGCGCTCGCGCAGGGCGGCGAAGACGATCAGCACCAGCCCGAAGCCGGCCGCCGCCGAGGCGCCGTAGACCGCCGAGGCCACCAGGTCGTGGCCGGCGCGCAGGTTGAGCAAGGCCACGCCGAGCACGGCGCAGTTGGTCGTGATCAGCGGCAGGTACAGGCCCAGCACCTGCTGCAGCAGCGGGCTGGTGAAGCGCACCGCCATCTCGGTGAGCTGCACGGCCACCGCGATGATGAGGATGAAGGTGGGCGTGCGCAGGTAGGTCGCATCCAGCGGGACCAGGATGTAGGTGAAGGCCAGGTAGCTGAGGATGGACGCCAGCGTCAGCACGAAGGCGGTGGCCGCCGCCATGCCCGCCGCCGTCTCCACCTTGCGCGAGACCCCCAGGAAGGGGCACAGCCCGAGGAACTGGGTGAGCACGAAGTTGTTGACCAGTACGGCCGATACGGCCAGCAGCAGGAGGTCCATCGGCTTCCCCGTCGGCGCTCAGTCCAATTGGCTAGCGTGCGTGTGCGAAACTGGGCCTCTATCCTTGCTGTCCACTCGTCGGAGAACAACCCAGAGGAAGAAGGCCTTATGCCACGAGCACGCAGCACGAGACACTGGCTCCTCCCCCTCACCCTGGCCGCCGCGGCGGCGGTCTCCGCGCCCGCCGGGGCCATGGAGCCGGGGGAGATGCAGCCGAGCGAGCGCAACACGGTGGATCTCTACCAGGCGTACGGGGGGTCCGTGGTGGCCATCGAGGTCACCGTGAGCGGCAAGCAGATCGACCCCTTCGAGCGCATCCCCGATGACATGATCCCGCCGCAGTTCCGGGAGTTCCTCGAGCGGCAGATGCCGCAGCACGAGGCGCCCAAGCAGCAGGGGGCGGGCAGCGGCTTCCTGATCGAGTCGGACGGCGCCATCGTCACCAACTACCACGTCGTGCGCAACGCCCTGCAGGAGCAGAGCGTCGAGCTGCGCGACGGCGCCTCCATCGAGCTGGGCTTCCCCGACAGGGAGGAGCCCGTGCCCGCCGAGGTCGTCGGCGCCAACGCCCTCTACGACCTCGCCCTGCTCGAGCCCAAGGACCCCGGCGCCATCCCGGACGAGGCCGAGCCCCTGCCGCTCGCCGACTCCGACGGTGCCCGTGTGGGGCAGAAGGCCATCGCCATCGGCAACCCGTTCGGCCTGAGCTCCACGGTCACCACCGGCATCGTCTCCGGGCTCGGGCGCGAGCTGCCCGGCATTGGCCAGATCGAGATCCCGCTGATCCAGACCGACGCCGCCATCAACCCGGGTAACTCCGGCGGGCCGCTGCTCAACTCCGCCGGCGAGGTGATCGGCGTCAACACCGCCATCATCCCCGGCGGGGGCGGCATGACCGGCAAGCCCGGCTCCATCGGCATCGGCTTCGCCGTGCCCAGCAACCTCCTCCAGGACAGCCTGCCCAAGCTCGAGGAGGGCGGCCTCACCGACATCAGCTCACGGGCCCGGCTCGGGGTCAAGATCGCCCCCATCGCGGATTACCCGCAGAGCGTCCGCGAGCGGCTCGAGCTGCCCGAGCAGGGCGTCATGATCGTCCAGGTGGAGCCCGACAGCCCCGCCGAGGAGGCCGGCCTGCAGGGCGCCGAGTTCGAGATCAGCGTCGGCGGCCGCTCCATGCCGGCCGATGGCGACATCATCACCCGCGTCAACGGCGAGCCCGTCGAGGAGCCCCGTCAGCTCCAGCGCCGGATCTTCGCCCACGACGCAGGGGATACCGTCACCCTCACCGTCCGCCGCGGCGGCCGGGAGATGGAGGTCGACGTCGAGCTGCGGGAGGTCCCGCGGCACGACAGCGGCTCGCGGCGGTAGGCGTATGCCCGGCGGCCGTGCCGGGCTGCCGGCCCGGCACCGGGCCGCCGGGTGATCGCGCAGATCGGAAGGATCGCGCCGGCGGCGCAGCTGCGCCGCCGGCGCGATCTAGTCCGGAGAGCCGGCTGCGGTTATCTGGCGGCGAGCCGGGGATGCTCGTGGGCGCAAGGTCCTCCGCAGCACATACAATAGGGGGCTGAACAGTTTTTAGCCAGCTCATGCCTGTAGGCGGCTGCTCTTCTCAGCGAGAGCCCGTACGATTGCTGGTATTTTAGAGGTGGTCCATGCGGCAAGATTCAGCCCTCGGCATCCTCGCCTCGGCCCTGCACCCGGTCAGCGCCGCTGCCATGCTTATCGACGCTCAGGCTGATTTCGGTAGCTCTCGGATAGCCTACGTCAATCCTGCCTGGGAGCGTCTTACCGGCTATCCTGCCAAGGAGGCCGTGGGGCGTACGCCGAGCATCCTGCAGGGCCCGGAGACCGCCGCCGAGGTCTTGACCCACTTGCGCGCGTCCCTGAAGGCGAACGGCACCGCCCGGGGCGAGACGATCCACTACCGCCGAGACGGGACCCCTTTGCTGATGGCTATCTCCATCTCCCCCCTGTACCTGGAAGGCGAGGCGGTGGATCACTATCTGGTCTTCCAGTGGGACGTCACGGCGAGCCGGGAGGAGCAGGCCAGGAACCGCAAGTTAGAGGCCCTGAATCGTCTCCAGTGGCGCGTTACGACGGCGTGGGGGTTGGACGTTGAGCAGCTCCGGAAACGGGTCGCTGAGGCGGCCCGCGAGGTTACCCAGGCCGATTGGGCGGTGGTGGAAGAGGCCGAGGGTACGGAGGTGGTGTATCGGGCCATAGCCGGGACGTCCGGGGGCTATGAGGGGCAGCGCCTGCCCATGGAGCGCTCGGCGTCGGGGTTGGCCTTCCGTACCGGTGAGCCTGTGTTGATCCGGGACGCGGCGCGGGACGAGTGGAGCGATCTCACGAGCCACATGCGCGAGCTCGGCTTCCTGTCCGGCGTCCTAGTGCCCCTCGTTCAGGACGGGCGAACCTATGGGGTGCTCAAGGTGTACGCCGCGCAGGCTGACCACTTTGATGAGTGGGACCAGAGACTGCTGGGGTTAGCCTCCGGGGTGCTGGCCGCCAACCTACATAAAGCGGCAGAGCACGCCTCCGCAGAGCGCCGCCGCGCCTTGTTGCTGGATGCGCTGCCGGCCCTGATCTCCTATGTAGACAAGGAGCTTCGATACCAAGAGATCAACGCCGCCTACGAGGCGTTCTACGACCTGAGCCGAGAGCAGATCCTAGGGCGCCGGCTCTCAGAGATCCTCGATCCAGGCGATCTCGAGCGGCTGCAGCCCTACCTGGATGCCGTTCTGCGCGGCGAGGCCGTGAGCTACCAACAGGAGGCCCTCAATCCCCAGGGGGAGTCGCGTCTCTTCCAAGGGGAGTACCACCCTCACCGCGGCCAGGCCGGCGAGATCCTCGGCTTCTACACCATCGTCCGCGATATCACCGAGCAGCACGAGGCTCAGACGGATTATCTGACTGGCCTGCGCAGTCGCAGGCAGTTCGAGCGGGAGGGGGAAATCCAGATCGCCCAGGTCCAACGCTACGGGAAGGCCTTGAGCCTGGTGATGGTCGACGTGGATCACTTCAAGGCGATCAACGATCACTGGGGCCACCAGGCCGGAGATCGCATCCTGAAGGGGTTCGCTCGGCTGCTCCAGGAGGGTATTCGAGAGGCCGACTTAGCCGGTCGCTGGGGCGGTGAGGAGTTCGTGCTGCTCCTGCCGGAGACGCCCTTGAGCGGCGCCTTGGGGATGGCTGAGCGGCTGCGCAGCCACCTGGCGACCTACGACTTCGGGATCGAGCGCCTCGTGACAGCGAGTTTTGGGGCCGCTCAGGCTCGAGCCGACGATAGTCTCAGTAGCTTGCAGGCACGGGCCGACCAGGCCCTCTACCGCGCCAAGGAAGCGGGGCGCAACCGGGTCAGCGAATGAGGGAGCAAGTCTACCGCACCCGCATGCCCGGCTCCGCGCCGTCGTCGGGGCTGAGCAGCCACAGGTCCTCGCCGCCGGGCCCGGCGGCGAGGACCATCCCCTCCGAGGTGCCGAAGCGCATCTTCCGCGGCTTGAGGTTCGCCACGCAGACCACGCGGCGGCCGAGCAGCTCGTCCGGGCTGTAGGCCTGGCGCACGCCGGCGAAGACCTGCCGCGTCTCGCCGCCGAGATCGAGCCCCAGGCGCAGGAGCTTGTCGGCGCCCTCGACGGGCTCGGCGCTGCGGATCTCGGCGACGCGCAGGTCAATCTTGGCGAAGTCGTCGATGGTGATCTGCGGCTCGATGGGGTCCGCGGCGATCCGGCTGCCGGCCGCAGGCGCCGCCGCCTGGCCCTGCTGCGGGGTGGCCAGGGTCTCCTTGGAGGCCTCGACGACGGCCTCCACCTGCTCGTTGCCGATCCGCGTCTTCAGCGGCTTGAACCGGTTGATCTCGTGGTCGAGCAGCGGCGCCTGCAGGTCCGCCCAGCCCTGGGGGCCGAGGTTCAGGAAGGCCTCGGCGTCCGCCGCCAGCTGCGGCATGATCGGCTTGATGTAGATGATCAGCACCCGGAAGAGGTTCAGCCCGACGGTGTTGATCTCCTGGACCGCCGCCGCCTGGTCCGGGTCCTTGGCCAGCTCCCACGGCTTCTCGGCGTCGATGTA
>CAJXKI010000084.1 GCA_913055765.1 uncultured Ectothiorhodospiraceae bacterium
GCGTTCCGCTCTTATAAAAAGGGAGGGTGAGGGATTCTATGATCTGCCTGATATATCAGTAGCATGCTCTTCTGAGGTCAATGACCGTGTCGATCAGACAGATCCATTATTGGGGTTCGCTAGTGCGAGCGATGCCTCTTTAGCTTCCGTTTTCGGTCATATCTTTCTTGTTGTTGAACCTGCATCAGGGCGGCTAAGTGCGAGTACTATTGAGTATGCGGCCCAAATCGGCGGTAATGGTGAGAGGGGTGATCACCAGGCTATTGATTGGAAAGACGCTTATCGTGGCCTGACCGGCGATCTATCGGGAACCTATAGCAAGGCTCCGCTGCACGAGCGTTTGCGCGTCTATAATCGAGAACAGCAGCGTAATGTCTGGCTCTATGAATTAGCGCTTTCAACGGAAGAGCAGCGGCTCTTGCACTGGCATTTGGATGAGCTCCAAGGAGTTAAAATCCCTTATCGTTTTCTGAGTCATAATTGTGGTTACGGTGCTCTAGCGGTAATCGATGCCGTTTTGGGAACCAATCTTAGAAAAGAACTGAATGGCGTTGTAGCTCCGCAATCGGTTTTAAGGAAATTCGATAAACGTGGGCTTCTTGAGCTTAAGCGTGTTGAGCTAGCCACAGATCAAAAAATTGATATACTCCGATCTCAGCTTCGCCGTGAATTAGTAGAGACCATCGATTCCTGTTTGAGTCAAGGACGTTATCCGAGTGTCGAATGGCTCGAGGATAACCCTCGAGCGGCTGAACTCCTCTATCTTGAAATCAAGAGGCAGCATTTCCAAAAAGAGCCGCACTGGGAGGCGCTGAAGCAGTTAGGTCCTTATGGGACCCGTGAAGTTGATTGGCGTGAGCCGACCAAGCACGCTCGGGACCCCCGTTATGCGCAACCCTATCGGTACATCGGTGTTGGTGTACAGTCTTTTTATTCTGACGATAATGGGCTCTTGATTAGTTTCTCCCCGGGTTACAAGGGTCCATTAGCTCGCCCACGTGGGTACCCTAAAGGGTATGGGGTTCAGCTGTTTTCCGGTTCAATTCGGATCGATAAACATAACGATGTACATCTGCAGCAGTTAGACTTTGTCCATTTTGAGAATCTGGCTGGAAAACGTACAGCATATGGAGATCGCGCTACAGAAGCCCGTCTACAGCTCGTCCATCGCCGTCACGGATCATCCAGGATGCGGTCAGCCGATCGAGATAATGTGCTTGAGGCTCTTTTCGGAGCGGGCTTGAGCCATAGAGCCGGCACGCTCCGGATGGCGGGGTTGATTGACGGTCTTTTTGTGACCAACTTTTCGGGAGGAGAGGGTCTCGTTCCTTATGTTTATGCTGGTCCTCATATCAAGATGACATGGGAATCCCTGAACTGGCATGCTCGCGTCTCGGCGAGCCATCGATTCGCTTTGCACTCTCCAGTGGCGTATCGTCAGACCCTTCGTGTTCAGGGGGCCTGGTACCCCACCGAGCGGCTAGGCCTGATCATACAGGCAGAACGGCTTCAAGGATTCTATCGGGAGCGCCGGACCCAGGCGGAGCTGCGCTTTCACTTCTAGGGGGCGGCCGCGGCTAGCTCAAAGCCGCTTCACGAAGATCCAGTAGCCCCCATCACCGCTGATGGCACCCTTCATTTGGACCTTGACCGGCAAGGACCCGAAGCGATCGTCCTCAAGGGTGTAGTGGAAGATCTTGTTGAGCTTGCCGGCTTTGACCCCTTCTACGAAGGCGCCGTAGAACTCCGGGCTCTGGGCACAGGGAGCGACCTCGGTGAAGAAGTTCTTGCCGAGAACCTCCCGCCGATCCCGGTGGGCGATACCGGCCTCCGTCGCGTTGTACTCCAGGATCGTGCCTAACCGGTCGACCTTGATCGAGCCGAAGGGTAGCTGATCGATCTCCGTGGGCGACAGCTGCGCGAGCTGCTTCTCAATGTCCTCTGCGCCGAAGGTGACCTGTTCCATGGTGCAGGATGCCTCCCCACGGTAGGTTTATCGTGATCTTTAGTTCAGGGGAACGCGGTGGCGTTGGGGTGTCAACCGGTCATAGTGGCCCAAGAACGGGGCTGGATGGCTCGCCTGCTAGCCAGGCATTGACCCCTAAGCTCGCGGATACGCCGCCGGCCTGGCGTCAGCCTGGTCGCCTTGCACGAAAGCGTGGGCCTTGGCGACACGAGGTGTCGCGTCCTCGGTCGATACTGCTGACCGTGCAGCAAGCCCGGAGGTCGCCATGCCCTTACAGCCCCCACCGAGCGCAGAGCCCGTCGAGCGCACGCTGGTGCGGGATCACGCCGATGGCGCCGAGCTGCGCGCCGAGGCGGCAGGCGCCGTGCGCATCCCGGATCCCCATCTTCAGGCGCTCGATGTCGTCGACAGCCCGAACCTGGAGAGGCTGGATCTGCGGGGGGCCGCCCCGGGGATCGTCGTCACGGTGGCCCGGTGCCCGCAGCTGAGCTGGGTGCGGGTGCCGGAGGCGCCGCCGGGTGCGGAGATCCACTGGGACGATCCCCGTTCCGCTCCGGCCGTGATCCGGATCGAGGGGGCGGTGGCCGGGCTCGATGCCGCGCTGGGGGACGCCGCGCTCCGCCTGCCGCGGCGCTCGGGCCCGCAGCCTTGGCACGGCGCCCTGCTGACCCGGGCGGCGCAGCCGCCCGATCCGCTGGGGGCAGAGGCGCTGTGCTGGTTCGGGCCGGGGAGCGAGGGGCCCCCGCCGCTGGGAGCCGGCTCGGACCCCGGCGCCTCCGTGCCGGTCGCTCTCAGCCCGGGCCAGACCCCGGCGGTGCTGTGCCTGAGCGATGGGGCGTGGACGGCGCTGGCGGCCCCGGCCTCGTCCCCGCTGGCGCAGCTGCGCATCGAGCGGACGCCGGCGCTCCGGTACATCGCGGTACCCGAGGGGGTAGAGCGGCTCGAGGTCCATCAGGCCGGCGCCCTCGAGCGCATTGAGGGCGCCGGCCGGGTGCTCTCCCTGAGCCGATGCGGTGGGTCGGACTCGCCGGTCGAGCTCAGCGGCGCCTGGGCGCAGGTCCACCTCGCGCACACCGGCATCGACGCGGCAGCCGCCGCCCGGAGCGGGCGCCTGAGCGGCTTCGGGACGACGGCGGTGGCGCACGCCCTGGCGGCCCACTACCAGGAGGGCCGGCCGGGTTCCGGGAAGGGGCTGCCCCGGGAGAGCGTGGCCACCTTGCTCAATGCCGCTGAGATCGGGGTCGCCGAGGCCGCCGCGCTCCTGCTGGATTGGGCCGGCGAGGCGCCACGGCGCGACGCCGCCTACGCCCTGCAGGGACTGCTGCGGCTGGCGCGCACCCCGGCTGCGCCGGTGAGCGAGGCGGCGCTGTGGCAGGCGCGCTGCCGCCTGCGCCGCCGCCTCGGACAGCGGCTGCGCGAGAGGCCGCGCCTGTGGCAGTGGGACCTGCCGGCGGACCAGCGCCTGGAGGCCGAGAGCGCCGACCACTGGCTTGCGGTGCAGGCCCACCAGGCCGGCGTCGACGTGCTCGAGGCCCTGGCGGCCGAGGTCATCGATCCGCAGGCCTTGCTCGTGGTGATGCGCCAGTTCGTCTCGGGGGCACCGACGCTACCCGTCCTGAACGGGCCCCATCCGCCAGAGGATCATGTCCAGATGCGGCGCGAGCTGGCCGAGGCCCTCTTCCATCGGGCGCTGGTACAGCCCGCCTGGCTGCGCCCGCCCGGGCGCGGCGGTCCGTCGATCCAGTCCGATCACGCGCTCGAGGTGCTGCGCTACGCGCTTCGCCACATCCTAGCGCGCGGCTCGGTGCCCCTCGCCGATGCCCTGGCCGATTGCCTCGGCGGCTACCTCCATGGGCACCAGGCCCTGCCGCTGCTCGAGGCGCTCACCGAGCACGGCCATGCGCCGAGCCGGGCCCAGGCGATGGCGATCGCCCTCGGCGGCCCGGATGCGCATCCCGCCCGGCGACGCCCCGAGGAGCAGGCGGAGCTGCGCCGCCAGGCGATGGGGGTGGCGCTCGCGCCCGCCGTCGACCAGCAGCTCGCCGACGGAGACTCGCCGAGCGGCGCATGAGGCGTGCGCCCTTGGCGAGGCGCCAGCGCCCCGACTCAGCCGTACGCCGCCGCGGCCGCCCGGAGCTCGGCGGCGATCTCCTCGCGCAGCGTTGGCGGCTCGATGACCCGCACCCCGCGGCCGAAGCCGAGGAGCCACCAGCGCAGCTGCGCGGTCAGCGGAACCGTGGCCCGCAGGTCCCAGGTGCCGTCGCCGCGCGCCTCGAGCGTCTGGTCTGTGGCGAGCGGCGCCTCGGCGAGGTGGCTGGCGACGCCGCTGTTGATGGCCAGGTGCAGCGCCACGGGGGCCTCCTGCTCGGGCAGGTCGAAGGCCCGCTGCTCATGGATGTAGGCATCCAGGTCGAAGCCCGCCGGCGGCACGACCGGCTCGTCGAGCAGCTCCGCCGCCTCGATCCGGTGCAGGGCCAGCTGCCGGACGTCGCTGTAGTCGCGCAGCGTGGCCACCAGGTAGCTGACCGGATCGCGGACCACGAGCCCGAGCGGATGGGCCCGGTAGGCCTGCAGGGCGCTGCCCCGGCTGCGGGGCCGGTAGTGGATGTAGAGCTGCCGGCCCTCGAGCAGCGCCTGGCCGACGGCGTCGTAGGCGAGCGGATCGACGGTCGGGGCGAGCAGCGGCTGCGAGCGCGGCAGCACGCGCACCCGCTGCGGCCAGTGGGCGAGCTGCGAGCGGCTCTGGGTGAGCACGTGCTTGGCGGCCTCGAAGTGCGGGCGCAGGGCGCGCAGGGCCTCGGGCGCCATCAGCGGCGTGAGGTGGAGCTCGGCGAGCCGGAAGGCGAGGGCGGCGGCCGGGGAGAGGCCGGGGATCTCGAGCACCGGCGCCTCCGGCGCCCACGACCAGCGCTGCTCGCCGCTGCCGGTCTCCGCGGTCAGCGCGAAGGCGCTCGAGAGGGTGTTGAGGTCGCGCTGCACGGTGCGCAGCGAGACCCGGTAGCCCTCGCTATGCAGCCGGTCGTGGAGCCGGGGGGCGCTGATCCCGCGCGGGTGCCGGGGGATGTGGCGGAGCATCGTCCATTGCCGCAGGAGGCTGTCCATCATGGGGGCACCCCGGAGGCGAAGCAGCCAATCACCTTCGGTATCATGGGGGAAAGGGCGGGCGACGCCAAGGCGACACGGCTTGTCGCTTCCGGTCGCTAGCCTCAAGGGAAACGCTGGCCAAGGAGGGACGCCCATGGCGCCGGAATCGCCCCGATCACCGACCGAGCCGGAGCCTCAGGTCCAGCGCCCCGCGCCGGATCGCGGCGGCGGTGCCCAGCTCGCCGGCCTGGCCGAGCCGGCGCCGAGCGAGGAGGCCGCCCCATGAGCGCCACGCCTGTGAGCCTGAAGGAGACGCACGAGATCCTGCGCCACCAGGCCGGGGCGCTGCTCGCCGACCCCGGCCGCGCCCATCAGCTGCCGCCGACCCTGCTCTGGGGGCCGCCCGGCGTGGGCAAGAGCAGCGTCGTGCGCGACGTTTGCGCCGAGCTCGGCATCGGCTTCATCGACATCCGCCTGTCGCAGCGCGAGCCGGTGGACCTGCGCGGGCTGCCGGTCCCGCGCGAGGACCGGGTGGAGTGGCTGCTCTCGAGCGAGTGGCCGCGGGACCCGGACAGCGCCGGCATCCTGCTGTTCGACGAGCTCACCGCCGTCGACCGCAGCCTGCAGGTCGCCGCCTACGAGCTGCTCCTCGATCGCCGGCTCGGGGATCTCTACCGGGTGCCGGACCGCTGGTACCTGTGCGGGGCCGGCAACCGCGAGGAGGACGGCGCCGCCGCCCTGGGGCTGTCGAGCGCCCTGGCGAACCGCTTCTGCCACCTGGAGGTCGGCGCCGAGCTCGAGCCGTGGCTGCGCTGGGCGCACGAGCAGGGGCTGCACCCGGACGTGATCGGCTTCCTGCGCTACCGGCCGGGCTGCTTCCTCGACCTCGAGGGTGACCTGCAGCGCGGCTGGCCGAGCCCGCGCAGCTGGGAGCGCGTGGCGCGGCAGCTGAGCCTGGCCGAGGAGACCGGGCTGGGCGAGGCGCCGCTGATGCGCGTCATCGAGGGCCTGGTCGGCGCCGGGGCGGCGGCGGAGCTCGCCGCCTTCCGCAGCTGGTCGGGGCGCCTGGTGGACGCCGAGGCGATCCTGCGCGGCGAGGCGCGGCTCGCGGTCCCGGAGCGGGCGGATCAGTGCTACGCCCTGTGCGCGGCGCTGGTCTACCACCTCTGGCGCGGCCCCGAGGCGGAGCGGGCGCAGCGCCTGGACCGCTTCCTGGAGATCACGCTGTCCCTGAGCTCGGACTTCGCCACCCTGGCCCTGATCGACGCCGTCGGCGGCGCCGAGGGGGTGACCGGCGAGCGGGGCCAGCGGATCTTCGGCCACCCGCGCTTCGCCGAGTGGGCGGCCACCCACGGCACCGCGCTGGCCCGCTACCTGCCGGGCGCCCCCGGCGGCGAGGCGGCCGCGCCATGAGCGCCCGGGGGCCGAGCGCCGAGGAGGCGGCGCGCAAGCGCCGCGCCGGCGAGCAGATGCGCGCCGACCGGCAGGCGCTGCTGGCCAGCTCGCCGTTCCTCGGCGTGCTCGCCATGCGCCTGGACCTCGTCCCGGTCATCGACAGCCGGGTGCCCACGGCGCTGACCGACGGCTACGCGGTCTTCGCCCACGCCGACTTCTGGCTCGGCCTCAGCGAGGCCGGGCGGCTCTTCGTCCTCGGCCACGAGATCTGGCACTGCGCCCTGCAGCACCTCGCCCGGCGCATGGGCCGCGAGCCGCGGTGCTGGAACCTGGCCGTCGACCACGAGGTGAACGACCTGCTGCGCGGCGAGGGCTTCCAGCCGCTCGCCGGGACCGTCCACTTGCGGGCGCTGCGCGGCGCCAACGCCGAGCAGGCCTACGAGGCGCTCCGCGATCGTGCGCAGGTGCCCGAGCGGGACCCGGCGGTCGCGGACCTGCACGAGCCGCCGGGCCCGGATCCGAGCGCCGCGGTCCAGGACCCCGACTACGCCCCGCGTGCCGACGCGGACGTCTGGCGGCGCTGGGACGCCTGGACCCGCGCCGCCGCGCAGCAGTGCCGCGCCGCCGGCACGCTGCCGGGCTGGCTCGAGGCCCGGGTCGCCGCCGCCGGGCCGCCGAGCGTGCCGTGGCAGCGCCACCTGCAGCGCTTCATCCAGCAGGTGCGCGGCGGCGGCACGCAGTGGCTGCCGCCGTCCCGGCGCCACTGGGCGCGCGGGCTCTACCTGCCGAGCCGGCGCACGCAGCGCCTCGATCTGGCCGTCGCCGTGGATACCAGCGGCAGCACCGTCAACGACTGGCCGCAGTTCCGTGCCGAGCTCGGCGGCATCCTGCGCGCCTGCGACGACTATCGGCTGCGGCTGCTCCAGCACGATACCCGCGTCGTCGACGACCGGATCTACACGCCGAGCCGGCCGCTGCCTGCCAAGCTACCGGTCTCCGGCGCCGGTGGGACGGATCTGCGTGCTCCGTTTGAGCACCTCGCCGAGGATCCGCCGACGGTCCTGGTGGTGATGACCGACGGGAGGGGTCCCATCCCCGCGCATCCGCCGAAGTATCCGGTGCTCTGGGCGCTGACGGCCGGGGAGACCTGGCGAGGGAGACCCGAGTGGGGGCAGGTGGTGCGGATGCGATAGCCCAGCGCCGTTCTGTGGTGGGCGTTTTGGCCGCACGATTCGGAGTGTTTTGGCGCAAGTTCAGAATGGCATGCTGAATCGTCAACGACGAAGGAACGAATGAAAGTGCCGAGTTAGCGGCAAGTCCACATATCTGCTGGCATAACCCTA
>CAJXKI010000085.1 GCA_913055765.1 uncultured Ectothiorhodospiraceae bacterium
CAGTCCAGCCCGTCGAGGATCGCGTCGATCCGCTCACGGGTGAGGTGGGTGTAGTAGTGGCCGTCGACGAGCATCATCGGCGCGCCGGTGCAGGCCGCCAGGCACTCCTCCTCGCGGACCAGGGTGATGCGCCCGTCGGGGGTCGTCTCGCCGAGGCGGATGCCGAGCCGCTCCTCGGTGTAGGCCACCAGCTCGTCGGCGCCGTTGAGGCAGCACGAGATGTTGGTGCAGATGCTGACCTTGTGCCGGCCGGTGGGCTCGTCGAGGTGGAACATCGAGTAGAAGGTGGCCACCTCGAAGGCCGTGGCCCGCGGGATACCGATATAGTCGGCCGCGGCCGCCACGTGGTGGCGCTCCAGCCAGCCGCCGTGGTCATCCTGGAGGATGTGCAGCGCCGGCACGATCGCCGAGGCCCGCCCCTGCTCGTCGTCGGGGTACTGGGCCAGCCAGCGGTCGATCCGCTGGCGCTGCTCCGCGGTCGGGATCGCTTGCTCCGCTGTCCGCTCGGTCACCGGTCTACCTCCCCGAACACCACATCGAGGGAGCCGATCAACGTCACCACGTCCGCGAGCATGTAGCCCCGGATCATCTCGTCCGTGGCCGCGAGGTGGTAGTAGCACGGCGGCCGCACCTTGACGCGGTACGGCTTGTTGGCGCCGTCGGAGATGATGTAGGTGCCGAACTCCCCCTTGGGCGCCTCCACCGGTGCGTAGACCTCGCCCGGCGGCGTGCAGTACCCCTCCGTAAAGAGCTTGAAGTGGTGGATGAGCGACTCCATGTCGTCCTTCATCTCCTCCCGGGTCGGCGGCGAGACCTTGGGATCGTCGATGCGCACCGGCCCGGGGTTCGCCCGCAGCCAGTCGATGCACTGCCGGATGATGCGCACCGACTGGCGCATCTCCTCGACGCGCACCAGGTAGCGGTCGTAGGCGTCGCCGTTGGTCCCTACGGGGACGTCGAAATCGACCCGGTCGTAGGCGGCGTAGGGCTGCTTCTTGCGCAGGTCCCAGGCCACGCCGGAGGCGCGGAGCATGGGGCCGGTGAAGCCGAGCTGGATGGCACGCTCCGGCGACACCGGGCAGATGTCCACCAGGCGCTGCTTCCAGATGCGGTTCTCGGTGAGCAGGGTCTCGTACTCGTCCACGCAGCCCGGGAAGCGCTCGCAGAAGTCCTCGAGGAAGTCGAGCACCGACCCCTCCCGGGGGCGGTTCATCTCACGCAGCTCCTTGTCGCTGCGGTACGGCGAGGGCTCGTACTTCGGCATCCGGTCGGGCAGGTCCCGGTGCACGCCGCCCGGGCGGTAGTACGTGGCGTGCATCCGCGCCCCCGAGACCGCCTCGTAGACGTCCATGAGGTCCTCGCGCTCCCGGAAGGTGTAGAGGAAGGCGGTCATGGCGCCGACGTCGAGGCCGTGGCTGCCGAGCCACATCAAGTGGTTCAGGATGCGCGTGACCTCGTCCATCATCGTCCGGATGTACTGCGCCCGCAGCGGCGGCTCGATGCCGAGCAGCCGCTCGATGGCGCGCACGTAGCCGTGCTCGTTGCACATCATGGAGACGTAGTCCAGCCGGTCCATGTAGCCGATGGACTGGTTGTACGGCTTGGACTCGGCGAGCTTCTCGGTGGCGCGGTGGAGCAGGCCGATGTGCGGGTCGGCGCGGCGCACCGTCTCCCCCTCCATCTCCAGCACCAGGCGCAGGACGCCGTGGGCGGCCGGGTGCTGGGGGCCGAAGTTGAGGGTGTAGCTCTGGAACTCAGCCATCGGCTCGATCCTCCTCGGGCGTCCCCGGGGCGCGGTAGCGGTTATCATCGCGGATCACCCGCGGTACGAGCACCCGCGGCTCGATCTCCACCGGGCCGTACACCACGCGGCCCTTCTCCGGGTCGTAGCGGGGCTCGACGTTGCCGATGAGCGGGAAGTCCTTGCGGAACGGGTGCCCGACGAAGCCGTAGTCGGTCAGGATCCGGCGCAGGTCCGGGTGCCCCTCGAAGACGATGCCGTAGAGGTCGAAGGCCTCGCGCTCCGGCCAGTTGGCGGCGGGCCAGAGCCCCGTGAGGGAGGGGATCACCGGCATGTCATCGTCCGGCGCGAAGCAGCGCACGCGCAGGCGGTGGTTGTGGCTCAAGGAGAGCAGGTGGTAGACGGCCGCGAAGCGCCGCCCGGTCTGCTCGGGCACCTCCTGAACGCCGTAGATGCCGGTCAGCCCCAGGCGGGCGAAGTCCGGGTTGACGACGCCGCGGCTGAAGCCGCTGTGGGTGGCGTCCTCGGTGATCCACTCGTCGTCGCCGTAGGCGGCCAGGTCCACGCCGGCGATGTCCGACAGCTGCTCGAAGCGCCACGCCCGGGCATCGCGGAGCTCGGTCATCACCGCCACCAGCTCCGCCGGCTGGACCTCCACCGTCGCCTCGCCGTACTCGACCCGAGCATCGGCCAGGCGGCCGCCGAAGTGGCCGCGGAGCTGCTCCAGGAGGCTCTCGGGGTCAGCCATGGCTCCTCCCTCAACGCGCGATGGTGTTGGTGCGGTGGATCTTGTTCTGCAGCTGCAGGATCCCGTAGTAGAGGGCCTCCGCCGTAGGCGGGCACCCCGGGACGTAGATGTCCACCGGCACGATCCGGTCACAGCCCCGCGTCACCGAGTACGCGTAGTGGTAGTAGCCCCCGCCGTTGGCGCAGGAGCCCATGGAGATGACCCACTTCGGCTCCGGCATCTGGTCGTAGACCTTGCGCAGCGCCGGGGCCATCTTGTTGCACAGGGTCCCGGCGACGATCATCACGTCGGACTGGCGCGGACTCGGCCGGAAGATCAGGCCGTTGCGGTCCATGTCGTAGCGGCCCGCGGCGGTGTGCATCATCTCCACGGCGCAGCAGGCCAGGCCGAAGGTCATCGGCCAGAAGGAGCCGGTCCGCGCCCAGTTGATGAGCTTGTCGGCAGAGGTGGTGACGAACCCCTGCTCGAGCTTGCCCTCTACTCCCATTCCAGCGCCCCCTTACGCCACTCGTAGAGCAGACCGATCACCAGGAGCCCCACGAACAGGCCCATGGCCAAGATGCCGAACAGGCCCACATCCTCCAACACAACCGCCCAAGGGAAGAGGAAGGCGATCTCGAGATCGAACAGGATGAACAGGATGGCGACGAGGTAGTAGCGCACATCGAACGGCAGGCGCGCGTCCTCGAACGCCTCGAAGCCGCACTCGTAGGGCGATTGCTTCTCCGCGTCGTAGCGCCGGGGGGCCAGGATGAAGCCGGCTGCCAGGGGCAAGGCGCCGAAGACGAGCCCGGTGAGTATGAAGAGCAGGACCGGTAGGTAGTTCTCCAACATCGCACGCCGCTCCGCTGGTGGCAACGCGGACGGCGCTCATCGGCGGGCCGTCGCGTCGAGTGTCGCTGGAGTGTACGGAGGGGGTAATCCTCGTGTCAACTCAAAAGAGATCGTAAGTTTCTGATTATAGAGAGGTTATAGCGCTGAAAAGGGATCTTGACACTTGCGCGATATCAATCCCGCGCTACAAGCGAGCGTACACTGCCGTGGGCCTGGCAGGCCTGCTCGCAGGGTCGTGGACGCCAAGGCGCGTCAGCGCCTAGCGGAAGGGGACCTAGGGAGGTGGTCCAAGGGCTGAGACAGGCTGGCCCCGCGCCTCAGCTAGGTGGGCCGCCCACGGGTCCGTCTCCGGCGGACCGGCGCCGTGTGTACCCGAGGGCGCGGCCGCCCTCACCCGGTACCCGGCAGGGAGGGCGGCGGCTACGCGCCGTTGCCCGCCTTATCGGAGGGCGACTCCTCGTCGGAGGGCGACTCCTCGGCGGGCGCCTCCGGCGCCGCCGCAGGCTGCTCCGGGCTGCCCTCGCCCGGCTCCTCCGGCGCAGCGGGGGCCGCCTCACCCTCCGGCTGCTCCGGCGCCGAGGGGGCGTCCGGCTCACTCTGCCCAGCCGGGGCCTCCGGCCCATCGGAGGCCGAGGCGTCATCCGGGGCCTCATCGATGACAGAGGAGGCGTCGCCGCTGCCGCCGCCCTGGGAGGCGAGGACCGCGAGCCCCAGGCTGGTCATGAAGAACGCCGCGCCCAGGCTCGCGATCAGCTTCGTCATGAAGCTCGCCGCTCCCTGGGAGCCGAAGACGGTGCTCGAGGCACCGCTACCGAAGGCGGCCCCCATGTCCGCCCCCTTGCCCTGGTTGAGCAGCACCAGGACGACCAGGGCGATGGCGATGACGACATGGACGGCAAGCAGGCCTGCAAACATGGATCGGTCTCAGCCCTCCGCGGCTGCCTTGTAGATCGATAGGAAACTGTCGGGATCCAGCGAGGCCCCGCCGATGAGCCCCCCGTCGATATCCGGCTGGCCCAGCAGCTCGGCGGCGTTGCCAGGCTTCATGCTGCCGCCGTAGAGCACCGGCAGCTGCTCCGCCACCTCGCTGCCGTCCCGCTCGGCGACGCGCTGACGGATGAAGGCGTGCACCTCCTGGGCCTGCTCAGGGGTGGCCGTCCGGCCGGTGCCGATGGCCCAGACCGGCTCGTAGGCGACCACTGCGCCGCGGAAGGCCTGCGCCCCGGCCGCCTCACAGACGGCGTCGAGCTGCTCGCCGACGACGGCCTCGGTGCGCTCGGCGTCCCGCTCGGCGAGCGTCTCGCCCACGCAGAGGATAGGCGTCAGGCCGGCCTGCTTGGCCGCCACGAACTTGCCGGCGACGCGGCCGTTGTCCTCGCCGTAGAGCGTGCGCCGCTCCGAGTGGCCGACGATCACGTAGCGGCAGCCGGCCTCGAGGAGCATGGCCGCGGAGACCTCTCCGGTGTACGCGCCGGCCTCGTACTCACTGACATCCTGCGCCCCCAGGGCGACCCCGAACGGCAGCTGCGAGGCCGCCGTAGGCAGCAGCGGGAACGGCGGGCAGATGGCCAGCTCGGCCCCAGCGTCGCTATCCGCCGCCCGCTCGGCGACCTGGCGGACCAGATCGCGGTTCCCGTTCATCTTCCAGTTGCCAGCAATGATCTTGCGCCGCATCCCTAGACCCAACCCTGTCTGTGATTTCCTCTAAGGCGCAGGGACCTTATCTGCCCTGGGGCCTGAGATCAAACGCGGTCCGCCACCGCACGCTGCGCCGCATCGGCCACCGCGTCCGCCAGCTCGCCGGCGAGCCGCTCCACCTGCGCCTCATCGCCCCCCTCCACCATGACCCGCAGCTTCGGCTCCGTGCCGGAGGGGCGCAGCAGGACCCGACCCTGCTCGCCGAGCTCGGCCTCCGCGGCGGCGACGGCGTCCTGGACCGCCTGCAGGCTGAGCACGTCGACGCCCCGGGCGACGGGCACATTGACCAGCCGCTGCGGGAAGTAGGCCATCCCGTCGATGAGCTCATCGAGACCGCGGCCGGTAGCGGCCATGGCCTCCAGGACCTGCAGCGCCGAGACGATCCCGTCGCCGGTGGTGGTCCGATCGAGGCAGATGATGTGCCCGGAGGACTCGCCGCCGAGGGTACCGTCGGCCTGCAGCAGCCGCTCCAGCACGTAGCGATCGCCCACCTTGGCGCGCTCCAGGCCGAGGCCGAGCTCGGCGAGCGCCACCTGCAGGCCCAGGTTGCTCATCTGCGTCCCCACCACCGGCCCGAGCGCTTGGCCGCGCGCCGCGCGGGCGGCGGCGATGATGTAGAGCAGCCCGTCGCCGTCGACGAGCCGGCCGTGGCGGTCCGCCATGACCACCCGGTCGCCGTCGCCGTCGAAGGCCACGCCCACGTCGGCCCCGTCGGCGACCACCTGCTCGCAGACCCGTTGCGGGTGCTGGGAGCCGTGATCGACATTGATGTTCAGGCCGTCCGGCCGATCGCCGATGGCCGTCACGCTCGCCCCGAGCTCGCGCAGCACCGCCGGAGCCGCCTGGTAGGTGGCGCCGTGGGCGCAGTCGACCACCACGCGCAGGCCGCGCAGATCGGTGCGCCGGTCCACGGCCCCCTTGCAGAACTCGATGTAGCGGCCTACGGCGTCCCCGACCCGGCTCGCCCGGCCGAGGGCCTCGCAGCCGGCCATGGGCAG
The DNA here is from genome assembly GCA_913055765.1 of uncultured Ectothiorhodospiraceae bacterium. Taxonomy (GTDB): domain Bacteria; phylum Pseudomonadota; class Gammaproteobacteria; order Nitrococcales; family Halorhodospiraceae; genus Halorhodospira. Next base: position 6,020 of record CAJXKI010000085.1, read on the forward strand.
CTCGCCGCTGCGCAGCAGATCCTCGATGGCCTGCTCGGTGGCGTCGTCGAGCTTGTAGCCGTCGGCGCTGAAGAACTTGATCCCGTTGTCCTGGTGGGGATTGTGCGAGGCGCTGATGACCACCCCGGCACGGGCGCGCAGGGTGCGGGTGAGGTAGGCCACCGCCGGCGTGGGCATGGGCCCGAGCATGAGGGTGTGCACGCCTGCGGCGGCGAAGCCCGCCTCCAGCGCCGACTCGAACATGTAGCCGGACAGCCGGGTGTCCTTGCCGATGACCACCGTGCGCCCCCCGCCATCGGCGAGCACGCGGCCGGCCGCCCAACCGAGGCGCAGCACCTGGTCCGGGGTGATGGGCTCCTCCCCGACCCGGCCCCGGACGCCGTCAGTACCGAAGTAAGCGCTCCTGTCGGACACGGCTGCCTCTCTCCCTAGGACGTGGCCCGCTAGGCTGATGCCGCCGCCGCAGCGACGCGGACCGCATCGGCGGTCGCCGCGACGTCGTGGGCGCGTACGATGTGGGCCCCCTGGAAGACCGCCACCGCGGCGGCGGCCACGCTGCCGGCGAGGCGCTCCGTCACGGGGCGATCGAGGAGCTCACCGATCATGGACTTGCGCGACATCCCCACCAGCACGGGCAGGCCCAGGGCCGCGACGCGGTCGAGCCGGCTCAGAAGGGCGTAGTTGTGCGCCAGGGTCTTGCCGAAGCCGAACCCCGGGTCGAGGAGCAGGCACTCCCGGGGTACCCCGGCCGCCTCAGCCGCCGCCACCCGCTCCTCGAGGAAGCCGGTGACGTCGGCGACGACGTCGTCGTAGGCGGGGGCCTCCTGCATGGTGCGAGGGCGGCCCTGCATATGCATCAGGCACACCGGCACCCCCAGGGCGGCGGCGGCCGCCGGCGCGCCGGGGGCCTGCAAGGCCTGGATATCGTTGATCATCCCCGCGCCGGCGGCCACGGCGGCGCGCATCACCTCGGGCTTGCAGGTATCCACCGAGATGGGGGCCTCCACCTCGGCGGCCAGGGCCTCCACCACCGGGATGACCCGGGCCAGCTCCGCATCGAGGGGCACCGGATCGGCCCCCGGGCGGCTCGACTCACCGCCGATGTCGATGATGTCGGCGCCCGCGGCGACCATGGCGCGGGCATGGCTACGGGCGCGCTCGAGGTCGAGGAACTGCCCGCCGTCGGAGAAGGAGTCCGGGGTGACGTTGAGCACCCCCATGACCCGGGGGCGGTCCAGGGGCAAGGGGCGATCGCCGCAGGGCAGCACCGCCCCGTCCACTGGCGCTGCCATCAGTGCTCGCCCACGGGCCCGCCGATGGGGCCGCCCTCGCGGCCGTCGTCGCCACCGGGGTTACCGCCCTCGGTGGCCGGGGTAGCGTCACCGCCGTCACGATCCTCCCAGCCCTTGGGAGGACGCGGCCGCTTGCCCTGCATGATGTCGTCGATCTGGCCGCGATCAATGGTCTCGTACTTCATCAGGGCCTCGGCCATGAGGTGGAGCTTGTCGATGTTGTCGCGCAGGATCTTCTCGGCGGCCGTGTAGTTGCTGTCGATGATGGCACGGACCTCCTCGTCGATGGCGTGCTGGGTCTCGTCGGAGACCTCCTTCTG
>CAJXKI010000086.1 GCA_913055765.1 uncultured Ectothiorhodospiraceae bacterium
GCCTGATCGATCTGTGGCTGGTGCTCGTGCGTAGGCGGCGCTGGCTATTCGGCATCGCACTCACGGTCTTCGCGCTGGGCAGCGCCTACGGACTCCTGCAAAAGCCTTCGCAATCACACACTACGATCTTGGAGATGGGTACTTTTGTCCAGTTCCGTGAGGAGGCCCTGGAGCGCGAGCCGCTCATATCCATACATGCTATGCAATCCCAGCTTAAGCGAGTAGCGATTCCCAAGCTCCAGCGCCGCTTCAAGGCGGAGCGTGAGGTAAGCGCTCCCTCGGTCGAGATCGAGCGCATAGAGGATTCGCAGCGGCTCATCCTGGAGAGCAGCGTGCCGGAGGCACAGTCCTCGCAGGTCGAGGCCTTGCACCGCTCTCTCAAGGAGTGGTTTATCTCGCAGCAGGAGCCCCTTTTCGAGGAGCGTCGAGATCGACTCAAGAGCAAGCTCAACCAACTCAAGGAGAATCAAGCCTCCCAGCAGAGCGGTATCGAGGAGGATATCGAGGCTACCCGCACAGAGCTTGAAGAGGCGCGAGCGACACGACAGGAGACTCGCGAGAAGCGACAGGAGGTACAAGCGGAGCTAGCCGGCCAAGAGGATGGCGTATCAGCGGAACGGCTGCGTATCCAACTCGAGAGCTATCTCGAGGAAATCAGGACCGCAAACACCCAGGTCCGCGATCTCCAGGAGCGCATCAGCGATCTACGCCGCGAGCGCCATGAGGTTCAACAAAGCCTTGCCGAGGAGCAGAGCCTGCTCGAGGATCGACTCGATGGCCTACAGCCGCCCCAAGCCATCGCCCTCGCCGCACCGGGCGAGATGCAGGGGGCGCAAAGCGGCCTTATCGCCGCGCTAGCGGCAGTCCTAGGCGGCATGCTGGGCATATTCGGGGCGTTCTTCCGAGAATTCCTCGCCCACGCCCAAGCAGCGGCTCAAAGCGAGTGGACCGCTTAATAGGCTGGAACGGCTGCCATAAGCATTCAGCCGAAGGTCGCAGCAAGCAGCCGCAACCTGGACATCACCGGCGGGGTCATCGCCGGGCGGCTGGGTCTTGGTCGTGCCACCAGCTTGCGTTCCTACCAGCAAAGCCAGATGACATCGAGCTGGTCTACTAAGCACGGCACTATCAACTGCACCTGGGGACAGCGCCTCTAAAGCGCGAGGCCGCACAAAAAAAGGCCCCGGATCCTGGGGGTGAGATCCGGGGCGAATAGCCAACCTGGCCTCGGGGGAAGGACAACCAGGTTGATCGCGCCACGCTGGAGAGGAGGCCGTAGCCCGTACATCAGCGATGCTCACCTATTGCGACCATTAACCGCGCCAGGAGTTCCCCAGCTCGAGCCACGCGTCGAGGACGCCGCTGAGCTCCTCGACGCCCTCCCCCTTGAGCGCCGAGAACAGCTGCACGCTGGGCAGCGCCACGCCGGCCTCCGCAGCGCTGCGCTGGACGGCCTGCAGGCGCTGCTTGGCCCGCCCGCGCTTGAGCTTGTCCGCCTTGGTGAGCACGCCGTGCAGGGCAAGCCCGGCGCTGGCGCACCAGCCGAGCATCTGCAGGTCCTGCTCCGTAGGCGCGTGGCGCAGGTCCATGATCACCACCACGCCGCGCAGCGCGCGCCGGTTCTGCAGGTAGTCCGGCAAGGCGCGCTCCCAGCGGCGCTTGATCTCGGCGGGCACCTTGGCGTAGCCGTAGCCGGGCAGATCGATGAGCCGCCGCTCGGCGTCCAGGTCGAAGACGTTGATGGTCTGAGTCCGCCCCGGCGTGCCGCTGATGCGGGCGAGCTTGCGCTGGCCCGTGAGGCAGTTGATCACGCTGGACTTGCCCACATTGGAGCGGCCCGCGAAGGCCACCTCCGCGCCCTCGTCCGGTCCCAGCTCCCCGGGCGTGGGCGCGCTCAGCCGGAAGCTGGCCCGGCGGTAGTAGCGCTGCTCACTCATGCCTGCCCCTCGTTGCCGTCCGCGGCCGCCCATGGTTTCACATCAGGGGCTCACCGCGCTGCCCGGGGCCCTGCCGCAGGGGCCGCCGAGCGCCCCGCGGGCGGGGCCCGGGCAAATTGACGCTTGCTAGCGCTGCTGATATAAGGGATGCCGTTTTATCGGCGAGATACGCACACGGAAAGCCCACTCCATCAGCGGAGCGAACGCGAGCCATGTATAAGCGCACCCTTACCGGCTTCACGGCGGCCGCCCTGATGCTCGGCGCGGCCTCCGCCCAGGCCGAGGTCGACCTCGAGCAGGGTAAGCAGCTCAACAACCAGGTCTGCATGGCCTGCCACGGTCCGAAGGGCATCAGCCAGACCCCGGATTGGCCGAGCCACGCTGGGCAGCACAGCGACTACATCGTCCACCAGATGGAGCTCTTCCGCGACCAGAATCGCTGGGATCCGCAGGGCCTGATGACGGAGAACGCCGTGGGCCTCTCGGACCAGGAGATCCGCAGCGTCGCTGCCTGGCTCGAGGACCAGACGCCCCCGGGCCCCCGAGAGGTGGACGAGGAGCTCGCCAGCCGCGGCGAGTCGATCTACCACGCGGGCATCCCGGAGAAGGATGTCGCCTCCTGCGCCTCCTGCCACGGCCCCAACGGCGAGGGCGTCCCGGGCGCCCAGTTCCCGGCGGTCGCGGGGCAGCACAAGCCGTACCTGAGCCAGTCCCTCCACGGCTTCAAGAGCGAGGAGCGCCAGAGCGACCGCAACCGCATGATGCGGGATACCGCGGGCCGGATGAGCGAGGACGAGATCGAGGCCGTCTCCGCCTATATGGCGAGCATGGAGCACCCGGAGGCCGAGGCGGAGTGAGCCGGCACGGCGCAGCCCGGCCGGCCAGCAGCCGGCCGGGCGCGGCCTCCCACTTGAACCGGACCCTTCCTCCAGGGCGCCCCGAGCGATGACCAACCTCTCCTATCGCCTGCGCGAAGGAGCCTACACCACCCTCCGGCCGACCCTCTCCCCGCCGGCACCGCGCACCATCGGGGTGGTCAGCTACAACATCCAGAGCGCGATCGCCACCTCGCGCTACCGCCACTACCTCACCCGCGGCTGGCGGCACGTCCTGCCCGACCGGCAGCGCCGGGCCAACCTCGAGCGCATCGGGGAGTGGCTGGCGCCCTTCGACCTGGCAGGCCTGCAGGAGGTGGACGCCGGCAGCTTCCGGACCGGCTTCATGAACCAGGTCGAGCAGCTGGCCTACAAGGCGGACTTCCCCTACTGGTACATCCAGACCAACCGGGACATGGGCCGCCTGGCGCAGCAGAGCAACGGCCTGCTGGCCCGGTACCGGCCGACGGCGATCCGCGAGCATCGGCTCCCGGGACTCATCCCCGGCCGCGGGGCGCTGCAGATCCGCTTCGGCACCGGTGAGCAGGCGCTCAACGTCATCCAGCTCCACATGGCCCTGAGCAGGCGCACGCGCCTCAAGCAGATGGCCTTCCTCGCCGACCTGGTCAACGCCCACCGCCACGTCATCGTCATGGGCGACCTCAACTGCCGCTCCGACAGCGAGGAGATCGCCTGGCTAGGCCGGCGCACCGCGCTCTCGGAGCCGATCCACGGACTGCACACCTTCCCCAGCTGGCGCCCCCGGCGCAGCCTCGACCACATCCTGATCAGCACCACGCTGCAGGTGGAGCGGGCGCGGGTCCTCGACTACCCGCTCTCGGACCACCTGCCCATCGCCATGGAGCTGGGCCTGCCCGAGGCGGTCGAGCTGCCTGCGGCATAGCGCGCAGGGGTTTGTTGCGCCCTTCCGGGCTGTATTACGCTCCCTCGCCAGGTCCCGACGTCCGAGGGAGTGCATCGGCCATGACGGATTCGCGGCAGTCGATCCACGGCGAGTGGGGGTCCCGGTGGGCCTTCATCATGGCGGCCACCGGCTCCGCCGTGGGCCTGGGCAACATCTGGCGCTTCCCCTACGTGGTCGGCGAGAACGGCGGCGGCGCCTTCATCCTGGTCTACCTGGCCTGCATCCTGCTCATCGGCATCCCGGTGATGATGGCCGAGATCCTGATCGGGCGCCTCGGCCGGCGGAGCCCGATCAACACCATGCGCACCCTGCCCGCTGACCACGGCGCGCGCGGCGGCTGGCAGGTCCTCGGCTGGCTCGGGGTGGTCGCCGGCTTCCTGGTCCTGTCCTTCTACTCGGTGGTGGCCGGCTGGTCCCTCGCCTACGTCCCCGCCATGGTCACGGGCACCTTCTCGGGCGCCGGGACCGGCCAGGTGGAGTCGTTCTTCAACGAGCTGCTGCAGGACCCGTGGCGGCTGCTGCTCTGGCACACCATCTTCATGGGCCTGACGGCGCTCATCGTCCTGCGTGGCGTGCAGAACGGCCTCGAGCGCGCCGTGCGGCTGCTGATGCCGCTGCTCTTCCTCCTGCTGCTGGTGATGGTCGGCTACGGCATGGGCGCCGGGGCCTTCCTCGACGCCATGGCCTTCATGTTCACCCCGGAGTTCAGCGCCCTAGGGCCCGAGGCGGTGCTGGTCGCCATGGGGCAGGCCTTCTTCTCGCTCAGCCTGGGGCTGGGCGCCATCATGGCCTACGGCTCGTACCTGTCGAGCCGCTCCTCCATCCCGGGCAACAGCGGCCTCATCGCCGCCTCCGACACCATCATCGCCCTGCTCGCCGGGCTAGCGGTCTTCCCCATCGTGCTCGCCGCCGGGCTGGACCCGGGCAGCGGGCCGGGGCTGATCTTCGTCACCCTCTCCTACGGGTTCGGGCAGATGCCGCTGGGGACGCTGTTCGGCACCCTGTTCTTCCTGCTGATGTCCTTCGCCGCGCTCACCTCGGCGATCTCCCTCATGGAGCCGGCCACGGCGTACCTTGTGGAGACCCGCGGCTGGCGGCGCCCGAGGGCCGCCGCGGTGGTCGCCGCCGCGGCGTGGCTGCTGGGCATCGGGTCGCTGCTGGCCTTCAACCTCTGGTCCGGGTTCACCATCCTCGGGCTCAACTTCCAGGGGCTGGTCGAGTACGCCTCCACCAGCATCATGCTGCCCCTCGGCGGCCTGCTAATGGCCCTGTTCGCCGGCTGGGTGCTGCCGCGCAGCGTCACGGGCCGGGAGCTGGCGCTGTCGAGCCCGGCCCTGTACCGGGCGTGGCTGGTGCTGGTGCGCTACCTGGTGCCGGCGGCGATCCTGGTCATCTTCGCCAACAGCGCGGGCCTGCTCGGCTAGGGCGCGGCCCGCGGCGATCTGGCAGCGGGCGGCTAGGCGCGGGTGAGGGGGTGCGCGGTGCCGTGGCGGCGCTCACCCGCCAGGGCCGCGCCACGGCCACCGGCGTAGCGCGGGCGTCCGCGCCTCACAGCGTCACCAGCTCCTCGGCGCTGGTCGGGTGGATGGCCACGGTATCGTCGAGATCCGCCTTGGTGGCCCCCATGCGCACCGCCACGGCGAAGCCCTGCAGCATCTCGTCCGCCCCCTCGCCGAGGATGTGCACGCCCACGACGCGCGCCTCGGGGCCGACGGTCACCAGCTTCATGGCGGTACGGCGCTTCACCGCCTGGGGGGCTAGGGCGTAGTTCATGGGGACGAAGCGGGTCTGGTAGCAGGCCACGCTCTCCGCGCCGTACATGGACTGCGCCTCCGGCTCGGTCAGGCCCACGGTCCCCAGCGGCGGATGGTTGAAGACCACCGAGGGGATGTTGCGGTAGTCGAGGCGGCTATCGGCCTGCCCCCCGAAGAGCCGATCGGCCAGGCGCCGGCCGGCGGCGATGGCCACCGGGGTGAGCGGGAAGTCGTTGCCGGTGACGTCACCCACGGCGAAGACCGACGGCGCAGAGGTGCGCTGGTCGTCGTCGACCGGGATGGAGCCGTCGGCGCGCACCTCGACGCCGGCGCTCTCCAGGCCCAGCCCCTCGGTGCACGGGGTCCGGCCGATGGCCCAGACCACGGTGTCCAGCCCCGTCAGCCGCTGCCCGTCCTCGCTGACCAGCGCCAGGCTGCCGTCCCCCTGGCGCTCGCAGGCGGCCGGGACGAAGCCGGTGCGAAGCGCCGGGCCGTCCACCGCCATGGCCTCGGTCAGGGCCTCGCGCAGCAGCGGATCGAAGCCGCGCAGCGGGCCATCGCGCCGGACGGTGAGCGTCGTCTCGGTCCCCAGGTGGTGGAGGAGCCCGGCGAGCTCCACGGCGATGTAGCCGGCGCCGACCACCGCCGCCCGGCGCGGCTGCTCCGCGAGGCCGAAGAAGCCGTCGGAGTCGATGCCGTGCTCGGCGCCGGGGATGGCTGGCCACGCAGGCCGCCCCCCTGGGGCCAGGAGCAGGTAGCGGCCGCGCAGCGGCTGCCCGTCCACCTCGACGGTCTGCGCATCCCGCAGCCGCGCGGTGCCGCGATAGAGGTCGATCTCGGCGCGCTCGACGTTGCGGGCGTAGACGCCGTTGAGGCGCTCGACATAGGCGTCGCGCGCCTCGCGCAGGGCCTGCCAGTCGAACCGGTAGCCGTCGAGGGTGAAGCCGTAGTCCCCGGCGCGCTCCAGGGCGGCGGCGGTCTCGCTGGCGTACCACATGACCTTCTTCGGCACGCAGCCGACATTGACGCAGGTACCGCCGAGGCGGTGGCGCTCGACCATGGCCACCCGCGCCCCGTGGGCCGCGGCGCGCCGGGCCGTGGCCATGCCGCCGCTTCCGCCGCCGACGACGATCAGATCGTACTCGCCTGTCATGGATCCTCCTGGAGCCGCTGGGAGAGGCGACGGCTGCCGGGCACAGGAAGCCGTCGCCGCACTCGTGCTAGAGTGTAACGCGTGAGGCCAACAGGTAGTGATATGCCGGAGAATCCGCTGCTCAGCGATCACCCGCTACCGCCGTTCTCGCAGATCCGGGCCGAGCACGTGCAGCCGGCCGTCGATACCCTGATCGAGGCCGGCCGACAGGCCCTGGAGTCGGCCCTGGCGGCCGGGCCGCCGCACAGCTGGGACAGCCTCATGCGACCGCTGGAGGAGGCCGACGACCGCCTCGCCCGGGCGTGGGCGCCGGTATCCCACCTGCAGGCCGTGGCCGACACGCCCGAGCTGCGCGAGGCCTACAACGCCGCGCTGCCCAGGCTGAGCGCCTTCTACGCCGAGCTCGGCCAGGATCCCCGGCTCTATCAGGCCCTCCAGGAGCTCGCCGAGCGCGCCCCGGCGCTAGGCCTGGACCCGGTCCAGCGCAAGGTGGTCAACGACAGCCTCCAGGAGCTGGAGCTCGCCGGGGTCGGGCTTGAGGAGCCGGCGCGCAGCGACTTTCGCGCCAACGCCCAGCGCCTCTCGGAGCTCGGCGCCCAGTTCCAGCAGAACCTGCTCGACGCCACGCAGGCCTGGCACCGCGACGCCGACGAGGCGGAGCTGGCCGGGCTGCCCGGATCAGCGCTGGCCGTGGCCCGACAGGCGGCCGCGGACGCTGGGGTCTCAGGGTACCGCCTCACCCTGCAGATGCCGAGCGTGCTCGCCGTTCTGCAGCACGCCGAGGACCGCGCCCTGCGCGAGGAGATCTACACCGCCTACGCCACCCGGGCCTCGGAGCTCGGCCCCCACGGCGGGCAGTACGACAACACGCCGGTGATGGAG
>CAJXKI010000087.1 GCA_913055765.1 uncultured Ectothiorhodospiraceae bacterium
AGCTCGTCGAGCATCTCCAGCTTGTTGCGCATCGACTGCTCGACGTTGATGCGCTCCACGCCCTCGGTGTACTCGGCCAGCCGCTCCAGGGGGATGACCACGTCCTCGTTGATCTTGAAGGCGTTGGTGTGCGATGCGATGGCCGCGGTGCGCGAGCGCTCCGCCCAGAAGCGCCGCCGCGCCTCGGCGGAGGCCGCGATGAAGCCCTCGCCGTTGCGGGCGTTGGCCAGGCGCACGATGCGCGAGGCGGCGGCGCCCACCGCATCGGGGTCGTCGCTGGCCAGGTCGGCGAGCAGGATCATCTTGGGGATCTCGCTGCGGTTGGCCTTCGGCGAGTAGTCCACCGCCTCGATGTAGCGCTCGTCGAGGTGCTCGAGGCCGGCGAGGGCGACGCTCTCGTCGGCGAGCAGGTCGTCGCGGATCTCGGTGATCGCGGGGACGGCCTCGTGGAGGTCGTGGCCGTAGAACTCCAGGCACACGGTCCGCTCGTGCTCGGGCATGCGGTGGACCAGCATGCGCGCCGAGGTGATCAGCCCGTCGCAGCCCTCCTTCTGGACCCCGGGCAGGCCGCCGAGGAACTTGTCGGTGACGTCCTTGCCGAGGCCCGGCTTGCGGAAGGCGGTCCCCGAGAAGCTCAGCACCTCCGGCTCGCCCTCCTGGGTCTTGCCGTCGCGGGCGTAGTGCGTCACGCGGAAGCGGACGGTGTCGAGGTCGTCGACCTTGCCCAGGTTGTGGTCGAGGCGCTCGACCTCGATCCACTTCGCCTCGGCGGTGATCATCCGGTAGGAGGCGATGTTGTCCAGGGTCGTGCCCCAGAGGACGGCCTTCTTGCCGCCGGCGTTCATGGCGATGTTGCCGCCGATGGTGGAGGCGTCCTGGGAGGTGGGGTCGACGGCGAAGACGCGGCCGGCGGCCTCGGCCTGCTCGGCGACCCGGCGGGTGACGGCGCCGGCGCCGACGTGGACGGTGGCCACCGGGCCCTCGACGCCGGGGAGCTCGACCTCCTCGACCGCCGAGATGTGGTCGAGCTTCTCGGTATTGAGCACCGCGGAGTCGCCGTCGAGGGGGACGGCGCCGCCGGTGTAGCCCGTGCCGCCGCCGCGCGGGATGACGGTGAGCCCCTCCTCGATGCAGGCGGCGACCAGGGGCGCGATCTCCGCCTCGCTATCCGGCTTGAGGACCACGAAGGGGACCTCGACGCGCCAGTCGGTGGCGTCCGTGGCGTGCGCGACCCGGGAGAGGCCGTCGAAGGCGATGTTGTCCTTGCGGGTGTAGCGGGCCAGGTGGCGCCGGATCCGCCGCCGCCGCGCGCGCTGCGCCTGGTAGTGGGCCTCGAAGTCGCGGACCGCGCGGCGGGCGCGCTCGGCGAGGTCCAGCCCCTTCTCGTTGCCGTCGGCGCGCGCGACGATCTGGTCGATGCGGTGGTGCATCGAGCCGGTAAGCGCGCGCAGCCGCTTGGGGCTGTTGATCAGATCGTCCTGGATGTAAGGATTGCGACAGACAACCCAGAGGTCGCCGAGCACCTCGAGCAGCATGCGTGCCGAGATGCCGGTGCGGCGCTCGCCGCGCAGCTCATTGAGCAGGTCCCACGTATCCTCGCCGAGGAAGCGGGTCACGATCTCGCGGTCGGAGAAGGAGGTGTAGTTGTAGGGGATCTCGCGGATTCGGGTATGCTCTTGCGTCGTAGCGGCCATCTCAACGGTAAGGGTTGCCAGCGAAGGGGAGGATGGTAACAGGGTCTGTGATCGGACTCGAAGGCCTCGGCACGGGGAGCGGAGCAGGATGACGACGCAGCTGGAGACGTTGCAGGCCCTGGCGCAGCAGCTCAGCGCGCGCGGGCAGCGGGCGGCCGTGTGCGCGCTCACGCGCGACAGCACGGTGCGCTGGGGCTACGCCGACCTGGGGGATACGTCCGGGCGGCTCGCCGGCGGCCTGCTGGCGGCCGGCCTGGAGCGCGGCGAGCCGGTGGGCCTGCTCGCCCCCAACGGGCCTGAGTGGCTCGCGGCCTGCCTGGCGATCCTCGAGGCGGGGGGCGTCGTGGCCCCGCTCGATACCCAGATGCCGCGCGCCGAGCTCGCCCACGCGCTGGCGGACAGCGGCGTCCGCTGGGTGTTCACCGCCGGCGAGGCGGCGCACCGGCTCGAGGGGCTGGGGCTGGAGCGGCCGCCGGCGCCGATCCGGCTGGATGCCGCCGCCGGGGAGCCGGGGAGCTGGCGGGACTGGCTGCGGCCCGACGGCCCGGCGCCGCCTGCGGTCAGCGCGGCCGACGCGGCGGCCCTGTTCTACACCTCCGGGACCACCGGCATGCCCAAGGGGGTGCCGCTGAGCCACGGCAACATCGCCGCCAACCTCAACGCCCTGTTCGGCCAAGGGCTCGCGCACTCGGGCGACCGGATCTTCGTCCCGCTGCCGTACCACCACGTCTACCCCCTCACGCTGGGGCTGCTGACGCCCCTGGCCCTGGGGGCGACCGTCGTGCTGCCGTACTCGGTCCTCGGCCCGCAGATCGTCCGCGCCCTGCGCGAGGGGGAGGCCACGGTCATCCTCGGCGTGCCGCGGCTCTACGAGGCCCTGGACGCCGCCATCCGCGGCCGGGTGGCCGAGCGGGGCGCGCGCGCCGAGCGCGCCTTCGAGGCCATGGTGGGGCTCTCCCGCTGGGCGCGGCAGCGCCTCGGCTGGAACCTGGGGCGGCGCCTGTTCCGCGGCCTGCACCGGCGCATGGCGCCGTCGGTGCGGATGGTGGTCAGCGGCGGGGCGGCGCTGGACCCCGCCCTCGGCGAGCGCCTGCGCAGCCTCGGCTGGGAGGTGGCCACCGGCTACGGGCTGACCGAGACCTCGCCGATCCTGACCTTCAACCCGCCGGACCGGCTGCGGCTGGATACGGCCGGCCTGGTCCTGCCCGGCGTGGAGCTGCGCATCGACGAGCCGGCCGCTGCGGGGGGCAGCGGCGAGGTCCTCGCCCGGGGGCCCAACGTCTTCCGCGGCTACTGGCGCCTGCCGGAGAAGACGGCGCAGGCCTTCACGGCGGACGGCTTCTACCGCACCGGGGACCTGGGCTGGCTGGACGCCGACGGCTACCTCCACCTGGCCGGCCGGGCCTCGGAGATGGTCGTCCTCGCCGGCGGCGAGAATGTCGACCCGGAGCGGGTGGAGCAGGCCCTGGGCCAGTCCGAGGTGATCCGTGAGGCCGGGGTGCTGGCCGACGGCGGCCGCTTGGCCGCGGTGCTCTTCCCGGAGCCGGCGGCGGTGCGCGATCTCGACGAGGCGGCGGTCCGGGAGCGGCTCAACGAGGCCCTGCAGCTGGCGGCCCCGGCCCTGCCGAGCCACCACCGGATCAGCACCTACCGCATCAGCCCTGATCCGCTGCCGCGCACGCGGCTCGGCAAGCTGCGCCGGCACAAGCTGCGCGCGCTCTTCGATGAGCTGGGCGAGGGTGCGGCGGCCGCCGCTGGGCCCATGCCGGAGGAGCGCATGGCGGTGGAGGACCAGCAGCTGCTGCAGATCCCCACGGCCCGCCGGGTCTGGGACGCCCTGGCGCAGCGCTACCCGCAGGTCCGGCTGACGCCGGACAGCCACCTGGGGCTCGACCTGGGGCTGGACTCCCTGGGGTGGGTGGACCTGACCCTGGCGCTGTGCGACCGCGCCCGTGTGGCCCTTGAGGAGGAGGCCATCGGCCGGGTGGAGACGGTCCGCGACCTGCTCCGCGAGGCCGCCGACGCCGCCGATGCCCAGGCCGGCGACGGCCAGGGCCTGGTGGCCCGGCTGCGGGAGCCCGGGGCTATGCTCAGCGACGCGCAGCGGCGCTGGATGGCGCCGCGCAACGCCTGGGAGCGGGCCCTGGGTGTGGGCCTCTACGGGCTCAACCAGGCGATCTTCCGGGCCTATGCCCGGGCCCGGATCGAGGGCGCCCGCCACGTCCCGGAGCAGGGCCCGGTGGTCCTGGTGCCCAACCACCTCAGCGCCCTGGACCCGCCGGCGCTGGGCGCGGCCCTGACGTACCGGCGGATGACGCGCCTGCGCTGGGGGGGATGGACCGGGCTGCTGTTCGGCAACCGCCTGGTGCGCGCGGTCAGCCGGGCCTGCCTGGTGCTGCCCATCGATCCCGATACCGGCCCCCAGGGGAGCCTGGCGCTGGGGGCCAAGGCGCTCCACGACGGCGACGGGCTCGTCTGGTTCCCCGAGGGGCAGCGCGCCGTGGACGGCGCCCTGCAGCCCTTCCAGCCGGGGATCGGCCTGCTCCTCCAGGCCCAGCCGGTAGCGGCGCTGCCGGTCTGGATCGAGGGGACCGATTGGGCCATGCCCGTGGGGTGCCGGCTCCCGCGGCCGAGGCCGGTCACGATCCGCATCGGCGAGCCCGTGATGCCGGAGGCCCTCGATGCCGAGGGGCAGGGCGGGACACCCGAGGAGCGTATCGCCCACGCCCTGCAGGAGCGGGTGCGGGCGCTCGGGGAGAGAGGCGCCCAGGGCACCGGGTGAGCAGTCGGGGGCGGGCTAGCCGCTCTCCGGGCCGCCCCGGTGATCGGCGATCAGCTGCTGGACCATGTCCCGGGTCTCGTCGGGCTGGCCGATCTCCTCGACAGGGGTCCAGGACAGGTCCGCCTCGAGGCGGTAGGAGCCCTTGTAGGCGTGGGGCGGGCCCTCGCGCCAGTCCTCCGGGGCGAGCATGGAGAAGTACAGCTCCCCGTCCTCGCGCTCGTAGAGGTGGTAGATGCTGCCCGGGCGGCGGGTGAAGTTGCACCTGGCCCGGTGCAGGTCCATGTCGCGCTGGCTCTCCTCGAGGACCTCCCGCGCCTGCTCCTGCAGGGCGCGGATCTGGTCGGCGATCACCGTCAGCTTGGAGCTGGTGCGGTTGTTGATCGCCTGGTCCGCCTCCTGGATCTCGCGGGCGGTGTCCACGAGGTCGATGGGCGCGGAGAGCCGGCTCACCGGGTAGGGCGAGGTCCGGCTCGGGCCCTCGTGGCGTTCCGGGTTGTCGTCGCGCTTGTAGTGTGCCATAGCGTCTATACCCTAGTCGGCGTTCACGGCTCAGGCAAGCCGGCGCCCTGGTCAGCCCCCGTGCAGGATGTCGTCCGTGCGCCAGGCGTCGAGGAAGCGCTGCTGGCCCTCGGTGAGGGCGTCGATGGCGATGCCGAGCGTCTCCAGCTTCAGGCTCGCCACCTCGGCGTCCACGGCGTCGGGGACGACGTGGACCCCGGCGGCGAGCCCATCGCGGTGGGCGAGCAGGTGGCGGGCGGCCATGAACTGCATGGCGAAGGTCTGGTCCATGACCTCGGCGGGGTGGCCCATGGCGGTGGGGGCGGCCAGGTTGACCAGCCGGCCCTCGCAGACGAGGTAGATCTCGCGGCCGTCCGCGAGCTGGTAGGCCTCGATCCCGTCGCGCGCCTCGCGCCGGTGTGCGGCTAGCGCCGCGAGCCCGTCGGCGTCGATCTCTACGTTGAAGTGGCCGGCGTTGGCGAGCACGGCGCCGTCGCGCATGCGCTCCATGTGCTCGGGGCGGATGACCTCGCGGTTGCCGGTGGCGGTAATGAAGAGCTCGCCGATCTCCGCCGCCTCGGCCATGGGGCGGACGGCGAGGCCATTCATGTGCGCCCGCAGGGCGCGCCGCGGCTCGACCTCGGTGACCGTCACCTGAGCGCCCCAGGCGCGGGCCTTGTGGGCGATGCCTACGCCGCAGTCGCCGTAGCCGCAGACCACCACCTGCTTGCCGGCGAGCAGCAGGTTGGTGGTGAGCATCAGGTTGGTCAGCGCCGACTCGCCGGTGCCGTGGATGTTGTCGAACTCGTGCTTCATCGGCGTCTGGTTGACGGCGTAGGCCGGGAAGCGCAGGGCCCCGTCGGCGACCATCGCCCGGATGCGCTGCACGCCGGTGGTGGTCTGCTCGCAGACGCCGCGCAGCCACTCGAGCAGGTCCGGGCGCAGGTGGGCGAGCCGCGCGGTGAGCTCGGCGGCGTCGTCGAGGATGAGCGCCGGCTCGTGCTCGAGGGCCTGGGCGTGGAGCTCGGCGAGCCGGCCCTCGCTGACCCCGCGCCGGGCGTAGCCGGTGATGCCGGCCTGCTCGTTGAGGGCGGCGACCACGTCATCCTGGCTCGAGCCGGGCTCGCTGCCGGTGAAGACGACCTCCGCGCCGGCGGCCGCGAGGGTCTCGAGGAGGATGCCGGTCTTGGCCTCGATGTGCGAGCAGACGGCGACGGTCAGGCCGGCGAAGGGCCGCTCGTCGCAGAAGCGCTCGCGCAGGGCGGCGAGCACCGGCATGTGGGCGCGTGCCCAGTCGAGCTTTTGGCGCCCCGTCTCGGCGTCGCTAGGTGCGTGCATGGGGACCTCAGAGGTTGGTCGCGGCGCGGGCCTGCCCCTGCCCGTCACCGGCGCCGGCTCGTGTGCCGGCGCCGGTGGCGCGGGAGGAGGCTGCCGAGCGCCGGGCGAGTGTAGTACGATCCACGCCCTCAGTATCCGGAGGTGTGTATGGAGATCAACCCGCTGCTGGAGCAGATCGAGGACCTGCAAGGGCGATTCGAGGCCCTGAGGGGGTATCTTTGACGAGGCTGGCAAGCGTGAGCGCCTGGAGGAGGTCCTGCGAGAGCTGGAGGATCCCGGCGTCTGGAGCGAGCCGGAGCGCGCCCAGGCCCTGAGCCAGGAGCGCTCCCAGCTGCAGGCGACCCTGAGCAGCCTGGACGGCATCGCGTCCGTGCTCGATGAGGCCGGCGATCTGGTGGCCATGGCCCGTGACGAGGGCGACGCGGAGACCCTGGAGGCGGTCCGGGCCGATGTCCAGCGCGCCGCGGAGCAGGTCGAGGCCCTGGAGTTCCGCCGCATGTTCTCCGGGGAGATGGATGACGCCAACGCCTTCCTGGAGATCCAGGCCGGCTCCGGCGGCACCGAGGCCCAGGACTGGGCGGAGATGCTGCTGCGGATGTACCTGCGCTGGGCCGAGGGCCACGGCTTCCAGGCCGAGGTCCTCGACGCCACCGAGGGGCAGGAGGCGGGCCTCAAGGGGGCCACCGTGAAGGTCACCGGCGAGTACGCCTTCGGCTGGCTGCGCACCGAGACCGGCGTCCACCGCCTGGTGCGCAAGTCGCCCTTCGACTCCGGCGGTCGGCGCCACACCTCGTTCGCCTCGGTCTTCGTCTCCCCGGAGATCGACAACGACAACGTGGAGATCGAGATCGACCCCTCGGAGCTGCGCGTGGACGTCTTCCGCGCCTCGGGCGCGGGCGGCCAGCACGTCAACACCACCGAGTCGGCGGTGCGCATCACCCACCACCCCACCGGCATCGTGGTGCAGTCGCAGAACAGCCGCTCGCAGCACGCCAACCGCGCCTCGGCCATGGACCAGCTGCGCGCCAAGCTCTACGAGCTGGAGATGCAGCGCCGCCGCGCCGAGGCGGAGGCGCAGGAGCAGAGCAAGTCCGACATCGGCTGGGGCAGCCAGATCCGCTCCTACGTCCTGGACAGCGCCCGGATCAAG
>CAJXKI010000088.1 GCA_913055765.1 uncultured Ectothiorhodospiraceae bacterium
CAGGCGCGGTCCACCAGGTCGTCCTCCAGGGCGACCTCCAGCTTCATCTTGGGCAGGAAGTCGACGACGTACTCGGCGCCCCGGTAGAGCTCGGTGTGGCCCTTCTGGCGCCCGAACCCCTTGACCTCGGTAACCGTGATACCTTGGACGCCAATCGTGGAGAGCGCCTCCCGGACGTCATCGAGCTTGAAAGGCTTGATGATTGCCGTTACCAATTTCATGAGCGTCGTCCCTCGTTGCACGCGAGTGGCCTGGGCCGCAGCGGGGCCGCTTCGGCGGCTGCGGCCACCCGAGGGGTTGCAGGAGGCGTGCCAACCCTGCGGGCCGCCAGCTGGCGGCGGCTGCACCGGCCCGGAGCGGCCTGGCCCAGCGGCGGGTGCACCAACCGAGGGCGACGGCAAGGACATCGCACCATCCCGGTGCGTGAAGGCGAGGTTGGAAAGGCCATGATCGACCAGAAGACCATCGACGACCTGGCGCAGCGGCTTACGGCGAGCCTGCCGGCCGGTGTGCGGGAGTTCCACGAGGAGATCGAGAAGAACATCCGCGCCTCCCTGCAGGCCGGCTTCTCGCGCCTCGACCTGGTGACCCGCGAGGAGTTCGACGCCCAGGCCAAGGTCCTGGCGCGGACGCGCGCCCAGCTGGAGGAGCTCAACCGCCGCGTAGCCGAGCTGGAGGCGGGCAGCGGCGGCACAGCCAGCGGCCATGGCGGCTCTGGCGGCTCCGGCGCCTCAGGCGGCTCAGGCGGCGCCGGGGGGCAAGGGAGCGGCCCCGCCAGCGGCTGAGCCGGCGGGCGTACCGGCCTCTAGCATCTCGGCGCGTGCCGCGTGAGCCAGGGAGGGTTCCTATGGCACTGGCAGTCAGCCGGGCGCGGGCCGCGCTCGGCGTATCCGCCCCCGAGGTCCAGGTGGAGGTCCACCTGGCCTCAGGCCTCCCCGCCTTCTCCTTGGTCGGCCTGCCCCGGGCCGAGGTCCGCGAGGCCCGGGAGCGGGTCCAAAGCGCCATCATCAACAGCGGCCTGGAGTTCCCCGTCGGCCGGGTCACCGTCAATCTCGCCCCGGCCGACCTGCCCAAGGGGGGCGGGCGCTTCGACCTGGCCATCGCGGTGGGCATCCTCGCCGCCTCGGGGCAGCTCCGCGGCACGCCCGAGGGCATCGAGCTGCTCGGCGAGCTGGCGCTGAGCGGCGGGGTGCGCGCCGTGGGCGGGGCCCTGCCGGCCGCTGTCGCCGCCCGTGACGCTGGCCGGCAGCTCATCATGCCCGCCGGCGACGGCCCCGAGGCGGCCCTGGTCCACCCGGACGGCGCCTTCCCGGCGCAACGGCTGCTCGAGGTCCTCGACCACCTCGGCGGGCGCGAGCCTCTGGCCGCCGTGGGCCCTCCCCCCGAGGGGGCAGCGGCGGAGCCGTACCCGGATCTCGCCGAGGTGCGCGGCCAGGCCGGGGCGCGGCGCGCCCTGGAGGTGGCCGCCGCTGGCGGGCTCAACCTCCTGCTCAGCGGCCCCCCGGGGACCGGCAAGAGCATGCTCGCCGAGCGCCTGCCCGGCCTCCTGCCGCCGCTGCCGGAGGCGGAGGCCCTGGAGGCGGCGGCCGTGCGCTCGGTCAGCGGCGAGGGCATCGACCCGGCCAACTGGCGCCGGCCGGCGCTGCGCGCCCCCCACCACGCGACGACGGTGGCGGCCCTCATCGGCGGCGGTCAGCCGCCGCGGCCCGGGGAGGCCTCCCTCGCCCACCGCGGCGTGCTCTTCCTCGACGAGCTCCCGGAGCTGCCGCGCAGCGCCCTCGAGGCCCTACGCGAGCCCCTCCAGGCCCGGCAGGTGACCATCGCCCGCAGCGGCGCCCGCGTGACCTACCCGGCGGCCTTCCAGCTCGTGGCCGCCATGAACCCCTGCCCGTGCGGCCACTTCGGCGCGCCGCACGGCGAGTGCCGCTGCACGCCGGGGCAGATCGCCCGCTACCGCGACCGGATCACCGGCCCGCTGCTCGACCGGTTCGATCTCGCCGTCGAGGTCCCCCAGCTGAGCGCGCGGGAGCTCAGCGAGGCGCCGGCGGCGGAGGAGAGCGCGGCCGTGGCGGAGCGCGTCCGCCTCGCCCGGGAGCGTTCCCAGGTCCGCTCCGGCCGGATCGCCGGGGAGCTCGACGGCGAGGCGCTACGCCAGGCGTGTCCCCTCTCCGCGGAGGCGCGGAGGACCCTGGAGCAGGCCACCGAGGCCATGGGCCTGTCGCCGCGCGGGCACCACCGGGTGCTGCGCGTGGCGCGGGCCATCGCCGATCTCGCCGGCGGCGAGGCCATCGAGACCGGGGCCATCGCTGAGGCGGTAGGCTTGCGGCGGGGGCTGGAGGAGCGGCCCGGCGAGGGCTAGGGCTGCCCCCGGCGGCCCGGGGGCAGCCCGCGGGGCCTAGAAGCTGCGGGCGACGGTGACGGCGACCTGCTCGTCCTCCTCCCCGCTGTCGGGGTCGTAGTAGGAGCCGACCAGGCTCACGTCCAGGGAGCCGTAGGCGACGCCCACGCCGAGGGAGGCGTCCAGGTCGGTCTCGGAGTCGTGGCTCAGGTAGCCCGCGTGGGCGCTGCCGTAGAGGCCGGCCGCGAAGGGGACGGTCCAGTTGGTCTCGGTGTAGATCGAGCCCTCGTCCGAGCCGAAGTAGTCGTCGGAGCCGTGGATGTAGAGATCGCCCTCCACGTCGCCGAGGCTGGTGCCGACGCCCGCGTAGAGCTCCGTGGTGTTGAGGTCCGTGGCGTTCGGGTAGCCGTAGTAGGTGGCGCCCACGTCGGCCCAGAAGCCCTTGGCCAGGGTGAACTCGTAGCCGCCGTAGGCGTCGAGCTCCACCGCGGGCTGGCTATCGGCAGGGGCATCGTAGCGGAGGCTCGAGGCCCAGGTCCCGACGTAGGCCCCGCTCTCGTGGCCGAGGTCGAAGCCGCCCTGGACGGCCGGGTCCTCGCCGCTCTCCGAGATCCCGCGGAAGACGTAGTTGGAGGTGATGGCGACGTTGGAGGAGAGGCTCCAGCCGGCGCCGAGCTCCTCGGCCTGCGCGGCGGCGGAGGCGGCGAGCCCGACGGCGGCGCCGCTGGCGGTCAGAAGCGAGAGGCTCTTCTTCATCATGGCACCCTCATCAATCGTGTGGATCCGGACGGGGCGGGCCCCGCCAGCGCTGCTCGTGCGCTACTCGGCTGGATGCATGGGGCGTGCCAGGGGTCGGTGGGCTACGGGGTGTCCTGAGGATGCCGGCACGAGCCTGGGGGCCCCTCCGGCGCTGGTGCCCTTGCACCATGCGGTGGCATAGGCCGCGCCCGGGTGCACCGGCGTAGGGCAGCGGCTGGCGGGCCGCCGGGCGACGCCGCCGCGGCTTGCAGGCCGTCCCTGGCGGCAGGAAGAATAGCGCGCCCATCCTGCTACCAAGGGAGTCGAGGTATGTATCAGCTCCTGCTGTCGAGCCACATCCTGGCCGCCCTGCTCAGCCTAGGCCTGCTCGTCGGCCGCGGCCTCCTGGCGTATCGCGGCTCGCCGCTGCTGGGGCACAGGCTCTTGCAGGTGGCCCCGCGGGTCGTTGACACGGTGCTGCTGGTGACGGCGGTGGCGCTGATGGTCACGATCTCGCAGTACCCCTTCGTCGACGGCTGGGTCACCGTCAAGCTCCTGGGCCTGATCCTCTACATCGCCCTCGGCGTCGTCGCGCTGGGCCGCGACCGGAGCCCGAGGGTGCGCACGCTCGCCCTCGTCGGCGTGGTGCTGGTGATCGGCTACCTCTACGCCTACAGCGTCACCCGCCAGCCGCTGCTCATCCTCGGCTGACCGTGGGACCCGGGCCGCTGCTATATTCCCGGGGGCATCCGAGGAGTCGCGCCCTATGCGCTTGACCCGCCACAGCGATTACGCCCTCCGTGTGCTGCTCTTCGTGGGCGCCGCCGACGGCCGGCTGGTGACCGTAGGCGCCATCGCCGAGCGCTTCGGCATCTCCCGCAATCACCTGATGAAGGTGGTCAATCGCCTGGCCGCCCACGGCTTCGTCGAGACCGTCCGCGGCAAGCACGGCGGGATCCGGCTGGCCGTCGCGCCGGAGGCGCTGTCGCTCGGCGTCCTGCTGCGCCACACGGAGGGGGACTTCGCCCTCACGGAGTGCTTCAGCGACGCGGGTCAGGGGTGCCGGATCGCGGGCAGCTGCGCGGTGCGGGGCGTGCTCGGCGAGGCCTTGGCGGCCTTCCTGGCGGTGCTCGACCGCTATACGCTGGCGGACCTGCTCCACAACCGGTGGGCCTTGGCCGAGGACCTGTCGCTCACGGACTGGCGGGTGATGGAGCCCGGCTAGCGGCGGCGCCGGGATAGGCGGGAGCCTGGAGCGGGTGACGGGAATCGAACCCGCATCGCCAGCGTGGGAGGCTGGTGCTCTACCATTGAGCTACACCCGCGCGTAGCCATTCCCATCATAGCGCCCTACGTCCGGCCGGGCAACCGGTGCGGCACCGCCGCATGCTGCGTTAGGCTATGTCCCATGAGCACGGAGACGAGCACGATCCAGGTCCAGGTCAACGGTGAGGGCATGGCGCTGGCCGCCGGCGCCACCTGCGCCGACGTCCTCGAGCGGCTCGGCGTCGATCAGCAGCAGCGCCTCGCCGTGGAGGTCAACGAGGCCATCGTCCCGCGCAGCCAGCTCAACGAGCATCGCCTCGCCGATGGCGACCGGGTCGAGGTCATCCAGGCCATCGGCGGCGGCTGAGACCCCCTCCCGATACCGAGTACGGACCCGAAGCACGGAGAACAGGATAAGATGGCGGACCGCGATCCCCTCGTCATCGCCGGGCGCGAGTACCACTCCCGCCTGCTGGTCGGCACCGGCAAGTACCGCGACATGGAGCAGGCCCGCACGGCCATCGAGGCCAGCGGCGCGGAGATCGTCACCATCGCCCTGCGCCGCAGCAACATCGGGCAGGACCCGGATGCGCCCAACCTGCTCGACGCCGTGCCGCCGGACCGCTACACCATCCTCCCCAACACCGCCGGCTGCTACACGGCCAAGGACGCGGTGCGGACCTGCCGGCTGGCCCGCGAGCTGCTGGACGGCCACAACCTGGTCAAGCTCGAGGTCATCGGCGACGAGCACACCCTCTACCCGGATGTGCGCGGGACCCTGGAGGCCGCCGAGCAGCTGGTCGCCGAGGGCTTCGAGGTGATGGCCTATACCAGCGACGACCCGATCATCGCCCTGCGGCTCCAGGAGATCGGCTGCGTGGCCGTCATGCCCCTCGCCGCGCCCATCGGCTCCGGGCTGGGGATCCAGAACCGCTACAACCTCCTGGAGATCGTGGACCGCCTGGACGTTCCGGTGGTGGTGGACGCCGGCGTGGGCACCGCCTCCGACGTGGCGGTGGCCATGGAGCTCGGCTGCGATGCCGTGCTGCTCAACACCGCCATCGCCGGGGCGCAGGATCCGGTGCTGATGGCCTCGGCGATGCGCAAGGGCGCCGAGGCTGGGCGGGAGGCGTACCGCGCCGGGCGTATCCCGAGGAAGCGCTACGCCTCCGCCTCCTCGCCCATCGAGGGGACCTTCTTCGAGTGAGCCTGATGCGGACCTTCGTCCGCCGCGAGGGGCGCCTGACCCGTGGCCAGGCCCGCGCGCTCGACGAGCTGTGGCCGCACTACGGCGCCGATGTGCCCGAGGCGGGATCCCTGGACCTGGACGCCCTGTTCGGCCGCCGGGCGCCGCGCGTGCTGGATATCGGCTTCGGGGATGGCGAGGCGCTGGTGGCGATGGCCGCCGGCGACCCCCAGCGCGACTATCTGGGCGTGGAGGTGCACCGCCCCGGCGTCGGCCACTGCCTGCTGTGCGCAGAGCAGGCCGGGGTCGAGAACCTGCGCGTAGCCGCGGTGGATGCCGTGGGGCTGCTCCGCCACCACCTCCCGGAGCGCGCCCTGGAGGCGGTCTACATCCTCTTCCCTGACCCCTGGCCGAAGAAGCGCCACCACAAGCGGCGGCTCGTGCAGCCGGCGCTCCTCGACCTCCTCGCCGCGTGCATGGTCCCCGGCGGGACGGTCCACCTGGCCACCGACTGGGCCGGCTACGCCGAGTGGATGCTCGACACCCTGGAGCCGGACCCGCGGTTCACCAACACGGCCGGCCCGCGCGCCTTCCTGCCGCCCCCGCCGCCGCGGCCGCAGACCAAGTTCGAGCGCCGCGGCCTGGGCAAGGGCCACACGGTCCACGACCTCATCTACCGCTTCGAGCCGGCGGCGGCCCGCGGCTAGGGTCCGCCCCGCGGGGGTCCGTCAGGCCCGGCCGCCGGCGGCATGGGCGCTGCCCTCGCCGCCGTCGAGGCCGCCCTGGCGCAGCAAGGGCTCGATGCTCGGCGGCCGCCCGCGGAAGGCCTGGAAGGACTCCCGCGCCGGCCGCGAGCCGCCCCGCTCCAGGATGTGCTCGGCCAGCGACTGGCCCACGCTGCGCTCGAGCAGCCCCTCCTCGCGGAAGCGCTCGAAGGCGTCGGCAGCCAGGACCTCGGCCCACTTGTAGCTGTAGTAGCCGGCGGCGTAGCCGCCGGCGAAGATGTGGGCGAAGCTGTGCGGGAAGCGCTGCCACGCCGGCGGCCGGACCACCGCAGTGCGCCGGCGGACGTCCTCGAGCAGGGCGTGGATGCCGGCGGCGTCCGGCGCCTCGGTCTGCTGGTGGAGCTCCAGGTCGAAGAGGGCGATCTCGATCTGGCGGACCGTCTGCAGGCCGGCGTGGAAGTCCCGGGAGGCGCGCAGCCGCTCGTAGAGATTGCGCGGCAGCGGCTCCCCGGTCTCGTAGTGGGCGGCGATGAGGTCGAGCCCCTCGCGCTCCCAGCACCAGTTCTCGAGAAGCTGGCTGGGCAGCTCCACGGCGTCCCACTCCACCCCGTGGAGGCCCGCCACCGGGCGCCAGTCCTGGCGTGTGAGCAGGTGGTGCAGGGTGTGGCCGAACTCGTGGAACAGGGTGACCACCTCCTCGTGGCTGAGCAGGGCCGGCTCGCCCTCGGCGGTGGGGGTGAAGTTGCAGGTGAGGAAGGCGACCGGCTGCTGTACGCCGTCCTCGCGCAGCCGGCGGCTGCGGCACTCGGCCATCCACGCCCCGCCGCGCTTGCCGCTGCGGGCGTAGAGGTCCGCGTAGAGCCCGCCCCGGGGCTGGCCCTGCCCGTCGATGAGCTCGTAGTAGCGTACGTCCGGGTGCCAGGTATCGACGTCGTCTCGCAGCCGGAAGCCGACCCCGAAGAGCCGCTCGGCGATGGTGAACAGCCCCTCGACCACGTGCTCGGCCGGGAAGTAGGGGCGCAGGGTCTCCGCCGAGAGCTGGAAGCGCTCCTCCTTGAGCCGCTCGCTGTAGAAGGGCACATCCCAGGCCTCCAGGCGGTCGAGGCCGTC
>CAJXKI010000089.1 GCA_913055765.1 uncultured Ectothiorhodospiraceae bacterium
CCCTCGACGAGGTAGATCTCGGACTGGGCCGGATCGCGCTCCTGGCAGTCGGCGAGCTTGCCGGGCAGCCCGGCGATGTCCAGGGCGTCCTTGCGCCGGGTCATCTCCCGCGCCTTGCGGGCCGCCTCGCGGGCGCGGCAGGCCTGGATGACCCGCTCGGCGATGGCGCGCGCCTCGGCCGGGTGCTCGGCGAGGAAGGTCTGCAGCGACTCGGAGAGCAGGGACTCGACAATGCCCTTGATCTCCGAGGAGACCAGCTTGTCCTTGGTCTGGGAGGAGAACTTCGGGTCGGGCGCCTTCACCGAGATCACGGCGGTAAGCCCCTCCCGCACGTCCTCGCCGGAGGGCGTGGTCTTGAGCTTCCTCAGGTACCCCTCCGCCTCAAGGTAGTTGTTAATGGTCCGGGTCAGCCCGCCCCGGAAGCCGGCGAGGTGGGTGCCGCCGTCACCCTGCGGGATGTTGTTGGTGAAGCAGAAGATATTCTCCTGGTAGGAATCGTTCCACTGCATCGCCACATCCACCCCGACGCCGTCGCGCCACTCGGTGACGTAGAACACCGTCGGGTGGAGGGGGGTCTTGTTGCGGTTGAGGTGCTCGACGAAGGCGCGGATCCCGCCGGCGTACTCGAAGGCATCCTCCCGCTCGGCGCGCTCGTCCTTGAGGACGATGCGCACCCCGGGGTTGAGGAACGACAGCTCCCGGAAGCGCTTGGCGAGGATGTCGTAGTTGTACTGGACCTCGGTGAAGACCTCCTCCGAGGGCTTGAAGGTGATCCGCGTGCCCGTCTGCTCCGTCTCCCCCACCGCCTTGAGCTCGGTGACCGGCTCGCCGTCGCAGTACTCCTGGACGTAGACCTTGCCGTTGCGCTCGATGACCAGGCGCAGGCGCTCGGAGAGGGCGTTGACCACCGAGACACCGACCCCGTGGAGGCCGCCGGAGACCTTATAGGAGTTGTCGTCGAACTTGCCGCCCGCATGGAGCACGGTCATGATCACCTGCGCGGCGGGCAGCCCCTCCTCGGCGTGGGTGTCCACCGGGATCCCGCGGCCGTTGTCCGCCACGGTCACGGCGTTATCGGCGTGGAGGGTGACGGCGATCTCGGAGCAGTGACCGGCGAGGGCCTCATCGATGGCGTTATCGAGGACCTCGAAGACCATGTGGTGGAGGCCGGTGCCATCGTCCGTATCCCCGATGTACATGCCAGGGCGCTTGCGCACGGCGTCCAGCCCGCGCAGTACCTGGATGCTCTCGGAATCGTACTGAGGCGTAATCTCCGTCGTCATCGCTCTCGTCAGCCTCCCAGCGCTCGTCCCCGGCCCGTAGCCGTAAGCGGCCATTATACCATCGCGGAGAGGGTGCCTTGGTGGACGGCGTACCAGTTGCCCGGGGGCAGGGAGGCAGGCAGGGCCTCGGCAGTGACCGCGCTGAGGAAGACCTGGGCCGGCTCCGCCGTCACCGTCTCCAGCACCGCCCGCAGGTGCTCGGGATCGAGTTCGGCGGGCAGGTCGTCGATCAGCAGCACCGGCGCCAGGCCGCGCTCGGCCCAGAGCCTCACCTCGGCGATGAGCAGCGCCACCACGAGCAGCTTCTGCTGCCCGCGGGAGAGGGCGTCGGCAGCAGGGAGGCGGCCGTGGCTGAGGAGCAGGTCCGCCCGGTGCGGGCCGCGGCCGGTAAATCCCTGCGCGCGGTCACGCTCCTGCTGCTCGGCGAGGACCTCCTCCCAGGCCTGGGCCGCCGAGGCGCCGCGGTAGTACCGCAGCCCCACCCCCTCGAGCCCGAGCCAGCGGCGCGAGAGCTGCTCCCACGTGGGCTGTAGGGCGTCGACGAAGCGCTCCCGCGCGGCGTCGAGCTGCGCGGCGTACTGGGCGAGGATGGGGGTCCAGGCCCGCTCGCTGCGCCGGTCATCGGCGCGCAGCGCGGCGTTGCGCTGGCGCAGCGCATGGTGGTAGCGCAGCGCCCGGCTGCGGTAGTCGCGCTCCAGGTGGAACGCGCCCCAGTCGAGGAACTGGCGGCGGACCCGCGGACCGTCGAGCACCAGTCGCTGGTGCTCGGTGTTGATGACCTGCACGGGCAGCCGCTCCGCGAGGCTGGAGCGGGCGCCGGCCTCGGCGCCGTTGAGGCGCAGCCGGGTCTGCCCGGGGCTGCGCGCCACCCCGAGCCGGTCGCCGTACCGCAGCCCGGCTACCTGCGCCTCCTCGGCCCCCCAGCGGATCAGCCGATCCAGCTGGCGGGTGCGGAAGGAGCGCACCCGGGAAAGGAAGTAGACCGCCTCCAGGAGGCTGGTCTTCCCGGCCCCATTGGCCCCGACCACCACATTCAGCCGCGGGTGCGGCGCCAGGCGGGTATCCACGAGGTTGCGGAAGCCATGGAGCTCCAGCCGTTCCATCCTACAGGCGCATGGGCATGATGACGTAGCGGACGCTCTCCACCCCCTCGCCGCGGAAGAGCCCGGAGCTGCTGGCGTCGGTCAGGGTGACGTGGACCCGCTCGGTATCCATGGCGCTGAGGGCATCGAGCATGTAGTTGGCGTTGAAGCCGAGCTCTACGGCCTCACCGCCGTACTCGATCTGCACCTCCTCCTCGGCCTCCTCCTGCTCCGGGTTGTGGGAGCCCACCCGCAGCCTGTCGCCCTCCACGCCGAAGCGCACGCCCCGGTACTTCTCGTTGGAGAGGATCGCCACGCGCGTTATGGCCTGGCGTAGCGACTGGCGGTCCACGAGGATGTGCTTGTCGCCCCCCTGGGGGATCACGCGGTTGTAGTCCGGGAAGGTGCCGTCGATGAGCTTCGAGGTGAAGCGCACGCTCTCCAGGGTGACGCGGATGTGGTTGTCGCCGAACTCCACCTGGGCGGGATCGTCGGCGTCATCGAGCAGGCGCATGAGCTCCTGCACCCCCTTGCGCGGGACGATGACCTGGCGCGGCTGGCTGACGGCGATCGGGGTATCGCTCTCGGCGAGGGCGAGCCGATGGCCGTCGGTGGCTACGGCGCGGGCGCCGCTGCCGGTGAGTTCCAGGAGGAGCCCGTTGAGGTAGTAGCGGACGTCGTGCTGCGCCATGGAGAAGTGGGTGCGCTCGATGAGCCGGCGCAGCTCGCCGCGCGGGATGGCCACCGACTCCGTCGCGCCGATGGACTCTACCTCGGGGAACTCCTCCGCCGGCAGGGTGGCGAGGGAGAAGCGGCTGCTCCCCGAGCGCAAGGTCGCCCGCTCCTGCTCAAAGGCGAGCTGGAGGGTAGCCCCCTCGGGGAGGTTGCGGCAGATGTCGAGCCACTTGCGGGCCGGCAGGGTCGTCGTCCCTTCCGCCTGCGTCTCCGCCTCTAGGTAGGCGACGAGCTCCACCTCGAGGTCCGTGGCAGTGAGCTGGAGCTGCTGGGCGCGGGCCTCGACACGGATGTTGCCGAGCACGGAGAGGGTCTGACGACGCTCCACCACCCCGACGATGGCCTGGAGCGCCGCGAGCAGGGGTTCGCGTTGGACCTCGAAGCGCATGGTTGTCCTCGCTGGCTCTAGTGGCTGTAGTTGATGAGTAGAGGATACCTTGTTGTTGTTATTGGGCCATCCACAGCCTGTGTACAAAATCGTTATCTATTTGATCTTGAACGAAAAATAGGCGGTTCAAAAGGCGGCGGACAGGCTGTTGAGAGCCTGTGGAAAAATGGTGGATAGATACTCCACGCCGAACTCTCCAAGGGTTATCCGCAGGTTCTCCACAAGTTTTCCACTTAGGTGCTCAAGGTCCTCAACAGGTTGTCGTAGTCCTCAGCGAGCTGGGTCTCCTGCTCGATGAGCGCCTTGATGTTCCGGCAGGCGTGGAGGACCGTGCTGTGGTCTCGGCCGCCGAAGGCGTCGCCGATCTCGGGCAGGGAGTGCGAGGTCAGCTCCTTGGCCAGGACCATCGCCATATGCCGGGGGCGGGTGATGGCGCGGCTGCGGCGCTTGGAGAGCAGGTCCCCGACGCGGATCTTGTAGTAGGCGGCGACGGTCTTCTGGATGTTGTCGATGG
Source organism: uncultured Ectothiorhodospiraceae bacterium (assembly GCA_913055765.1). GTDB lineage: Bacteria > Pseudomonadota > Gammaproteobacteria > Nitrococcales > Halorhodospiraceae > Halorhodospira. The sequence goes on from CAJXKI010000089.1 coordinate 4,003, forward strand.
TGACCAGCTTGTCCTGGAGCGCGAGCAGGTCGTGCAACGCCTCCTTGGCGAACTCGACGTCGATGGCCCGCCCCGTGAATTGGGCGTTCGCGGTGATCCGGCGCAGCGCGCCCTCGAGCTCGCGGACGTTGGAGCGTAGCCGCTTGGCGACGAAGAAGGCGACCTCGTCGGGCAGCTCGACCCCGTCCCGGATGGCCTTGCTCTTGAGGATGGCCACGCGCGTCTCCAGCTCCGGCGGCTCGATGGCCACGGTCAGCCCCCAGCCGAAGCGCGACTTGAGCCGCTCCTCGAGGCCGCTGACCTCCTTCGGGTAGCGGTCGCAGGTCATGATCACCTGCTGATCTCCCTCGAGCAGGGCGTTGAAGGTGTGGAAGAACTCCTCCTGGGAGCGCTCCTTGCCGGCGAAGAACTGGATATCGTCGATGAGCAGGGCGTCCAGGGTCCGGTAGTGGCGCTTGAACTCGTTGATGGCGTTGTGCTGGAGCGCCTTGACCATCTCCGCGACGAAGCGCTCGGAGTGGAGGTAGAGGACCCGTGCCTCCGGTCGCCCGGCCCGCACGGCGTTACCGACAGCGTGCATGAGGTGCGTCTTGCCGAGGCCCACCCCGCCGTAGAGGAACAGCGGGTTGTAGGCCTGCCCGGGATTGTCGGCGACCTGCATGCTCGCTGCCCGGGCGAGCTGGTTGGACTTGCCCTCGACGAAGGCGTCGAAGGTGAAGCCCGGGTTGAGGTTGGACTCGATAGGCCGGGCGCGCGCCTCGGCGGCGCTCGCCCCGGAGCGGGCGAGCTGGGACGAGCCCTGGGCCGGCTCTGCAGGCTGCGGCGAGCCGATCTCCAGCTCCAGGCGTGGCGCCTGCTCCGGCCGGTACTCGGTCAGCAGCTCGCCGATCCGGTCGGCGAAGTTGTCGCGGACCCAGTCGAGGACGAAGCGGTTGGGCGCATAGAGCCGGAGGGTATCGCCGTCGAGCTGGGCCTGGAGCGGCCGTATCCAGGTGTTGAGCTGCTGCTCGGGGATCTCGCGCTCGAGTTGCTGCAGGCACGCGCTCCAGAGCGAGTCGTCCATGTTAGCGGGTACCTCGCTTAACGGGGGTCGTGGGCCGGATAGGTCAGCGCTCGCGGGCCGGTCAGTCTAAAAGGGGGGTGGGCAGTTTTCCACAGCTGTCCACAGGCCGTGCGCGGTGCCGCACCGCAATTGACAGCCCCTTGCGAGGTAAGTAGATTCGCCGCACTCCTGGCCGGAGTGCAGCCTTCCGGCCCCTCACCATCGAGATGAGTCGTAAGCCATGAAACGCACCTATCAGCCGAGCAACATCAAGCGCAAGCGTACCCATGGGTTCCGTGCCCGGATGGCCACACGGGGTGGTCGGCTCGTGCTCAAGCGCCGTCGTGCCAAGGGGCGCAAGCGCCTCACGCCGTCTGCCTGACGGGGCGCCGGGGCTGCGTTGACGGCGGCGTCGGGGTTCCCGCGGACGGCGCGGCTGCTCAAGCGCGATGAGTTCGAGGGCGTCCTCCGCGCGCCAGAGTGGCGATCCGCCAACCAGTACTTCCGGATCAGCGCCCGGCGCAATACCGCCGGGTACGCTCGTCTCGGCCTGGCCATACCCAAGCGGATGGTGCGGCGGGCAGTGGCACGCAATCGGCTGAAGCGGATCATCCGCGAGAGCTTCCGTGTCCGGCAGCAGCACCTGCCGGCCTGCGATTTCGTGCTCGGGATCCGCAGCGCCGCTCCCGAGGCGGGCAACGCGGCCCTGTTCAGCGCCTTGGAAGAGCTCTGGCAGCGTGTGCGGGAGCGGCCATGCGATGGCTCCTGATCGGCCTCATCCGCGCCTATCAGTACGCGGTGAGCCCGCTCCTGGGGCCGCACTGCCGGTTCCTCCCCTCCTGCTCTGAGTACGCCGCCGAGGCAGTCGCCCGCTACGGGCCGTGGCGCGGCGGCTGGCTGGCCATCAAGCGAGTGGGCAAGTGTCACCCGGGGCATCCGGGCGGGCTCGATCCCGTCCCGGAGCGCACTGACCGTTCACGAGAGTAGGTCCCATGGAGAACCAACGCGTCATCCTCTTGATCGCCCTGGCCGGGATCAGCCTCCTCCTGTACTTCTCCTGGCAGCGGGAGCAGGCCGGCCCGGTGGAGGACCGGGTCGTCGAGGAGCAGGCGCAGCAGGCCGAGCAGGCGGCCCCCGAGGCCAGCGAGCCGGACGCCCCGTCGCGCAGCGACGGCCCTGAGGAGGCGCGCGGGCAGATGGCTGAGGGCTCCGTCGACTCGGAGCAGGAGGAGGCGCCGCGGATCGAGGTGCGCACCGACCTGGTCGAGGCGGAGATCAGCACGCGGGGCGGGGACCTGCGCCGGCTGGACCTGCTCAAGTACCGGCAGGAGGCCGACGATCCGGAGCCCTTCACGCTGCTGCAGGACGAGGGCAAGCCGCTCTTCGTGGCCCAGGCAGGGCTCAGCGGCGAGGGGCCTGTGCCGGGCGGCGACGCCCGCTTCCAGGCGGAGCAGCAGCGCTACACGCTCAGCGAGGACGCGGATACGCTCGAGGTGCCCCTTACCTGGGAGCAGGACGGCGTCGAGGTCCGCAAGACCTACACCTTCCGCCGCGACAGCTACCTGATCGACGTCCGCCACGAGGTCCGGAACGGCGCGGATGCTGAGTGGAGCGGCTTCCAGTACGTCCAGCTGCGGCGCCGGCCGGATCCGCCGGGGATGACCCCCTGGTATATCCGCAGCTTCACGGGCGGCTCCTACTACACGCCGGAGGAGCACTTCAGCCGCATCTCCTTCGACGACATGGCGGAATCGGACCTGTCCCAGGACGTACGCAACGGCTGGGCGGCCATGCTCCAGCACTACTTCCTCGGGGCCATCGTCCCGCCGCGTGAGGATACCTACCGGTACTATACCCGGGCCCTGCCGCAGGAGACCTACCTGCTGGGGATGTCGTCGCCGTGGCTGACCGTCGAGCCCGGGGAGACCGGGACGCGGGTCAATCGGCTCTTCGTCGGCCCCAAGGAGCAGGACCGGCTCGTGGCCGTCGAGGAGGAGTACGGGGTCAGCGGGATGCGCCTGACCGTGGACTACGGCTTCCTGACCGTCCTCGCGAATCCGCTGTTCTGGGCCCTCGACCACATCCAGGACGTGGTCAAGAACTGGGGCGTGGCGATCATCGTGCTGACCCTGCTCATCAAGATCGCCTTCTACAAGCTATCGGCGATCAGCTACCGCTCCATGGCCAAGATGCGCCGGGTCCAGCCGAAGATGCAGCAGATCCGGGAGCGGCACGCCGATGACCGGCAGCAGATGAACCAGGAGCTCATGGAGCTCTACAAGCGGGAGAAGATCAACCCGCTCGGCGG
>CAJXKI010000090.1 GCA_913055765.1 uncultured Ectothiorhodospiraceae bacterium
TTCGTCGAGCAACACCGTCGTTTGGCATTTTCTTCATGAACCGCCGTGTACGGACCCGTACGCACGGTGGTGTGGGAACCAGGGGCGGGCGACCGCCCCGGCTACCCGATGCCGCCCACGCCCCGTGCCGGGGCCGGAAGGGGGTGGCGCTAGGTGCCGGCCTGGCGCGCGAGGCGCCGGACCTGCTCGGCGGTGGACGGATCCTCGAGGAGCTGGACGAGGGTGACCTGGTTGAGGTGATCGAGGAAGGCATCCCGGGCAGCGTCGAGGGCGCGCTTGAGCGAGCAGGCGCCGCACAGCGGGCAGGGCTCGCGGCCGCAGTGGATGAGCTCGAGGCTGTCCTCCATGAGCTCGACGACCTCCCCGACCCGGATCTCCGCTGCCGGGCGGGCGAGCTGCATGCCGCCGGTGCGGCCCTGAGCGGTCTGCAGGTAGCCGTGCCGGGCGAGCCGGTGGACCACCTTGCGCAGATGCTCCTGGGAGATCCCGTAGGCGCCGGCGATCTCGCGCATGGTCACGCGCCGCTCCGGGTAGCCCGCCGTGTAGAGCAGCACCCGCAGGGCGAAGTCGGTGTAGTAGGTCAGCTCCATCCCGTTCCCGCTCCGAGGCGTGGGCTGGCCATTCTACCGGGGTCGCCGGGCTTGTGCCCGCCGCGTGTGGCGGCGCTCCCCAGGGGACGGCCCTACGTGCCGCAGAAGGTCCGCGTTACGCGCGCCTCCGGCCGCGGTGGCTGGGCGAGATGCTCCCAGCCTGGGTGGTCGGCGTAGGGCTCCGCCAGGACCTGGAGGAGCTGCCCCATGGGGGCGAAGTCCAGCCGCTCCGTCGCTGCGTCCACGGCCCACTGCGCCAGGTGGTTGCGCAGGGTGTAGGCCGGGCTCACGGCGCGCATGGCCGTGCGCCGGCGGGCATCGCTACGCACCTCCGCAGCCAGGCGCTGGCGCCACGACGCGGCCCAGCCGTCGAAGGCCGCCGGGTCCTGGAACAGCCGCCGCACCGGCCCGTCCGCCTCCGCCGTGCCGCTCGGGAGCTCGCTCAGGCGGCGGAAGGTCAACGTCCAGTCCGCTCCCTGCTCGGCCATGCGCCGCAGGAGGTCGTTGACCAGCGCGTCGTCGCCGTCACGCCCCTCGGCGAGGCCGATCCGGGCGCGTAGCCCCGCCTGGTGCCTGGCCTCGAACCGCGGCCGGAAGCAGGCCAGGGCCTCGTGGGCGCGCGCCAGCGCCTGCTCGCGGCCGGTGCCGAGCAGCGGCAGCAGGGCCTCCGCCAGGCGGGCGAGGTTCCACTCGGCCATGACCGGCTGCTGGTCGTAGGCGTACCGGCCCTGGGTGTCGATGGAGCTGTAGACCGTGGCGGGATCGAAGGCGTCCATGAAGCCGAAGGGGCCGTAGTCGAGGGTCTCGCCGGCGATGGCGAGGTTGTCGGTATTCATGACGCCGTGGATGAAGCCTACGAGCATCCAGTCCGCGACGAGGTCCGCCGTGGCCTCGGCCACCCCCTGGAGCAGGGCCTGGTAGGGGTGCTCGGCGCCGGCGCGGTCCGGGTAGTGCAGGTCCAGGGCGTAGTCGGCCAGGGCGCGCACGCCCGCGTCATCGCCCCGGGCGGCGGCGTACTCGAAGGTGCCGACGCGCAGATGGCTCGCGGCCACGCGGGCGAGCACGCCGCCGGGCTCCGGCTGCCAGCGGTATACCGTCCCACCGGTGGTCACCGCCGCCAGGGCGCGGGTGGTCGCCACCCCCAGGCCAGCCAGGGCCTCGCTGCCGAGGTACTCCCGGATCACCGGCCCGATGGGGGCGCGGCCGTCGCCGCCGCGGGAGAAGGGCGTCGGACCGCTGCCCTTGAGCTGGACGTCGCGGCGGATGCCGGTGCTGTCGGTGAGCTCGCCGAGCAGGAGGGCGCGGCCGTCACCGAGCTGCGGGACGAAGTGGCCGAACTGGTGGCCGGCGTAGGCCTGGGCGAGGGGCTCGGCCGCCGCCGGGACGCGGTTGCCGGCGAGCACGGCCAGCCCGTCCGGACCGGCGAGGGAGGCCGGATCGATCCGCAGCGAGCGTGCCACGGCGTGGTTGAGCCGAATCCAGCCCGGGGCCGGGGCAGGCCGCGGGCCGACCCGCTTGTAGAGGCGCTCCGGCAGCGTCGCGTAGCTCTGCTGCCAGGGGAGGGCATCGAGGCCGACGGTGCGTGCGTCCATGGCTGGGGCTCCTGATGGGGCGGTGATCCTCACCGCCATGGTGGCCCGGCCAGGCGGCGGCGACGGCACAATCCGCGTGCGGGACTTTTTGCTGAGCCGTGCTGGTTGTGCAAGGCTTACCCGAGCAATCCAAAGGAGGAGCCACCATGCGAGAAGACCGAGATCAGCAAGAGCGAGCTGGGGGGCTGGACCGCCGCCGCCTCCTGGGCGCACTTGCGGCGGCGCCGGCCGCTGTCGTGGCCGTCCCGACGGTCGCGAGGGCCGCGGACGAGGACGAGCTCGCCGAGCGCCTCATGAAGGAGCTTGAGGGCGTCGACCGCGAGACTGCCCGGGAGGCGCTGGATGAGGCCCGGGAGCGCTTGTGCGAGGAGGCCATCGAGGCCGCACGCTCTGAGGGCGAGGACGAAGACGAGGACGAAGACGACGAGGGGGACGAGGACGACGACGAGGAGGAGGAAGACGAGGCGGGCGAGGGACAGGCCCGCGGCGCGCAGCAAGGCGAGCAGGGCAGAGGCCAGGGGCGCAACGCGCAGCAAGGCGACCAGGGCAGAGGCCAGGGGCGCAGCGCGGATCGGCAAGGTGGCCAGGGCAAGGGTCAGGGCCGCGAGGGCGCGGGCCGGCAGCCGGCCGAGCCGGGCCACGCCCACAACTACGTCGAGGACGCCTCGAGCACGGACCACCCGCGCCACCGCTCCGGCCAGGTCTGCCAGAACTGCCAGTTCTGGACGCAGATGGTCGATGACCCGTACGGGCGGTGCGTCCATCCGAGCTTCCGCGACGTCCTCGTCCACAAGGGCGGCTGGTGCTCGGTCTATTCGCCGGGCGGGAGCAGCTAGGCCTCCCCTGCCTACGGTCTCACGGTTGCGGCCCGGTGGGCGCACCGGTTGCGCGGCCGTGCCTCGGTGTATTAGAAGGATATGATCGAGGCTGACCTCGATCCGAGAGGTACATCCAAAAGGGGGTATATCGATATGCTGGGTTGCATGGTTACTGCGCAGCGCAACTACGTCCGCGAGGTGAACCGCCAGGACGCGGAGGCCGAGGACCAGGCCGGTGCTCAGGCCCAGGGCCAGCAGGGCGAGGCCCAGGAGGCCGAGCAGGAGGAGCCGGTCTCCGCCGCGGAGCGCTGCTGAGCGGCACCACGGCCTAGATGGCCCTGCGCCCGCAGGGCCCGTGGGGCCGTTCGCTTGGCCCCGGTCGCCAGAAGAGGGCGGCCGGGGCCTCCTTCGGCTAGGGCCCCCTATGTCTCGTCCTCTCGGAATCGGTGGGCCCAGGCGAGGAGCTGGCTGATCGCCGGCCAGCCGACGGGCTTGCTGAGGTAGGTGTCGAAACCGGCCGCATAGCAGGCCTGCCGCGTCTCCTGCAGGGCGTGCGCCGTCAGCGCGGCCACGGGGGTACGGGGCGCCCGCTGCGCCGCCTCCTGGGCGCGGAGGGCCTCGACCGCCTGGTAGCCGTCCATGCGCGGCATCTCCAGATCCAGTACCACGAGGTCGGGCCCCAGGCGCGCCGCCGCGGCGAGCGCCGCCTCGCCGTCGGCGACGACCTTCACCGTGCACCCGGCCCCCTCGAGCAGGCGCTGGAGCAGGAGCGCGTTGGTGCCGTCGTCCTCGGCGGCGAGCACGCGCAGCCCCTCGCCGGGCCGCTCGGCGTCGGCGCCTGCCGCCGGTCCGGATGGCGGCGCTGCGGGCGCCTCGTCGCTCGCCGCGGGCAGGTCCAGCGTCACGGTGAACGTCGAGCCCGCGCCGGGCTCGCTGTCGAGCTCGATATCCCCGCCGAGGACCCGGGCCAGCTCGCGGGCCACGGCTAGCCCCAGGCCGTGGTGCTCCTGCCGCTCCGCTTGGCCGCCGCGCTCGAAGGGCTCGAAGATCCGCTGCTGGCGCTCCTGCGAGATCCCCGGGCCGGTGTCCTGGACCGTGATGCGCGCCCGCTCCGGGCTGTCACGCTCGACGGCGACCTCGACGCTGCCCGCCTCGGTGTAGTCGATGGCGTTGCCGATGAGGTTGAACAGCACCTGGGCGAGGCGGTTGGGGTCGGTCTCGACGTACGTCGGTAGGTCGGGGTCGACGTGCCCGGCCAGCGCCAGCCCCTTGCCCGTGGCCTGGCGGCGCATCAGCTCGAGCTGCGCCTCGAGGAACGAGCGCAGCGCCACGGGCTGGCGGCTGGCCTCGACCTGCCCGTTCTGGAGGCTCGTGAGCTCGAGGAGCGTGTCGATGAGCCCGAGCAGGCGCTGGGCGGCGCTCTGGCAGAGCGCGATGTAGCGGCGCTGCTCGGCGTCGAGGGGCGACTCGGCCAGGAGATCGGTGAAGCCCATCAGCGCGTTGAGCGGGGTGCGCAGGTCGTGGCTGACGGCGTTGAGGAAGGTGCTCTTGGCTTGGTTGGCCGCCTCGAGCTGGTGCTGGAGCGCCTTGTAGGCGGTGACATCCCGGGCGGTCCCGGTACGCAGCAGGCAGCCGTCCTGCTCGTCATGCAGGAGGTAGCCCTGGGTATGGAACCAGCGCACCTCACCGTCCCGCCGCACGATGCGGTGGACGACGTCGCTCGGCTCCCCGCTCGCCTCTGCCTCTTGGAAGGCCGCCCGCGTGCGCTCGCGGTCCTCGGGATGGACCATCGCCAGGATGCTGTTGAAGTCGGAGCCGAACGCCTCGGGGGGGTAGCCCAGGAAGCGCTCGCAGGCCGGGTTGATGTAGAGCAGCTCATTGCCGGTGCGCAGCAGGAAGATCTCGTCGATGCTCTCCGCCATCTGCCGGAAGCGCCGCTCGCTCTTGGACAGCGCCTGCTCGCGCTGGCGGAGCGCCGCCTCCGTCTCCTTGAGCTGCTCGATCTCCACGTGGGCGCCCATGACGTAGGCGGGGGCCCTGTCCGGGCCCCACCGGGTGGTCTGCCCCCGGCCCTGGATCCAGAGCCACCCGCCATCGGCGTGCCGATACCGGAACTCGATGGTGAACGGCTCCCCCCTTGCGATCCCCTCCCTTACCATCGGCTCAATGCGCTCGAGATCCGCCGGGTGGATCTGGGTCCGCCACTCGGCGTAGCTGAGGATCCGGTCCTGGGCGGGCTCATAGCCGAGCATCCGCCAGGAGGCCGCATCCCAGTAGATGCGGTCGCTCTCCAGGTCCCACTCCCAGATGCCGAAGCGTGCGGCCTCCTGCGCCAGGCGGTAGCGCTGCTCATCGGCCTCATCCATCCCGGCCATGCCCGTCCTAGGGCCGGGGCTCGGGGGTGGCTCCTCGTCGGTCATCGGCCCCTCCAGGCTGGCTCGGCGTGCCGTAGCCGTCGGCCGCGGCGGTCACCAGCTGTAGGTGAGGTTCACCAGCGTGGTGGCGTCGTAGTCGGACTCGGCCGACGGGGGTGGGCTGTTGTCGTAGTCGTAATTGAGCTGGAGGCTGGCGCTGAGATTCGCTCTCAGCGGCAGGCGCAGCCCCGTGCGCGTGGTCAGGAACCACTGCTCCACGTCGTTGGTGACGACGATCAGCTCGTGGCGGTGGAACAGGCGTAGCGTCTCCTCGGCGAGGTCCTGCCGGTAGTCCAGCGCCCAGCGGGCGGCTGCCTCGCGGGTCCGCTCCTCGGTCTCGATGGTCTGCTCGCTGACGTAGGTCGGCCCCGTCTCAGCGGAGAGGCGGAGGCGGTCGCTGTCGAAGAACTGGTAGCCCGCCCCGCCGCTGAGCACGTAGCGCTGCCGCAGGTCGGCCTGCCGGTCTTGGCGCCAGGAGGCGCTGCTGTAGGCGTACCAGGGGCCGTGGAAGAAGCGGTCGTAGCCTACGCCCACGCGGGAGTTGTTGACGTCCTCCTCGCCCGTGTCGTCCTGGCCGCGGTTGAGCTCCAGGTTGGCGCTGTAGCGATGGGCGTTGGAGCGCTCCAGGTACTCGGCGGAGAGGTGGTAGCGCTGGCTCTCGGTGTTGCCCTGGTTGATGGTGATGCCGAGGCTGGCGGTGGCCTCGCGTCGGCCCCCTTCCTCCGATGCGGCCGTGGCACCGGTGGCGGCGACAGCGACGGCCACGGCCGCTGCCGGCGTGAAGCGTCGTAGCATGGTGCGCGCCCTCTGCTCCGCGTGCTGCTTAGCGGGGGAGGCCTGCTGTGGCGAGCGTGCCTCGTCCCCGGCGGTCAGCAGCTAAGCATACCAGCCGCCGGTCGCGGCATGCAGCGTGCCCGCGCGCTCTCGGCTCGCGCCGCTAGCTGGGTAGGCGAAGCGGCTACGGGGCGGGGCCATACCCTCGATGGCGGAGCAGCGCCAGCCCCTCCGGACCCCCCTCTCGAGGGGCTAGCTAGCCTACCCCGCGCCGTGCAAGCGCTCGGTGATCTGGGCGACATGCTGGCCCTGGAAACGGGCCATGGATAGCTCTTGATCGATCGGCTGCCGGCTGCCGTCGGGGGCTGCTATCGTCGCGGCCCCGTAAGGGCTGCCCCCCTTGACGATCGAGATGTCCATCAGCTCCTTGGCGGCGTAGGGCAGGCCGACAATCACCATCCCTTGGTGCGCCAGCGTGTGCCAGAAAGAGGTAATGGTGGTCTCGTTGCCACCGCCCGTGCCGGTGGAGGTGAAGACACTGCCTACCTTGCCGATCAGCTCACCGTTGAACCAGAGGGAGCCGGTCTGATCCAGGAAGTTACGCATCTGCGCTGCCATGTTGCCGAAGCGCGTCGGCGTACCGAAGAGGATACCGTCATACTCGGCCAGCTCCTTGGGATCGGCGACCGGGGCCTCCTGGTCGAGCTTCGCGCCGGCCTGGCGGGCGATATCCTCCGGCATGGTCTCTGGGACTCGCTTGACCGTGACCCGGGCGCCGGCGCTGCGCGCTCCCTCCGCGATGGCGCCGGCCATGGTCTCAACATGGCCGTACATGGAGTAGTAGAGGACGAGGATATGACTCATGGTCTGGCTCCTGAGGCACGAAGCGAGCCGGTAGCTGGGGTCCGCGGTGGGCGCCTCAATGGCGCCGCATGCGAGGCGCGATCCGGCGCCTCCGATGGATACGGTGGATGGTCGTAGACGCAATGCTCACGCGCAACACCCACACCCAGAGCGGGGTAGGATGTTGCGCCGGACATGATGATAGACCGACAGGGGGCATGCTCCCTGTCGGTCCTTGCATGGTGCGCCGGGCACGGCGCGCAGCGCCGTGTCCCGGCGCTGTCAACCGGTGAGCGAAAGCGAGCCGGGAAGTGAC
>CAJXKI010000091.1 GCA_913055765.1 uncultured Ectothiorhodospiraceae bacterium
GTGTGGGGCCGGCCGAAGTCGTCCTCGTGGACGTAGCGGAAGAGGAAGTCGCCCTCGCGCAGCTCCTGCTCCACGGCATGGACCGTGCCCACCAGGCGCGGGTCGCCGGCGCGCAGGAAGCCCCACTCGTAGAGCAGCATCAGGCTGGCGTCCATGTCCTTGCCATGGAAGCTGGCCATGTAGCTGTTGCGCTCGTGGTCCCACGCCTCGGTGCGGATGGTCTCCGCCATCTCGGCGGATCGCTCCCGCCAGTACTCGGCCCGCTCGACGAGCCCCAACTCGTTGGCCATGGCGCGCAGGGCGCGCGCGGCCGCCCAGCAGATCGCCGCCGAGAAGGTGTGCACCTTCTCGAAGCCGCGGAACTCCCACGGCCCCGCGTCCGGCTGCCGATAGACAGCCACGGCCCGCTCGCCGAGGTCCTCGAGGCGCCGGAAGAGGGCCTCATCGCCCCGGCGGCGCAGGCGCTGGTCGAAGAACAGGTGCGCCGTGGCCAGGATCACCGAGCCGTAGACGTCGTTCTGGTTCTGCTCGTAGGCCTGGTTGCCGATCCGCACCGGCCCCATGTCGCGGTAGCCGGGCAGGCCGTAGGCGATGCTCTCCTCCAGATCGTCACGGCCGTTGATGCGGTAGACCGGGCGCAGGTCGTGGCCGGCGGCGTTGCCCGCCGTGGTGTTGAGGATGAAGCGCACGTAGTGCTCCATCGTCTTCGTCGCCCCCAGGCGGTTGAGGGCGTTGATGACGAAGTAGGAGTCGCGCAGCCAGCAGTAGCGGTAGTCCCAGTTGCGGCCGGTGTTCGGCGCCTCCGGCATGGAGGTGGTCACCGCCGCGATGACGGCGCCGGTATCCTCGAAGGTGTTCAGCTTGAGGGTGATCGCCGCGCGGATCACCGCCTCCTGCCACTCGAAGGGGATCGCCAGGCTGCGCACCCACTCCTGCCAGTAGGTGCAGGTGTGGTCGTAGAACTGGTGGCCGGTCTCGTGGGCGGAGCTGGGCAGGGTCTCGTCGGGGCCGAGGACCAGGGTCAGATCATCCTCGAGGATGAACGGGGTCTCATCCACCACCGCGGTCACCGAGGCGTCCGTGGTCAGGCGCAGAACCTGCCCCGGGCCGACGTAGCGGACGTGGTTGCTGCCCTGGGTGATGGTGGGCAGCGAGCGGCCGCACTCAAAGACCGGCCGCACCACCAGGCGGATCAGCGGCGAGCCGGAGAGGCGCCGGACCTGGCGGATGAGCATCACCGGCCGGAAGGTGCGGCCGAACTGCTCGAAGCGGGGGGCGAAGTCCGTGATCTCGATCGCCCCGCCGTCGTGGTCGTAGAGCCGGGTCACCACGATGGCGGTGTTGCGCACGTACCACTGCTCGCTCCGGGCCAGGCCCTCGAGCTCGATGGCGAAGCGGCCGGCGCCGGCATCAGCGGCGGGCGGGCCGAGCAGCGAGCAGAAGACCGGATCGCCGTCGAAGCGCGGCATGCAGGCCCACGTGACCTCCGACTGGCGATTGACCAGCGCCGCATAGGCGCAGTTGCCGATGAGGGCTTGATCGAGGTTGCTCACGGCGTCTCCTCCGTCGCGCGGCTACAAAAGCCCCCTATCCTACTCCTCCCCCGGCCGGTTTACGCCCCAGGCCACGGCCTCGCCGCGGGCATTGACCGTCATTGTGCAGAACCCGCGGGGCGGCACGTCCAGCGTGGCGTTGAACTTCGTCGTCATGTTCTCGAGGCCGACCAGGCCGGTGAGCTCGATGAGCCCATCGTCGTCGAGGTGGCGCTTGACCGCCCCGATGATATCCGCCCCCACTGGCGCCTCGGTCCGCGTCATGGCCTCAGCGTAGGCGAGCACGGCCTGCTCGCGGTTGGTGAAGGCATCGCTGTCCCGCCAGTCGCCGACGGCCCGGATCTTCTCCCAGGCCACGCCCCGCTCGCGGAGCCCATGGGCGCGCTCGTCCACCGTGTAGGCGCACTCGTTGATCTGCCCGACGCGCAGCGCCAGCAGGTCACGCAGGTCCGGCTCCAGCGCCGCGCCCTGCCGCTGGAAGGCACGGCGCAGCAGGGTCAGGGGGGCCAGCAGGCGCGGGCGCCGGGCCCACAGCCGCACTGGGGCGGGCAGCACGCCCTGGCGGCGGCGCTGCCACCAGAGCAGGGGCTTGAGGTACCACGGGTAGGCGCTCAGCGGCATGGGGTCTACGTACATCGATGCTCCCTCCTCGGGCCGTTGGTGGATCCGGGCCCGGCAGAGCCCGTCAGGGCCCGTCGAGCCAGCGCAGGTGGCTGCCGCAGCCAGCGGCGCAGTCGCTGGCGCCCAGGCCTGGCACCACGCCCCGCCCGCCGTTGCGCTGGTTGCGCTGGCACTCCGGCTCGGCGTGGCGGGTGACGGCGACCACGATCACACGGGGGTCGCAGGTGAGGTAGTCCAGGTGCCAGCGCCGCGGCTTATCGCGGCGCATGTGGCGGGCGATCCGGGCGTCCATGCTGCGCCGGGCGCTGCCGGTGTAGACCAGCCAGCCGGCGGGCACCCGGACCCTGCCGAGCCGGCCGATGCGCGGCCGCAGCGGCTCGGTGACGAACAGCGTCAGGCAGTAGGTCGTCGGCCCGCCGCCTCCCAGGCCCCACGGTCCGGGCCGCGCTGTGCTAGGGGTCATCGTCGGCGGCCTGGGTGCTCGCTCGGGACACGCGATCGCCCTCTCGATCACGGGGCAGGGACCAGGGGCCATTCCCCCTATGCCGCTCACTCTAGCCGCTGAGGGCCGCGCAGCCCAACCCCGGCGGGGGCCCTGCCGGTGACGCGCCCCCGGCAGCCGCCCGAGGTGACGTCCCTGCCCAAAGGCCGTACCCTCAGGCGACGGCCTCCTGCCTCGCCGCAGCGGGGTTCGAGCGGCTCACGGGCAGCACCACGGCGCTAGCCGGCGGCCCCCTGCGCACCCCCGCGGCGGCCGCGCCGTGCCGGCCTCGCCCCGCCCGGGCAGGCGCCGCCTGGATCGTGCGCCTGAGAGGCCATTCAGGTACAGTATGGATCTACGCCCGGGCGCCCGCACCCGCAGCAGACGCAGCGCCCCTGCACCCTGGAAAGCCATGCCTCGTAGCCCGGAACGTGCCAATCCCCCGGCGGAGCCGGACCCCAGGGCGCCGACCACGGCCGCGGATGACGCCTGGCGCCGGGCCGTGGCCGAGCTGATCGAGCGGGTCCAGGCGTGGCGAGCGGGTGAGCGAGGGCTGCTGCGCGCCGCCGTCCCCATCCCGCAAGGCGACCCCCTCGCCTGGCTGGAGGCCAACCCCCTGGCACCGCGCTGCTACTGGCAGGACCGGGACGGCGGGCGGCAGATCGCCGGCCTGGGCGCGGCCTGGCGGATGAGAGCCGACGGGGCGGCCGCGTACCGGAGCCTCCTCGAGGGGGCGCAGCGGCTCGCCGGGGAGGCCGGCGTGCCGGTGCTGAGCGCCTTCGCCTTCGACGGCCGCAGCGGCGAGGCGGAGGAGTGGGCGGGCTTCCCGGCGGCGCTGGCGCTCCTGCCGGCGGTAGCGCTGGAGACGGCGGCAGAGGGGCAGCAGCTCGCCGCCCACCTCCACGCCCGGGACGAGGCCGAGCTCCGGCGGCAGCGCTCGGGGCTGCTGGGGCTCCTCCGGGCCCTGCGCCCGGCCGAGGCGGCCGAGGCGGCCGAGCCGCCCCGCATCGTCGCCCGCCAGGAGACGCCCGGCCGGGCCGAGCACCGGGCCCGCATCAACGCCCTGCTCGACGACATCGAGCAGGGCCGCATCCAGAAGGCCGTGCCCGCGCGCCGGGTAGCGCTGCAGCTGGACCGGCCGCTGCCGGCGTTCGCCACCCTCCGGCGCTGGTCGGCGCTGGCCGGCGGCAGCTACACCTTCGCCATCGAGCACGCCGGCCGGATCTTCATGGGGTGCTCGCCGGAGCGGCTCTTCCGCCGCAGCGGCCGCCGGGTGGAGACGGAGTCGCTGGCCGGCACCGTCCGCCGCGGCGAGGGCCCCGCGGCCGATGCCGAGCTGGCGGCCTCGCTGCGCGAGGACCCCAAGCTCGTCCGCGAGCATGGCTGGGTGACCCGCTACATCCGCAGCGAGCTGGAGCCGTGGGCCACGGAAGTCGAGGCGCCGGCGGAGGCTGGCGTGCTCAAGCTCGACCGCATCCAGCACCTCCAGCTCCCCATCCGGGCCGTGCTGCGCCCCGGCGTGGGGGACGCCGAGCTGCTCGAGGCCCTCCACCCGACCCCGGCGGTCTGCGGCTTCCCCCGGCAGCCGGCCCAGGCGCTGATCGCGCGCCGCGAGGGCTTCCAGCGCGGCTGGTACAGCGGCGTCGTGGGCCTGCTCACCGGCGACGGCGCCGAGCTGGCGGTCGCCATCCGCTCGGCGCTGGTGGGCGCGGAGCAGGCCTGGTGCTACTCCGGGGCCGGGGTCGTCCAGGGCTCCGAGCCCGAGGCCGAATGGCAAGAGCTAGAGGCGAAGATCGAGACCTTCCTGGCCGCCGTCCACGGGTGAACGGATGACAGGATCAGCCACCGAGGACCTCAACGCCGCCCGGGCCGGCGCCCTGCTGGACCGCCTGCGGGCCCACGGCGTACGCGACCTGTGCCTCGCCCCGGGCAGCCGCAGCGCACCCCTGGCGCTGGCCGCGGCGCGCCGCGCAGAGCCGGGCGGGGACCTGGCGGTGCACAGCCACTACGACGAGCGCGGCCTGGCCTTCTACGCCCTGGGGTTGATCCGGGCCCACCGCCGGCCCGTGGCGGTGATCACCACCTCCGGCACCGCCGTGGCCAACCTCCACCCGGCGGTGGCCGAGGCCTGGCAGAGCCACCTGCCCCTGATCGCGGTCAGCGCCGACCGCCCCCCGGAGCTCCACGCCTGCGGCGCCAACCAGGCCATCCCCCAGGAGGGGATCCTCGATCCCCACGTCCGCGCCGCCCTGGCGCTGCCGGTACCGGAGGCGCAGCTGGACGGCGCCTGGCTCGCCGGGCGCCTGGACGGCGCCCTGGGCGCCGCTACGGCCGCCGCCGATACGGGGCCGGTCCACATCAACGCCCCGTTCCGCGAGCCCCTCTACGGCGGCCAGGAGCCGGCCGCGCCGCCGCTGCCGGCACCCCCGGTGCGCAGCGGCGCGCCCCGGCCCCCGGCGCTGCCCGCCCCGGAGCCGCCCCTGCTGTTCGTCGCCGGGCAGCTGGAGGCCGACGAGGCGGAGGCCGTCCTCGCCGCCGCCGAGTCCGGCGGCGTGCCCGTGCTCGCCGACCTGGGCAGCCAGCTGCGGCTACGCGACCACCCGTGCGTGGTCGACAGCCCCGAGCTGCTGCTCGCCAGCCCCGCCGGGCGCGCCGCGTGCACCGAGGCCCGGCAGGTCATCCAGTTCGGCGGGCGGCTCACCGGCCGGCGCCTACCCGCCTGGCTCGCCGAGCACGCGCCGCGGCGCTGGCTGGTCAGCCGCCACAGCGGCTACCTGGACCCGGACTGGCAGGCCAGCGCCGTCCAGGCCGAGATCCCTGCCCTGTGCCGGAGCCTGCCGCTCACCCCCCAATCCCCGCTGCCCGGCCTGGCCGAGGCCGCCGCGACGGTCCGCGAGCGGCGCCGCGCCGCCGCCGAGGAGGCGTTCGCCGAGCCCAGCGCCGCCGCGCGCCTCAGCCGCCTGCTGCCGCCCGGGATGACCCTCTTCGCCGGCAACAGCCTGCCCATCCGGGCGCTGGACCTCTTCGCCGAGCCGGGCGGCGGCAACCGCTGCCTCACCCAGCGCGGCGCCAGCGGCATCGACGGGCTCCTCGCCACCGCCGCCGGCCACGCCGCCGCCCACCCGACCACCCTCGTGCTCGGCGACCTGGCGGCGCTGCACGACCTCAACAGCCTGGCGCTGCTCGCCGCCGCGACGCAGCCGTGCATCGCCGTGATCCTCAACAACGACGGCGGCGGGATCTTCGACCTGCTGCCGGCGCGACACGAGGGCGACGCCCACCGCCGGCTCTTCCGCACCCCCCACGGGCTCGGCTTCGCCGAGGCCGCGGCGCAGTTCGGGGTGGCGTACCGCCGCTGCACGGACGCCGCCGAGCTGGAGGCCGCCTACACCGAGGCCCTCGCCCGCGGCGGCTGCAGCATCCTCGAGGCGGCCTGCCCCCCCGAGCTGGGCAGCGGCCAGATCGCCGCCCTCTTCCGGACCCTGGAGGCCGGCTGAGCCGTGGCGGCGCCGGCGTGGCTGGCCACCGGCAGCCCGGGCCACCCCACCGTGGTCTGCCTCCACGGCCTCCTCGGCGACCCCGAGGAGTGGCGCCCCGTGGCCGAGGCGCTGCCCCCGGGCTGGCGCTGCCTGGCGCCACCGCTGCCCGGCCACGACGGCGCCCCGCCGCCGGCCACCGAGCTGCTCGGCCTGGCCGAGGCGCTGTGGCAGCGCCTCGGCCAGGCGCTGCCGGCGCGCGTGGCCCTGGTCGGCTACTCGCTGGGCGGACGCCTGGCCCTGGCGCTGGCGCACCGCTACCCGCAGCGGCTCAGCGCCCTGATCCTGGAGGGGGCCCACCCCGGGCTCCAGGACCCCGCGTCCCGCACCGAGCGCCGCCGCCACGACGAGGCCTGGGCGCAGCGCTTCGAGGCATGGCCGTGGCGCGAGGCCCTCGACGCCTGGTACCGGCAGCCGATCTTCGCCGACCTCACCGAGCGACGGCGCCAGGCCCTGATCCAGCGGCGTGCCGGGCACCGGCCGGACCACTTGGCCGCCACCCTGCGCGCCGCCAGCCTGGCGGGGCAGCCGGATCTGCGCCCTGCCCTGCGCCGGCTGCCCGCGCCCCGCGCCTACATCGCCGGCGAGCGCGACGCCAAGTTCTGCGCCCTCGCCGACGCCCTGGCCGCCGAGGCCCCCGGGCTGACGGTTGCCAAGATCGGCGGCGTCGGGCATAACTGCCACGCTGAGGCCCCCGCGGCGGTGGCCGGGATCATCCAACGCACCAGCATCGGCGAGCGCCCCTGACCATGAGCGAAGAGCACCCCAACTCCATCGCGCCGGCCCTGGACTGGACCGACTGCTCGGCCGGCTACACGGACATCCGCTACCACAAGGCCGACGGCATCGCGAAGGTCACCATCAACCGGCCCGAGGTGCGCAACGCCTTCCGGCCGCGCACCGTGCTGGAGATGCAGCAGGCCGTGGCCGACGCCCGCTTCGACCAGGACGTGGGCGTCATCATCGTCACCGGCTACGGCGACCTGGCCTTCTGCTCCGGCGGCGACCAGCGCGTGCGCGGCGACTCCGGCTACCAGGACGAG
>CAJXKI010000092.1 GCA_913055765.1 uncultured Ectothiorhodospiraceae bacterium
GGCGGCCTCTACTGCCCCGCCCAGCGCGAGGGGGCGCTCCGCCACTTCGCCTCGCGCCGCGCCCTGGATATCGACGGGCTCGGCGAGAAGATCATCAAGCAGCTGGTGGCCAAGGGTATGGTCCAGGACCCGGCGGACCTCTTCCAGCTGGGCCACGCCCAGCTCGCCGGCCTGGAGCGCATGGGCGACAAGTCCGCCGACAACCTGCTGGTGGCCCTGGAGCGGGCCAAGCATACGACCCTGGCCGGCTTCCTCTACGCCCTGGGGATCCCCCACGTGGGCGAGGCGACCGCCCGGCAGCTGGCCGAGTCGGCCTACACCCTGCGCCCGGATATCCCGCGGGGCGGCCGCGAGGCGCTGCGCGATGCAGCCGGGCTGCAGGCCGACTCGGCCGTCACCAGCGAGGCCCTGCTGCGGATCATGGCCGCGCCGGCCGGCGAGCTGGAGGCCCTTGAGGACATCGGCCCGGTGGTGGCCCAGGCCATCGCTGGCTTCTTCGCCGAGCCGCACAACCGGCAGGTGGTCGAGCGCCTCTGCGCCGCCGGCGTCCACTGGCCGGAGCCGCCGGCACCGGATGACCAGGCCGCGTCGGCCCCGCTCGCCGGCAAGTCCCTCGTGCTAACCGGCACCCTGGCGGGCATGACCCGCGACGAGGCCAAGGCGGCCATCGAGGCCCGGGGCGGTCGGGTGACGGGCAGCGTGTCCAAGCGGACCGACTACGTCGTCGCCGGCGATGACGCCGGCAGCAAGCTCGACCGGGCCCGCGAGCTGGGGGTTGAGGTCCTCGACGAGGCGGGGCTGCGCGAGCTGCTCGAGGCGTAGCGCGGAGACGCCATCCCCCATCGGGCCTATGGGGCCACTCCGCAGCCTGGGCTGGTACACTCGAGCCATGACGGATCCCCTGGCCTACCCCCGCTTCCCCAACCAGGACGGGGCCACCGCGGTTACGCGGGCCTCGCCGGAGGCGGTGTGGGAGCAGCTCGCCGCCATCGGCGGCGCCAACCGCTACTACTACATGAATCCCCTGTGGAGCCTGCGCGAGATGCTCGACGCCCTGGTAGGCGGGAACGGGATGCACCGCGGGCGCCCGCTCCACACCGACCTGCGGCCTGGGGACGTCATCGACTCGTGGCGTGTGCTAGTTGTGGAGCCCCGGGAGCGGCTGGCGCTGGGCTTCGGCATGAAGGCGCCCGGCACCGGCGTGCTGGAGTTCACGGTGGCGTCGCTGGCGCCGCAGCGCACCCGGCTCAGCGTTACCGCGTACTGGTCCCCCCAGGGGCTGCCAGGCCGGCTCTACTGGTACGCTATGGGGCCCACCCACGCCTTCCTGTTCAGGGGGTTGGCCGAGGCGATCTGTCGACGGGCGGAGGAGCAGGAGAGCAGCCCAACGAGCGACTAGGGTCTAGCGATGACAGAGCAGCTGCAGATCGAGTACCTGGAGGGCGAGGAGATCGGCCAGCGCCTCGAGCAGATCGCTGCGCTGCGCCTGCAGGTCTTCAGCGAGTGGCCCTACCTCTACGACGGCACCATGGAGGAGGAGCGCGCCTGCCTGCGCTTCTACCTCAAGGCGCCGCAGGCCCTGGCCATCGTGCTGCTGGACGGGGATGAGGTGGTGGGGCTGTCCACCGCCATGCCGCTGACCGACGAGTCCCCCCGCCTCCAGGCGCCCTTCATCGAGCAGGGCTTCGATATCGGGCGGGTCTTCTACCTGGCGGAGTCCATCCTCCTGCCGGCGTACCGGGGGCGGGGCCTGTATCGGCACCTCTTCGAGGCCCGCGAGCGCCACGCCCGCAACTGCGGTCCCTACGAGTGGGCGGCCTTCTGCACAGTGGTGCGCGAGACGGACCACGACCTGCGCCCCGCAGAGTACCAGTCCCTGGAGCCGATCTGGGCGCACTTCGGCTACACGCGCCGGGACGACCTCATCGCCTACTACCCGTGGAAGCAGGTGGACGAGCCGGAGGAGACGGATAAGCCGCTGGTGTTCTGGCTCAAGCCCCTGTCCGAGGAGGCGTCTCCGTCTTAGCGGCAGGGCCCGCCTGTATCCGGCGCGTCCTTCGCCGGATCGATCCCTACAGCATCTCCGAGTGCCTCAGCGGGGATGTGCGGCACAGGCAAGGGTGCTGCCCTCTATGCCACTACGGAGCGACTCGGTACGCCTAGGTAGGGCCACTGATCTGGCGGAAGGGGAGGGATTCGAACCCCCGGTGGGCAGGACCCACAGCTGATTTCGAGTCAGCCGCCTTCGACCACTCGGCCACCCTTCCTGAACCCTCTATTTCGCCATAGCGATCCGGATCTCGCAAGGCCCACCCCCGGTGCGGCCGGGGAGGCGGCCGAGGGCTATCCCCTTCGGGGTATCCCGCTTGGTGGATACGCCGGCCGGAGCCGAGGTGCTAGCTTGATCCCGGCTACACCCGAGAAGAAGACCCATACGCAAAGGAGGGTGGTGATGCGCAATCGGCTCCTGGCTGCCATGATCACGGGCCTGGCCACTACGCCGGCGGCCGCCCAGCAGGGCCCGGAAGTGGATTGGTTCGGCTTCGCCCAGATCACGGCGGAGACCACCGGCGAGCAGGACAACGGGGACGGGGGCGGCATCGCCTTCGGCGCCGACCGGGTCCGTATCGGCAATACCGCGCAGTGGGGGAACGGCGTCCACGCCAAGCTGCAGGTGGACTTCAATGCTGCAGGCGTGTCGACCGAGGAGGCTGAGGACTCGGATGCCCTTGAGGCGGCCTCCAACACCAACCAGCTGCCGAACATCATCAAGGACGCCGTCGTCGGCTACCGCGTCAACGACAACCTCGACCTTCAGGCCGGCATGCGCAAGATGCCGGTGGGTATGGACTTCAATACCTCCGGCAAGCGGTTGGATATCCCCAAGCGCTCCATGGAGAAGGCCCTGGTGCTCGAGCGCTCCGGCGGCGCGTTCCTCTTCGGCGAGGCGCCCAATGTCGGCGACGGGGAGCTCGGCTACGCCCTGGCCGTGGCCAACCCGGCCACCCGCAGCGGCGCCGTTGAGGCCAGCGCCGGCAAGTGCGTTAGTGACGGAGCAAGCGCTGGTGACGCCGGTGATGCCAACCAGGCCGGTACACTGGGCGAGGACAACAGCTACGCCGGCCGGCTCAGCTACCAGGCCGGGCCGGGCCTCTACGCCGAGGGCTACTACGGCGGCAGCACCACCAGCTGCACGGCGAATAACGCCGAGGACTACCAGGTCTACGGCCTGGGTCTACGGGGGCAGCCGGCCTCGGGGGTGACGCTCAAGGCGGAGTGGATCAGCGGCAGCAACGTGCAGCACGTGGACGGCCGCGACCGGGACGTTTGGTACGTCCACGGCGGCTACATGCTGACGCCCGGCATCGAGGGCGTGGTGCGGCACTACACCTCCAGCTTCGACGGCGGCGGCGTCGACGCCGATCTCGGCGAGACCTGGCTCGGCGCCAACTTCTTCCTCACCCCGGCGTCGCCCCACCAGACCCGGATCCAGCTGGCGGTGGTCGTGCCCAGCGGCGATACCGAGGCCTCGGACTACCCCGACAACGGCCCGGGCGACTACCACCGCACCCAGCTCAACCTCGACAAGGACGGCGACGCCGAGACCACCTTCCTGGCCCAGTTCCAGGCCAGCTTCTAGGTTGCGGCGTCCCGCCGGGGCCGGCTTGCGCCGGCCCCAGTGCCTCGGGGCAGCCTCCTGCCGGCGGCTGCCGCGAGGCCAGGGCCTCAGCCTGCCGGCGGCGGCCTCAGCCCGCCGGCGGCGGATCGGTGAAGGTCACCGACCGGTAGCGGGCGAACTGGATATCCGGTGACCAGTGGTCCGGCATCAGCCCCGCCTTGAGCTTGAGCTGGGCCAGGAAGTCCTGCGGATCCGGCAGGGAGGCCCAGACCGCCGGCAGGAAGGTGGCCCGCCGGTGCCCGTCCTGGAGGATCAGCCCGTCCTCCCACGGCACCAGCTGCGCCAGCAGCTCCCGCTCGCTGCTGACAGGCATCGGCTCGGCCTCGCCGAGCACCGAGACCGTGACGGTCAGCGTATCCAGCTCGCCGCTCTGCTGCACCGCCTCGAAGCGCGGGTCGTTGAAGGCGGCGTCGATGGCCGTCCTCGTGACGCTCTCCGCGAGCGGCTGGGTGGGCGCTAGCGTGCCCATGCACCCGCGTAGCTCCTCGCCGCGGTACAAGGAGACGAAGGCCGCCCCCGGGCGGGTCAGCTCCTCGGGTAGCTCCGAGGCCGCGGGCGGCGGCTCGCCGGCCCCCAGCCGGTGGGCGATGGCCTGCCGCGCGAGCCGGGGCAGCAGCGCCCCGTGCTCCCTGGACAGGTCCGTGCCGATGGGCTGCTCGGTGGTCTGCTCAGTGGAAGACATAGCTGCCGTACCCCACGACTGCGGAACGATCGCCGGTGACATCGCCGGAGTTGCACTGCGCGATGGTGTGCGCCTGCAGCCCGTGCCTGCGGGCGAACCACAGCAGCCCGCGCAGCGGGGCCGCCCCGCAGGCGCGCTCCGGGGTGATCTCCTCGAGGGCCCCGGACTCGATGGCCGCCGTGGTCTCGGCGTCGATGCGCCTCGCCGTGGCGTCATCGTGGAAGTGGCTCAGGTCTGAGCTGACCAGGATCAGGGTGTCCGCCCGCCAGAGCCGCTCGATGAGCTCGCCGCAGGACTGCGGCGTGGTCCGCCCCACGGCCAGCGGCAGGACGTCGAAGTCCGCCAGGACGACCTGCAGGAAGGGCAGCTGCACCTCCAGGCTGTGCTCCCGGGCGTGGGCGCTGCCGTCCACGTGGACCTCCGGGTGCGTCAGCGCCTGCTCGCGCAGCGCCTCGCTCACGGGGACGGTACCCAGGGGCGTGGCCAGCGCCTCGGCCTCGGGCAGGGCGATGCCGTGCACGTCCACGAAGTGGGCCGGGCCGAGCAGCACCACGTGGCGCAGCTGCTCGCGTAGCGGCGCGAGGCGCTGGTAGCCCCGGGCCGCCGCGGCCCCGGAGAAGGGGTAGCCGGCGTGGGGCAAGACCATGGCGCGCGGCGCCTCGGCCGGATCGCGGGCCGGCTCGCCGGCCTCGGCGAGCAGCGCCTGGACGGTGCGGCGCAGCTCCTCCGCCTCGCCGGGGTAGAAGCGCCCGGCGACGGCGGGCGGACGGACGCTGGTCGTGGCCTGTGGCATGGGTTCTCACCTCCCGCTGCTGATGGAACTACGGATCGGCTATCCTCGTCCCAAGGTTAGACGATGGAGCACGACCCCAGGTTTCCGGCATGAGCCATGCGTGAGATGACCGGCCCAGCGCGCCAGCGCGCCCCCTCGGACCCGTCGGTGGTAGCCACGCGCTACTGGCACCGGCTCGACGACGGGCGCCTCCAGTGCGACCTCTGCCCGCGCCACTGCCGTCTCAAGGAGGGGCAGCGCGGCCTGTGCTTCGTGCGCGCGGCCCAGGGCGGCGAGGTGGTGCTCACGACCTACGGCCGCTCCAGCGGCTTCTGCATCGATCCCATCGAGAAGAAGCCGCTCAACCACTTCCTGCCCGGCACGGCGGTGCTCTCCTTCGGCACCGCCGGCTGCAACCTGGCCTGCAAGTTCTGCCAGAACTGGGACATGAGCAAGTCCCGGGAGCTGGATACGCTCACGGACCGCGCCGAGCCGGAGCAGCTCGCCGCGGCGGCGGAGCAGGCCGGCGCCCGCAGCATCGCCTTCACCTACAACGACCCGGTGATCTTCCACGAGTACGCCGTCGACGTCGCCGCCGCCTGCCGCGAGCGGGGGATCCGCACCGTGGCCGTCACCGCGGGCTACATCTGCCCGGAGCCGCGGGCGGCGTTCTTCGCAGGTATGGATGCGGCGAACGTCGACCTCAAGGCCTTCACCGAGCGCTTCTACCACAGGCTCACCGGCGCCCGGCTGGGACCGGTGCTCGATACCCTGCGCTACATCCGGCAGGAGACGGACTGCTGGCTGGAGCTGACCACCCTGATCATCCCGGGCGAGAACGACGCCGACAGCGAGATCGAGGCCATGGCGCAGTGGGTGGTGGACGAGCTCGGCGCCGACGTCCCCCTGCACCTCACCGCCTTCCACCCGGCCTTCCGGATGAGCGACTACCCGGCCACGCCTGTCTCGACCCTCACCCGGGCGCGCCGCATCGCCCGGGCGCAGGGGCTGCGCTACGTCTACACCGGCAATGTCCACGACCCGGAGGGCGGGACGACCTACTGCCACGCCTGCGGCGAGCGGCTTATCGAGCGCGATCGCTACCGGCTCGTGGCGTGGCGGCTCGACGCCGAGGGCCGGTGCCGGCACTGCGGCACACCCTGCGCCGGCGTCCTCGAGGCGGAGCCCGGGCGCTGGGGGGCCCGGAGCGTGCCGGTGCGCCTCGCCAGCGGCTAGCCGGGCCGGGCGCCGGCCGCCAGGCCTCGCCGTCCCTCCGGCCTCAGCCCAGGCCGCCGAGCAGGTCCGCTCCTTGCCGGCGCGGCTGCAGCCCCGAGAGGCTGACCCCGAGGAGCCGCACGGGGCGGACCCCCGCCTCGGTCCCGGCGAGCAGGCCGGGGAGCAGGGCCTCGATCTCCGCGGCGCCGGTCACGGCCTGGGGCGGGGAGGCCTGCCGCGTGATGGACTCGAAATCGGTGTAGCGCAGCTTGAGCGTGACCGTGCGCGCGACCAGGTCGGCCGCCTGGAGCCGCTCGGCGACCCGGGCCGCCAGGGGCGCCAGGCGGCGCTGGAGCTCGGCCGGATCGCGGGCGTCGTCGCCGAAGGTCCGCTCCGCGCCGATGGACTTGCGCTCGCGGCGCCGCCGCACGGGGCGGTGGTCGATGCCGTGCGCCGCGTCGCGGAGGGTCCCGGCGCGGTTGCCGAAGGCGCGGTGCAGGTCGGCCAGGTCCCAGTGCAGCAGGTCGCCGACCTGGGCGATGCCCAGCTCCGCCATGCGCTCGGCGGTGGCCGGGCCCACGCCGTGGAGCCGGCGGATGGGCTGCGCGGCGACGTAGGCCGGGCCGTCGGCCGGCGGCACGACGTACAGCCCGTCGGGCTTGCGCTCGTCGGAGGCCAGCTTGGCCAGGAGCTTGTTGTAGGAGACCCCCGCCGAGGCGGTCAGCCCCGTCTCCGCCCGGATCCGCGCCCGGATGGCCTCCGCCATGCGCGTCGCCGACCCCTGGCAGCGGCTGGAGCCGGTGACCTCGAGGTACGCCTCGTCCAGGGAGAG
>CAJXKI010000093.1 GCA_913055765.1 uncultured Ectothiorhodospiraceae bacterium
TGGTGACCAGGTCCAGGTCGTACTCCCGCTCCAGGCGCTCCTGGATGATCTCCATGTGGAGCATGCCCAGGAAGCCGCAGCGGAAGCCGAAGCCCAGGGCGTGGGAGCTCTCCGGCTCGTAGCTCAGGGCGGCGTCGTTGAGCCGCAGCTTGCCGAGCGCCGCGCGCAGGGCCTCGAAGTCATCCGCGCTCGTCGGGAACAGCCCGGCGAAGACGCGGGGCTGGACGTGCTTGAAGCCGGGCACCGGCGCCGCCGCCGGCTCGTGGGCGCGGGTCAGCGTCGCCCCTACCGGGGCGCCGTCGATCTCCTTGATCCCGGCGACCACGTAGCCGACCTGCCCCGCCTCGAGCCGGTCGCGGCGGGTCCGCTTGGGGGTGAAGATCCCCAGGTCATCGACCTGGAACTCGCGGCCCGTGGCCATGACCCGGATGCGGTCGCCCTTGCGCAGCGCCCCGTCGAAGACCCGGGCCAGGCAGACCACGCCCAGGTAGTTGTCGAACCAGGAGTCCATGATCAGCGCCTTGAGCGGCGCGTCGGGCTCACCCGAGGGCGGCGGGACCCGCTGGACCAGCGCCTCGAGCAGGTCCTCGACCCCCTCGCCCGTCTTGGCGCTGACCATCAGCGCCTCGGCGCCGTCGAGCCCGATGACGCCCTCCACCTGCTCGAGGACCTGGTCCGGCTCCGCCGAGGGCAGGTCGATCTTGTTCAGCACCGGGATGATCTCGAGATCCTGCTCGATGGCCGTATAGCAGTTGGCGACGCTCTGCGCCTCCACCCCCTGGGAGGCGTCGA
The DNA here is from genome assembly GCA_913055765.1 of uncultured Ectothiorhodospiraceae bacterium. Lineage (GTDB taxonomy): Bacteria > Pseudomonadota > Gammaproteobacteria > Nitrococcales > Halorhodospiraceae > Halorhodospira. The sequence continues at coordinate 793 of CAJXKI010000093.1, forward strand.
CCACCAGCAGCGCCCCCTCGCAGGCGGCGAGCGAGCGCGAGACCTCGTAGGAGAAGTCCACGTGACCGGGCGTGTCGATGAAGTTGAGCTCGTAGGTCTGCCCGTCGCGCGCGCGGTACTGCAGGGAGACGCTCTGCGCCTTGATGGTGATCCCGCGCTCGCGCTCGAGATCCATGTTATCCAGGACCTGGTCCCGGGTCTCGCGATTGCTCAGCGTCCCGGCGAGCTGGATGAACCGGTCCGAGAGGGTCGACTTGCCGTGGTCGATGTGGGCGATAATCGAGAAGTTGCGGATATTCTCCATGCGTCGCTCGGTCCTGCCTGCCCCGGTATGAGAAACGCCGCCCCGGCGGGGCGGCGCCCACATTCTACGCGCTTTGGCGCCTCAAGGCATCGGCAGCGCCGGCCGCGCGCAGTGCCGGGCGAGGCCGCTGCGCCGGCGCTGCGTGCCGGTCCAGGCTCACTGTTGCGCCGGGTAGGCGGCGCTGTCGCCGGTGCGCCCGGGCTCGGTCCGCTCGGCGGGGTCGGTGGTGAGGCGCTCCACGCGCGAGGGCAGGACCTGCGGCATGGGCGATGTCACCGCCTGCCGCTCCCCCGCCGGCTCCGGGGCGCGGAGGGCCTGCTGCGGCCACGACAGGCCGCCCCGGTCACCGAGGGTTACCGGCTGGACCGCCGAGCCTGCGGAGGGGGCAGGCGCCGGCGCCTCGGCGGCCGGATCGCTGCCGGCCGTGGCCGGCTCGCGAGCCCCTCCGGGCAGCGCCCCGCCCTGCCACCAGAGGACGGTCACGGCGGCCACGGTGGCGGCGAGCACCCCGCCCATCGCCGGGCGCCGCCAACCCGTCATAACCGGCACGCCGCGCGCCTTGGCCGATCCGGCGTCGTGGGCCGGCTCCTCGGCGATCCGGGCACGCACCCGGCCGGCGAGGCCCGGATCCGGCTGCGCCGGCAGGGTGCGCTGCAAGGCGTCGCGCATCAGGAAGTAGCGCCCCAGCCGGGCGCGCGCCGCCCCATCGTGGCCGAGCCGCCGGAGCAGGAAGGCCCGCTCCTCGCGGCTGAGCTCCCCGTCGGCCAGCGCGGAGAGCTGCTCGCCTAGCTGCTCGTGCTCGTCATCCTGCGACATACCCACAACTCCCCGATAGACGCCAGGGCCTACGATGTATCACCGGTCAGCGGCCGCAGCCGCCGGTCGATGGCCTCCCGGGCACGGAAGATCCGTGAGCGCACGGTGCCCACCGGGCAATCCATCACCTGGGCGATCTCCTGATAGCTCATCCCCTCCAGCTCCCGCAGGGTAACCGCCGTGCGCAGCTCCTCGGGCAGCTCGGCGATGGCATCGACCACCGTGCGCTCGACCTCGTCGCGGTAGGCCTCGGCCTCCGGCGTATCCTGGTCGCGGAGCGTGCTCTCCACGCCGTAGCGCTCCGCGTCCTGGGCGTCGACATCGGTGTCCGGCGGCCGGCGGCCCTGGGCGACCAGGTGGTTCTTGGCCGTATTGACCCCGATGCGGTAGAGCCAGGTGTAGAAGCTGCTCTCACCGCGAAACCTCGGGATCGCCCGGTACGCCTTGATGAAGGCCTCCTGGGCCACATCCGACGCCTCCTGCGGCTCGCGCACGTACCGTCCGATGAGCTTGAGCAGCTTGTGCTGGTAGCGCAGCACGAGGACATCGAAGGCCTGCTTGTCGCCGGCCTGCACGCGCTCAACCAGCTCGCGGTCGCTCAGCTCTGAGCCCATCGCTACCGGCGCCCCCCCGTCGAGCGCCGGTCCTCGTAGCAGTAGACACGCCGCAGGGATATGAGTTCGCGCACAGCTACAGCAACCAGGCCATTCCTAGGTGGGTAATTTGCCGCAGATCGCGCGGCATGCGAGGCTTGGCAGCCTATCCGATGGGACAGCGGAAGCGCAAGCAAATGGCGGCGAGAAGAACGGGTTACGACTACGACGTCCTGGTCATCGGCAGCGGCCTAGCCGGGTTGACCGTAGCGCTACAGCTGCCCAGCCACCTGCGCGTGGCGATCCTCTCCAAGGGCACCCTGACCGAGGGGGCGACGCCGTACGCCCAGGGCGGGGTGTCCGCGGCCCTAGACGCCGCCGACTCGGTCGAGGCCCACGTGGCCGACACCCTGGATACCGGCGCCGCGCTCAACGACCCCGATACGACCCGCTTCGTGGCCGAGCACGCGCGCAGCGCCGTGGCGTGGCTCATCGATCAGGAGGTGCCCCTGTCCCGCACCGCCGACGGCACCGGGACCGAGGGGCTGCACCTGCACCAGGAGGGCGGCCACAGCCACCGGCGCGTGGTCCACGCCGAGGACGCCACCGGAGCGGCCATCTCGCGGAGCCTGTCGAGCCTGGCCGCCGACCGGGCCAACATCGAGCTGCTCGAGGGCCGCTACGTCGTGGACCTCGTCACCGGCGCCCGCCTGGGGGAGGCGACGAACCGCTGCTACGGCGCCTACGCCCTGGATGCCGCCAGCGGCCGGGTGGCGCTGCTCAGCGCCCCGTACGTCGTCCTCGCCTGCGGCGGCGCGAGCAAGGTCTACCTCTACTCCACCAGCCCCTACGCCGCCACCGGCGACGGCATCGCCATGGCCTGGCGCGCCGGCTGCCGCGTGGCCAACCTCGAGTTCAACCAGTTCCACCCGACCTGCCTCTACCACCCCCAGGAGCGCTCCTTCCTGATCAGCGAGGCGGTCCGCGGCGAGGGCGGCTACCTGCGCCTGCCCAGCGGGGAGCGCTTCATGCACCGCTTCGACGAGCGCGGCGAGCTCGCCCCCCGTGACATCGTCGCCCGGGCCATCGACTACGAGATCAAGCGCCTCGGCGCGGAGTGCGTCTACCTGGACATCAGCCACCGGCCGGCCGAGGTGATCGAGGAGCGCTTCCCCACCATCCTGCAGCGCTGCCTGGAGCTGGGCTTCGACATGCGCACGGACCCGCTGCCGGTGGTCCCGGCGGCGCACTACACCTGCGGCGGCGTCCTCACCGACCGGCGCGCCCGGACCGACGTGCCCGGCCTGTACGCCGTCGGGGAGACGGCGTGCAGCGGGCTCCACGGCGCCAACCGGCTGGCGAGCAACTCCCTGCTCGAGTGCCTGGTCCTCGGCGCCGAGGCGGCCCGCGACATCGCCAGCGCCCCCCCGGCGGGGCACCCGCCGGCGCTGCCGCCGTGGGACGAGAGCCGGGTGACTGACTCCGACGAGCAGGTGGTGATCAGCCACAACTGGGCCGAGCTGCGCCGCGCCCTGTGGAACTACGTGGGCATCGTGCGCAGCGACCGCCGCCTGGAGCGCGCCGCCCGCCGCATCGACCTCCTCGCCCGGGAGATCCACGAGTACTACAGCAACTTCCGGATCACGGGGGACCTCATCGAGCTGCGCAACCTCGTCGGCGTCGCCGAGCTCACCGTGCGCTGCGCCGGACGCCGGCGCGAGAGCCGCGGCCTGCACTACACCCTCGACTTCCCCGAGCGCGATCCGGGGCAGGCCACCAGCACCGTGCTGGTGCCCGCCCGTCCCCGGCCGTTCGGCTCGCTGCGCGCCCGCGGCGACGGGTGAGCCGGGCCTGTCGATGGCGGTGCTGCCCCACCCAGGCACGGAGCCGCCGGTGCAGCCGCGGCGGGACGCCGCCACGCGGGAGGAAGAGATCGTAGCGCTCCCCGGCGGCCGTGCGCAGCCGCAGGACCACCAGGCCCGGGTGGGCGAGGCTGGCCACCAGCCGCGCCGGCTCGCGGCCGCCGTCGCGAGCCTGCAGCTCGATGCGCCCGTCGGCGTGGAGGTGGCAGCGGCGGATCCGGCGCAGGCGGCGCTGGTCGCGTACGGCCCATAGGACGGCCCCCGCCAGGGCGCCGAGCCACGGCAGGGCCACCGCCAGCGGCGGCTCGCTGCTGGCCACCACCACGGCGGCCCATAGCGCCGCGGCGGCGATGAGGAGCAGCCATCCCCCGCTAGGACGGGGGCGGAAGCTCAGCGGCTCGGATGCGCTCGACAATCCACCGTAGCTCCCCGTCCGTGGGCAGCTGCCCGGCGATCAGCCACGCCTGGAGGTCGTGGTCCCTCTGGCTGAGCAGCCGCTCGAAGGCGGCCTGCCCCTGGCTATCGAGCCCCTCGAGGCCGGTGGCCAGGAAGCGCTCCAGGAGCAGGTCCAGCTCCTTGGTGCCGCGGCGGCAGCGCCAGCGCAGGCGCTTGCGCGCCGCGCCGCCGTCCCCCGCCGCGGTCACGTCTCGCGCTCGGCGATCATCCGCTTGATGGCGGCGATGGCCTTGCCCGGATTGAGCCCCTTCGGGCAGGTGGCCGTACAGTTCATGATGGTGTGGCAGCGGTAGAGCCGGAACGAGTCGTCCAGCCCGTCCAGGCGCTCGCCCGTCGCCTCGTCGCGGCTATCCGCCAGCCACCGGTACGCCTGCAGCAGGGTCGCCGGCCCCAGGTAGCGATCGCTGTTCCACCAGTAGCTCGGGCAGGCGGTCGAGCAGCAGGCGCAGAGGATGCACTCGTAGAGCCCGTCGAGCTCCTCGCGCTCCTCCCTCGACTGGAGCCGCTCCCGGTCCGAGGGCGTCGGGGTATGGCTCTTCAGCCACGGCTCGATGGCGGCGTACTGGGCGTAGAAGTGGTTCAGGTCCGGGACCAGGTCCTTGATGACCCCGAGGTGGGGCAGCGGGTAGACGGTGACGTCCCCCTTGATGTCGGCCATGCTCTTGGTGCATGCGAGGGTGTTGACCCCGTTGATGTTCATCGCGCAGGAGCCGCACACCCCCTCACGGCAGGAGCGCCGGAAGGTCAGGGTCGGGTCGATCTCATCCTTAATCTGGATCAGGGCATCGAGCACCATCGGGCCGGCGCGGTCGGCGTCGAGCTCGTAGGTGTCGAGGCGCGGATTCGCCCCGCCCTCCGGATCGTAGCGGTAGACCCGCAGCCGCCGGACCTCGCGGTCCCGCTTGGCGTCGGGGGCGCGATAGGTGTGGCCCTTGCGGATACGGGAGTTGGCGGGAAGCCTGAACTCTGCCATGTCGGTCCCCCTGGACTGTTCAGTAGACCCGGGCCTTGGGAGGGATCGCCTCCACGTCGTCGCTCAGCGTCTCGAGGTGGACGGGCCGGTAATCGATGGCCACCGAGCCGTCGCTGCGCAGCGAGGCGAGCGTGTGCTTGAGCCAGTGCTCGTCGTCGCGCTCGCCGTAGTCCTCGCGGGCGTGGGCGCCGCGGCTCTCCGTGCGGTTGCGCGCCGAGTGGATGGTGGCCACGGCGCTGCCGAGCAGGTTCTCCAGCTCCAGGGTCTCGATGAGGTCGGAGTTCCAGATCAGGGAGCGGTCCGTCACGCCCACGTCCGCGAAGTTGCGGAAGACCTCCGCCATCCGGTGGCAGCCCTGCTCCAGCACGTCGCCGGTGCGGAAGACGGCGGCGTAGTCCTGCATGGTCCACTGCATCTCCTTGCGCAGCTGCGCCGTGGGCTTGCTGCCGTTGGCGCGGCGCAGCCGGTCGAGGCGCTGCAGGGCCATATCCGGCGCCCCCTCGGGCAGCGGCGCGTGCGGCTTGCCGCGCCCGCCGATGAGCTCGCCGGCCCGGTGGGCGGCGGCGCGGCCGAAGACCACCAGGTCGAGCAGGGAGTTGGAGCCGAGCCGGTTGGCGCCGTGCACGGAGACGCAGGCCGCCTCGCCGATGGCCATGAGCCCCGGCACCACCGCGTCGGGGTCTCCGTCCCGGGGCCGCACCACCTCGCCGAGGTGGTTCGTGGGGATCCCGCCCATGTTGTAGTGGACCGTGGGCAGCACCGGGATCGGCTCCTCGCCGACATCGACGCCGGCGAAGATCTGCGCCGTCTCGGCGATCCCCGGCAGCCGCTCGTGGACGACCTCGGCGCCGAGGTGCTCGAGGTGGAGGTTGATGTGGTCGCCCTGCTCGCCGACACCGCGCCCCTCGCGGATCTCCACCGTCATGGCCCGGGAGACCACATCCCGGGAGGCGAGGTCCTTGGCGGTAGGCGCGTAGCGCTCCATGAACCGCTCGCCGCGGCTGTTGGTCAGGTAGCCGCCCTCACCGCGCACCCCCTCGGTGATCAGGCAGCCGGCGCCGTAGATCCCCGTGGGGTGGAACTGCACGAACTCCATGTCCTGCAGCGGCAGCCCGGCACGCAGGACCATGCCGTTGCCGTCGCCGGTGCAGGTGTGCGCCGAGGTGCAGGAGGCGTAGGCGCGCCCGTAGCCGCCGGTGGCGAGGACCACCTGGTGGGCGCGGAAGATGTGCACCGTGCCGGTCTCCATGTCCAGGGTGACCACGCCCCGGCAGGCGCCGTCGTCCATCAGCAGGTCGATGGCGAAGTGCTCGATGAAGAACTCGGCGCTGTGCTTGAGCGCCTGCTGGTAG
>CAJXKI010000094.1 GCA_913055765.1 uncultured Ectothiorhodospiraceae bacterium
GCTCGGCGAGCGCGCGTTGTCCGAGCGAAGCGAGTCTAGCGCGCGGCCCCGCTCGGGCGAGAAGCGCAGGGGACCCGTGAGGGCGCGCTCGGCAGAGGCCGCGGCGGCCCACACCGGCCCCGCCCACGGCGAGCGGCGGCAGCCGCCCTACCCCAGCCAGGCCCGGGCGTTGCGGAACATGCGCAGCCAGGGGCCGTCCTCACCCCAGCCTGCCGGGTGCCAGGAGTGCTGGACCGTGCGGAAGACCCGCTCCGGGTGCGGCATGAGGATGGTGGCGCGGCCGTCGTCGCTGGTGAAGCCGGTCAGCCCGCCCGGCGAGCCGTTGGGGTTGGCCGGATACGTCGCCGCGGGCCGGCCGTGGCCGTCGATGTAGCGCAGCACCGGCTGCGCGGCCGCGGCGTCACCGACGCTGAAATCCACCCGCCCCTCGCCGTGGGCGACGGCCAGGGGCAGGCGCGAGCCGGCCATGCCGCTGAGCAGGACCGAGGGCGAGTCCAGGACCTCGACCAGGGCCAGGCGCCCCTCGAACTGCTCGGAGCGGTTGCGCACGAACCGCGGCCACGCCTCGGCGCCGGGAATGAGATCGCGCAGGTGGGCGAGCATCTGGCAGCCGTTGCACACCCCCAGGCTGAAGGTCCCCGGCCGGTGGAAGAAGGCGCGGAAGGCCTCGCGGGCGGTATCGTTGAACAGGATGGACTTGGCCCAGCCGCCGCCGGCGCCGAGCACGTCGCCGAAGGAGAAGCCGCCGCAGGCGGCGAGGCCGTGGTAGCCGGTCAGATCCTCCTCGCCGCCGAGGATATCGCTCATGTGCACGTCCACCGCCTCGAGGCCCGCGGCGTGGAAGGCGGCGGCCATCTCGGCGTGGCCGTTCACGCCCTGCTCGCGCAGGATCGCCACCCGCGGCCGGGCGCCGGTGGTGATGTAGGGCGCGGCGACGTCCTCGGCGGGGTCGAAGGTCGGCTGCGCGGCGGCCAGCCCGGGGTCGTCGCTGTCGGGGACCGCGTCGAAGGCCTCGGCGGCGCATTCGGGGTCATCGCGCAGCGCTTGCATGCGGTAGCTGGTCTCCGCCCAGGTGCGGTGCAGCTCGCGGCGCGGGCGGTCGACGAGGGCCGTGCCGCCGCCGCGGACCACGACCCGGTCGTCGCCGCGCGGGGCCCCGATCCGGCGCGCCCGCACGCCGGCCGGCGCGGCGGCGCAGCTAGCCTCGAAGGCGGCGGCATCGGCAGGATCGAGCTGCAGGACGAAGCCCGGCTCCTCGCTGAAGGCGGCGGCGAGGTGCGCCGCCTGCCCCGCGCCGGCGACGGCGTCGAGGTCGACATCCAGCCCGCAGCGCCCGGCGAAGGCCATCTCGCACAGCGCCACCAGCAGGCCGCCATCGGAGCAGTCGTGGTAGGCCCGGAGGCGGCCCTCGGCGATGAGCCCCTGGACCGCGTCGAAGGCCCAGCGCAGCGCGGCCGGCTCATCCAGGTCCGCCGGCCGCTCGCCGACACGGCTATAGACCTGCGCCAGCGCCGAGCCGCCCAGCCGGCTACGCCCGCCGCTGAGCCCCACCGCCAGCAGCACCGTCTCCTCGTCCGGCTGCAGCTGCGGGGTCACGGCACGGCGCGCGTCGCCCACCGGGGCGAAGGCGGAGACCACCAGGGAGACCGGCGCCGTCACCGCGTGCTGCTGGCCGTCCTCGCCCGACCAGACGGTGCGCATGGACAGCGAGTCCTTGCCCACCGGGATGGCGATGCCCAGCTCGGGGCATAGGTCGCGCCCCACGGCGGCCACGGTGTCGTAGAGGGCGGCGTCCTCGCCGTCGTGGCCACAGGCGGCCATCCAGTTGGCGGAGAGGTTCACCGCGCGCAGCTCGCCCACCGGCGCCGCGGCCAGGTTGGTCAGCGCCTCGGCCACCGCCAGGCGCCCGGAGGCCGGGGCGTCGAGGATGGCCACAGGGGGGCGCTCGCCGACGGCCATGGCCTCGCCGGCGTAGCCGCGGTAGTCGGCCAGGGTCACGGCGCAGTCGGCCACCGGCACCTGCCAGGGGCCGACCATCTGGTCCCGGGCCACCTGGCCGGTGACGGTGCGGTCGCCGATGGTGATCAGGAAGGCCTTGGAGGCCACTGCCGGCAGGCGCAGGACGCGCTCCAGGGCGTCGGCGACCTCGATCCCCGCCAGCTCCAGGGGTTGGGCCGGCGCCGGGCGGCGGCCCACATCGCGGAGCATCTTGGGCGGCTTGCCCAGGAGCAGCTCCATGGGCAGGTCCACCGGCGTGTTGTCGAAGTAGCCGTCGCCGACGACCAGCTCGCGCTCCTCGGTGGTCTCGCCGACCACGGCGTAGGGGCAGCGCTCGCGGGCGCACAGCGCCTCGAACTCCGCGAGCCGCTCCGCGTCCACGGCCAGGACGTAGCGCTCCTGGGACTCGTTGCACCAGATCGCCAGCGGCGACATGCCGGGGTCGTCGATGGGCACGGTGCGCAGCTCCACCCGGCCGCCGCGGTCGGCGTCGTCGAGGATCTCAGGGATGGCGTTGGACAGCCCGCCGGCGCCGACGTCGTGGATGGAGCGGATGGGGTTGGCCTCGCCGCGCGCCGTGCAGGCGTCGAGCACCGCCTGGGCGCGGCGCTGCATCTCCGGGTTGTCGCGCTGCACCGAGGCGAAGTCGAGGGCCTCGTCGCCGCTGCCGCTGGCGATCGAGGAGGCGGCGCCGCCGCCGAGGCCGATGAGCAGCGCTGGGCCGCCCAGGACCACCACCGGCGTGCCCGCCGGCAGGTCGCGCTTGTGGACGTGGCCGTCGCGGATGTTGCCCATGCCGCCGGCGATCATGATCGGCTTGTGGTAGCCGCGGATCTCGGTCCCGCCGCCGGACGCCGGCGCCTCAAGCTCAAGGGTCCGGAAGTAGCCGGCCAGCCCCGGGCGGCCGAACTCGTTGTTGTAGCCGGCGGCCCCGATGGGGCCGTGGAGCATGATCGCCAGCGGCGAGGCGATGCGCCGGGGGCGCGCCTCGGGGCCCTCCCACGGCTGCTCGAAGCCGGGGATGCGCAGGTCGGAGACGGAGAAGCCGGTCAGCCCCGCCTTGCTGCCGCCCCCGGTCCCCGTGGCCGCCTCGTCGCGGATCTCGCCGCCGGCGCCGGTAGCAGCGCCGGCGAAGGGCTCGATGGCCGTGGGGTGGTTGTGGGTCTCCACCTTCATGACCAGGTGGGCCGGCTCGGCCCGCTCGCGGTAGACCCCGTCGGGCTCGGCGTGGAGGCGCCGGGCATCGTGGCCGGCCACGACGGCGGCGTTGTCGCTGTAGGCGGAGAGCACCCCCTCGGGGCGCGCCTGGTAGCTGCGCCGGATCATGGCGAACAGCGACTGCGGCTGGGGGACGCCGTCGATGATCCAGTCGGCGTTGAAGACCTTGTGCCGGCAGTGCTCGGAGTTCGCCTGGGCGAACATCATCAGCTCGACATCGGTGGGGTTGCGCCCCAGCTCGGTGTAGCTGTCGAGGAGGTAGTCGATCTCGTCGGCGGCCAGGGCGAGGCCCAGCTCGGCGTCGGCGGCCGCCAGGGCATCGCGCCCACCGCCGAGCAGGTCGACCTCGGCGAGCCGCTGCGGCTGGCGGTCGCGGAACAGGGCCTCCACCTCCTCCGGATCGTCGAGGACCACGTCGGTGAGCGGATCGTGGAGGCACGAGGCCACCGCCTGGTGCGCCTCGTCGTCCAGGGGGCCATCGCTGGTGACGCGGTAGAGGGTGCCGCGCTCGATCCGCTCCACATCGGCCAGGCCGCAGTTGTGGGCGATGTCGGTGGCCTTGCTCGACCACGGCGATACCGTCCCCGGCCGCGGCACCACCAGCAACGTGGCGACCGCGCCGTCGGCCGCCGCCGGCGCCGGATAATCGGCGCCGTAGTCGAGCAGCTGCCCCAGGATCGAGCGCTGCTGCGCCGAGAGGGGACGCGCCGTGGCGACGAAGTGGCAGTGCTCGGCATCCACCCCGCGCACCGATGGGCAGCGCGCCCGCAGGCGCTCCAGCAGCTTCGCCGTGCGGAAGGGGGAGAGGGCCCGTTTCCCTGGGATCTGCAGCATAGGCTCAGTAGATCTGAGGGTCCAGCAGGGTCAGCAGGCGCTCCGCGAGCTGCCCGGGGGCCGGCTCGCCGTCCGCCTCGTCGATCTGCACCGTCACCAGGCTCCCGTCGGCGCGCTCGAGCTGGATGCGGTAGCGCCGCGGGTCGGTGTCGATCCGCTCGGCGCCGCCGAACCAGCGGGCCAAGAAGCCCGGCTGCTCGATCTCCGCGTCCGCCTGCGGCTCGTAGCGGATGGCGTAGTAGCCCGCATCCCGCGCGCGCTCCTGGACCGTGAAGCCGAGCCGCTCCAGCGCGGCCCCCGTGGCGCGCCAGGCGCTACCCAGGCGCATGTCCAGCTCCAGGCGGGGACCATCGCCCGCCTGGACCAGCCGCGAGGGCACCGTCCGCTCGGCGGCCACGGGCAGGTCACCGTCGCCCTCCCCCGGCCCTGCGGCGCCGCCGTCCGTGCCGGCCGCCTGCTCGCCGATCAGGTCGGGCGGGATGACCAGGGCCTCGGGGCCATCCACCTCATCCCGGCTGAGCGGCTCCGAGGCGCAGGCGCTCAGCAGCACGGCGGCGATCGCGGCGAGGGCGGGCCTAGCGGTGAGGTGGGCCATCACAGGAGGCCGATCCCGGTCATGGCCTGGCGGACCTGGGCCTGGCCGGCCTCGCTCAGGCGGGTCATGGGCAGGCGCAGGCCGGACTCGATCATGCCCAGCTGCTCCACGCCCCACTTCGCGGGGATCGGGTTCGGCTCGCAGAACATGGCGTTGTGCAGCGGCGTGAGCCACTCGTTGAGGGCCTCAGCGCGCTCCATGTCCCCAGCGAGGGCCGCGGCGCACAGGTCGTGCATCTGCCGCGGGGCCACGTTGGCGCTGACGGAGATCACGCCCTTGCCGCCGACCCGCATCATGCCCAGGGCGTTGAAGTCGTCGCCGGCGAAGACGTCGAGGCGGTCGCCGCAGCGGCGGATGACCTCCTCGGCCCGCTCCACGGTGCCCTGCGCCTCCTTGAGGCCGACGATGTTGGGGATGTCGGCGAGGCGCTCGACGGTCTCCGGGCGCATGTCGCAGCCGGTGCGGCCGGGCACGTTGTAGAGGATCTGCGGGATCGGCACCGCCTCGGCCACGGCGGTGAAGTGCTGGACCAGCCCCTCCTGGGAGGGCTTGTTGTAGTACGGCACCACGAGCAGCGCGGCGTCACAGCCGCTCTCCATGGCGCTGCGGGTGAGCTCGATGGCTTCCCAGGTGGAGTTCGCGCCGCTGCCGCCGATCACCGGGATGCGCCCCGCGGCGGCCTCCACGGTGGCCTGGATGATCTCGCAGTGCTCGTCGTAGTCGACGGTGGCGGACTCCCCGGTGGTGCCGACGGCGACGATGGCGTCGCTGCCCTGCTCGACGTGGAACTCCACGAGCCCCTTGAGCGCCTCCTTGTCCACGGCCTCCCGAATCCCGTCCTGCGCCTTCATCGGGGTGACCATCGCCACCATGCTGCCGCGGAACATCACCACCTCCGTCGTCGGTAACGAGTCGCTTGGGGGAAGTTTGCCATGGTACTAAGCGGGCTGCGTAGCGCCAAGCGCGCAGCGGCCCCCGCCCGCCTGCCGCCGCCCAGTACCACACGCCTGGCGCGGGCATTCCGTGCTAGACTGCCATCGCACACCTAGCGGACGAAGGGCGACCGGCGCGATGCAGAACCTCATGGTCATCACCGCCCTCGGGCAAGACCGCCCCGGCATCGTCAACGACCTCGCCAGCGCCGTCACCGAGACCGGCTGCAACATCGAGGACAGCCGCATGAGCGTGCTCGGCGGCGCCTTCGCCACCATCCTCATGGTCTCCGGGCGCTGGAACGAGCTGGCCAAGCTTGAGAGCAGCCTGCCGAATAGCGCCCGGCGCATGGGGCTGGAGGTCCACATCCAGCGGACCGAATCGCCCCAGGACGGCGAGCAGCTGCTACCCTACTCCGTCGAGGTGGTGGCCCTGGACCACCCGGGGCTGGTCAGCGAGCTGGCGAACTTCTTCGCGGAGCGGGAGATCAACATCCGCGACATGAGCACCGCCAGCTACGCGGCGGCACACACCGGCACGGCGATGTTCTCCGTACTCATGAGCGTGGACGTGCCGGCGGGGGTGCACATCGCCGGCCTGCGCGACGAGTTCATGGAGTTCTGCGACCAGTACAACCTGGACGCCATCATGGAGCCGGCCAAGTAGCGCCGGCGCCGGCGCGCCCGCCGCCCGCACGGCGAGCCGGACGCCGCCGGAAGGGGGGTGAGCGCGTATGACCCGAGAAGCGCCCCAACGCATCTACCTCCTCGACACCTCGGTGCTCGTCCACGACCCGACGGCGCTGTTCTACTTCGAGGAGCACGACGTCTGCCTGCCGTCAGCGGTACTCGAGGAGCTGGACGCCTCCAAGGAGGGGCTCTCCGAGGTGGCACGCAACGCCCGGCAGGTCAGCCGCTTCCTGGACAGCCTGCTCGCCGGGCGGACGCCGGGGTCGCTGCACGAGGGCATCCCCCTCGGCGCCGGACGGCCCGGTGAGGCCTCGGGCCGGCTGTTCTTCGAGACCGGGGGCCACGGCCGGGGCGACTCCGCCATCCTCGCCGCCGCCGAGCGCCTGCGCGGGCAGCTGGCCCAGACGCCGGTGCTGGTCTCCAAGGACATCAACCTGCGCATCCGCGCCCAGATCGCCGGGATCGCCGCCGAGGACTACGAGAGCGACCGCGTCATCGACGACGTCGACCTGCTGCCCACCGGCGTCGAGCCCATCCCCGCCGAGGCCTGGGCCCGGGCCCGCCGCCACGAGCTCGGCTACCGGGTCCCGGTGCCCGAGGGGGCCTCGTGGCGGGTGAACCAGTGCCTGTACACCGAGGACGGCGCCTTCGAGGGCGTCACCCGCGCCGTGGCCGACGGCGAGGCGGTCCTGGCCCCCGTCACCGACTTCCGCGAGCACAACGCCGTCTGGGGGGTGCGCGCCCGCAACCGCGAGCAGAACTTCGCCCTGCACCTGCTCATGGA
>CAJXKI010000095.1 GCA_913055765.1 uncultured Ectothiorhodospiraceae bacterium
TGGACTGGCTGGCGTGGCTGCTCTGGCCCCTCTACATCGTGGCCGGGCTGCTCGTCGTCTTCTACACGGCCAGCCTGCTCGCCAACCTGATCGCGGGGCCCTTCATGGAGCCGCTCGCCGCGGCGGTCGAGCGCCACCTCCGCGGCGGCGGGCCGCCGCAGCAGGCGGCCAACCCCCTGCGCACGCTGGCGGAGATACCGGCGGCGGTGGGCACGGAGCTCTACAAGCTCGTCTACTTCATCACCCGGGCCCTGCCGCTGCTCGTGCTCTCCGCGATCCCCGGCGTCAATGCCGTGGCGCCGCTACTGTGGCTGCTCTTCGGGGCGTGGATGCTGGCCCGGGAGTACCTCGACCCGCCACTGGCCAGCCGCGGCCTGGGCTTCCGGCAGCAGGGCGCGGTGCTCCGCCGCTACCGCCCCGGTGCCCTGGGCTTCGGTGCCGCGGCCACGGTGGCCAATACGGTCCCCGTCCTCAACTTCCTGATCCTGCCCGTGGCCACCGCTGGCGGCACGGCCATGGTCGTGGAGGGCATGGACGGGACGGCCGAGGCCGCCTGAGGCCCTCGAGGCCGCCCTCCGCTCAGGGGCCCTCGGGGCCCGTTGAGGGTGGTATGCCGATCCGATAAGTACGGCTTTGCCTGCTAGCAAAAAGGATTTGTTTTTCTTTTTCTTTGCGCCCTTTAGAGTGTCGACCCACCAAAGCTAGGGGCGCTCTGGCACACGGCGGCATGCAGCGAGCCTGCGCTCCCGACGAGACTCCACGAAGTCCCTGAAAAGGAGAGACGGATCGATCATGAGTCAGGTCAATCGCTATACCGACTTCAGCCTCCAGGAGGATGCGCTCATCGACGGGGGGGAGCACGTCCTGTGCGCCTACATCATCAGGCCCAAGTCGGGCCAAGATGCGACCGAGGTCGCGGCGCACTTCGCCGCCGAGTCCTCCACCGGGACGAACGTCGAGGTCTCGACGACCGACGACTTCACCCGCGGGATCGACGCGCTCGTCTACGAGGTCAACGACATCGGCCAGGGCGACCACGAGGTGAAGATCGCCTACCCGGTCGTGCTCTTCGACCGCAACATCAAGGACGGCCGCGCCCTGATCGCCTCCTTCATCACCCTCGCCATCGGCAATAACCAGGGCATGGGCGATGTCGAGTACGCCAAGCTCCACGACTTCTACGTCCCGCCGAAGTACCTCAGGCTCTTCGACGGCCCGTCCAAGAACATCACGGACATGTGGCGCGTCCTCGACCGCGATATGGACAACGGCGGCATGATCGTAGGCACGATCATCAAGCCCAAGCTCGGGCTGCGGCCGCAGCCGTTCGCGGACGCCTGCTACGACTTCTGGCTCGGCGGCGACTTCATCAAGAACGACGAGCCGCAAGGCAACCAGGTCTTCTCGCCCATGCGCGAGACGATCCCGCGCATCGTCGACGCCATGCGCCGTGCCCAGGACGAGACCGGTGAGCCGAAGCTCTTCTCCGCCAATATCACGGCGGACGACCCCGAGGAGATGATCGCGCGCGGCGAGTTCATCCTCGAGCAGTTCGGCGATCTCGCCGATCACGTGGCCTTCCTCGTCGACGGCTACGCTGCCGGGCCTGCCGCCGTGACCACGGCCCGCCGCAACTTCCCCGATCAGTTCCTGCACTTCCACCGTGCGGGCCACGGCGCTGTGACCAGCCCGCAGTCCCAGCGCGGCTACACGGCCTTCTGCCTGTCCAAGATGGCCCGGCTGCAGGGCGCCTCGGGCATCCACACGGGGACGATGGGCTTCGGCAAGATGGAGGGCGATCCGGCCGACAAGCGCATCGCCTACATGCTCGAGCGCAACGAGGCCGACGGGCCGTACTATCGGCAGGACTGGAAGCGCATGCCGTCGACCACGCCGATCATCTCCGGCGGCATGAACGCCCTGCGCCTGCCGGCGTTCTTCGACAACCTGGGCCACTCCAACATCATCCAGACCTCCGGCGGCGGCGCCTTCGGCCACAAGGACGGCCCCACCGCTGGCGCCCGGTCGCTGCACCAGGCGCACAACGCCTGGTACTACGGGGTGAGCCTGCTCGAGGCGGCGAAGGAGCACGCCGAGCTCCGCGGTGCGTTCGAGAGCTTCCCGGAGAGCGCGGATCAGTTCTACCCCGGCTGGCGCGAGGCGCTGGGGATCAAGGGCTGAGCCGCGGCTAGCGGCTGAGCCGAGCGGGAGCGGGCCCCTGCGGGGGCCCGCTTCTTTGAGGGGAGGGCAGGTAGTGGCCCGGTACGTAGGCGCCGTCCCCGATATTCCGCGAGAAGGCCCAGACCAGGCGGGTTAGCGGACCCTCGCGGTGCCAGGCCTCGAGAGAGTCCTGCATCCCAGGCGCGAACCGGTTGCCGAGGCCCTGGCGCACAGGGGCGGTGGCGCCGTTATATTGGGCCAGGGCGCGACGGCGAGGATCGCGATGGGCCTGTTCAACCTCGGCAAGAAGGATCGCTACGGCAAGCAGCGCCGGGTCGAGCACCGCGGCAAGTACCTGCGCGCGAGCCGCACCGGCGGCGTGGCGCTGCGCGCCCAGGCCAAGGCGGCCGGCGTGAGCCTCACCGCCAACACCCAGCGCGGCACCCGGGCCTCCGTGACCCCGGTGAAGAACACCCAGGTGGCCCTGCAGAACGGGCGTTTCATCCTGCGCGGCCGCTACGGCAAGGGGCCGACGAAGCTCAACGTCTCCAAGAGCGGCGCCACGGTCTCGACGCGCAACCGGCTCGGCTCCTTCAACTGGCTCAAGCCCCAGCGCTCCTCGGCGAAACTCCTCGGCGTCCAGGTCCGCGGGCAGAAGGCGGCGTATCTGCAGGCCGTCTACATGCTCTTCGCGGGCGCGGTCGGGGCGGTGCGGCTGCTGCTGCAGCTGCTCGCCGCGCTGATCCGCGGCGGGATCGCCCTGGTCCAGGGGCTCGGCGACGCTGTGCGTGCCTTCCGGCGCTGGCGGCGCAATGCCCGGCTGCGCAGGCAGCGCAAGCGCCTCGGCAAGGATCTGGAGCAGGCGGTCAAGGGCTGGGATGCGGATCGGCTCGCCGCGGCGTTCGCCCTGGCCGTCGCCGTCTGGGGCCGTGGCGAGGCCCTTGAGGACCAGGTGCAGCGGGTCGCCCGGCGGCTGTCGGAGACGAAGGGCCTGGAGGCGGTCCCGCGCTCATCGGAGCTCCTCGCGGAGGCGGCGCAGGCCCTGGAGCGCTGCCGAGCGGAGGTCACGCCGCAGAAGGAGGCGCACCGGATCCTGGTGGTGCTGCTCGCCGAGGCGGCGGCGCAACAGATGGACGGGCCGCGCCGGGCGGCGCTGCTCTTCGAGGCCGACGACCTGGCGCTCGCCTGCGGGCCGCGCACGGTGCTCCAGGAGCAGCTGCTGGAGATCTTCGCCGACCACGCCCAGCTGCGCGTGGAACCGGCCGAGACGGCGACCCAGGGGGCGGAGCGCTCCGCTCAGGGTGCGGAGCGTCGCACGCCGGGGCGGGCGGGGGCGAGCGGCGGCGGAGAGCCGCGCATCGACCTCAACAGCGCCTCCGTCGAGGCGCTCCAGGAGATCCCGAACATCGGCCCGGAGCGCGCCGAGGCGATCGCCGCCATGCGGCCCATCCAGCGGATCGAGCAGCTCGAGGCGGTGGACGGCATCGGCCCCGAGCGGCTCGAGGAGATCGCTACGCGGGCGAAGGTATAGACGGGCGCGGGGGACGGATGAGCCCCACGTGCCTAACTATTCACACTCAACCAGCCGAACCATGTCTGGCCTACAGCGAGGGCGAGGCCAAGGACGGTTACGATACCGTTCAGCCAGCGTTGGCGACGAGCCGTAGCCTTGGCCTCCTCCTGGCGCCTTCTCGCCTCTCGTTCCGCCAGATACCGATTTGCCAGCTCTTGAAGGCGGTCGAGCTGGGCGTTGAGATCACTCCTTAGCTGCTCTAGGTTCAAGCGCTGCATTACGAATCTAGCCATCCCGCTGCATTCTGCGTTCGCCTCATCGACGGGGTTGGAGAAGAGGTAGCAGCGTGCCTCGAAGCGTACGAGGCGGTCGTAGAGTTCACGAAGGCGACGGTAGCAGGCCTCGGACTTTTCGCTGTCGTTATTCTCCTTGGGGATGTCCTCAGCTAATGCACGGGAGGACTCGACTAGTGCCCTACGATAGGCGTGCGCCAAGCCGTACAGGAGCAGGAATCGCTCGAACTGATTCGGCAAGCTCCTATCTCCGTCCCCTTTGAGGAAGTGCCCATCATTCGAGAACACCAGAAAACCGCTGAATGCAACAAGAACGGCGGTATTTTGGCTATCGGGGTGATACCAGTGCGCGTCTTCGCCCCCAAGGGTGATCGACCCCCTCAGGATGCGGGATGCCTCTGCGACGACCTCCTGGTCCCGAGGTGGGCCAGCACCAATCAGTGCCGCACGCCCCAACGGCTGAAACGGGTTGCTACCTTCCGGACCTGGCCCTACGACGGGCCCCAGAGCACGGCCAAGCCGCTGTCGAGCCGCAGCCTTCCATTTATCCTTCCGTTCTATGCTGTAGAGGTCTTCCGCTGCCATGTCCGAGCTCAGGTCATCCGGCATAAAAACAGCCCAGGTGGTAGTGAGCTCGGTCTGCTCGTCCGAGAAGTATCGAAAGACAAGCGCTTCCCCGCCCGCTGTTTTGGATTCGCCATCAGCCTCAGGAGCGCCCGAAGGAATCCTCACGCGCCAGGCCTGCACAAAGTCTTGCAGGTTGCTGATCAAGAATCCGGTCTTAAGCGCTTTCCAATCGGCTGACGAAGGCCAAAAGGCATCGCTCCGCCAACTCACCGATGGGATCTCGTAGATCAGGGCAACTTTCTTGAGGTTGTTCATTTTCCCCTCTGCTGACCATCTCTGCCGCCGGCAGCAGATGGCCTTCGTGCGCGCGTTCAATGGTCGTGTCGAGCTGCTCGGCGACTTTTGGACTTGCCCCGCTTCAGTGGACAGTCTCTCGCTTGCTCACTGGCTCCGCGTATTCGGCCTCAAAGGCCATTGGAGACCGATAACCCAGGGCTGAATGGCGTCGCCGGGGGTTGTACCACCCCTCGATGAACCGGAAGACCTCCCGCTCCGCCTCGTCGCGGCTGCGCAGCGGCTTGCGCCGGATCAGCTCGCACTCGAGGGTCGCGAAGAAGGATTCAGCCATCGCGTTATCGAAGCAGTCGCCGACCGAGCCCATAGACACCGCCACACCCGCCTCCCTGCAGCGCTCCATGAAGGCGGCTGACGTGTACTGACAGCCCTGGTCGCTGTGATGGACCACCTCGCCCGGGCGCCGGTGCTGGAGGGCCATCTCCAGAGCGCTGAGGGGCAGCTCCTTGCGCATATGGCGGGCGATCGACCAGCCCACGATGCGCCGTGAGTAGACGTCGAGCACGATCGCCAGGAAGACGAAGCCCTCCCAGCTCCGGATGTAGGTGATATCGCTGACCCAGAGCTCATCCGGGGCCGTGGCGGTGAAAGTCCGCTCGACCCGGTCAGGAGCCGGTCGAGCGCCCTTATCCGAGTCCGTGGTGACCATGAAGGCCCGGCGCTTGACGCCCCGAGCCCCCAGGCTCCGCATCAGGCGGGCGACCCGCTTGCGGCCAACGGACCAGCCGTGATCTCGAAGCGCCGCCTGGATCCGCGGGGCGCCATAGGTGCCCTCGGAGCCCTCGTGGAAGCGGCTGATCAGCCGGCACAGCGCCCCATCAGCGCGCTCCCGCTCGGAAGGGGAGCGCGTGCGCCAGGCGTAGTAGCCGCTCGGGGAGACCTCGAGCAGCCGGCACATGGTGGCGACGGCGTGAAAGGCCCGATTCACTTCGATGAACCGGAAGACTTCTTCGGTCTCCCGGGCTCCTCGGTCTCCCGAGCGAACCAGGCCGCGGCTTTTCTTAGAATCTCCCTCTCTTCAAGGAGTTGGGCGTTCTCCTTGCGGAGCCGGCGGAGCTCCTCGCGCTCCTCGCTGGTCATCCCATCGGAGCGCTCCCCGGCATCACGCTGCGCCTGGGCCACCCAATTGTGGATGGTGGTGGCACTGGGCTCGTAGGTCCTGGCTAGCTCTGCGGGCTCATAACCCTGCCAGACCAGCTCAAGGATCTTCTGGCGGTACTCCGCAGAGTACGGGGGACGGTTACGGGCCATGGGGGATACCTCCTATCGCTCAACTGTTGAGGTATCCACCGAAGCGGGTCAAGCCCAGACACCTACCGGCTTCGACTCGAGGGAACCGAGGATGGCCGCCTGCGGCTCAATGGCGAACCGTTCCGCTACCAACGCTTCAACCAGCTGCTTCGGCTTTTCTTGAACTAGCGCCTGCCCTTCGGGCGCTCCGGCAGCCGGCCCTCTAACGTCGGCCTTAAGCGCCCCGCTTCCAGCTGCTTGGAGGGCGCACCCGCTATAGCGGGCCTCATCAGCCGAGCAGCTGCGCGGGGTCGAAGGGCTGGCCGGCACGTCGCCGACGGCCGCCGGCCAGCCTGGCCTCTGGACCTCATCGAGCCATTCCGCGTCTGGGTGCTCCAGATGGTGCTAGAGCTCATCCGCAACGAGGTTGTGCATCCGGACGACTTCTCCCACGACCACCGCGGCTGCTGGCTCGCGGACGGACGCCGTGGGGCCGTCTACAAAGCTTGGGAGAGGCTCATGGAGCGCCCCCTGCGGAGCTCGGGAAGGCCCGCAACGCACCGCCGGAGCCTGCATCAGCAAGAAGCCGCCTATGCGGGCGCTCTCGCCGCATGGCCGCCACAGCCCACCTTCTATCAGCTCCGCTAGCGGCCTTCACCGCCCCCTCGCAAATCGCTCGTCACAACCCCCTATCGGCGGGCACCGGCCGGGACAGTTCACAGTCTTGGCTGTCTTAGCCGTGTTTTATGTCACAAAGCCCTGTCAGCGGGCACCGGCCGGGACCCACTACCGTCGAGCTGATAGCCGATGAGCTCAAGGTCACAAAGCCCTGTCAGCGGGCAC
>CAJXKI010000096.1 GCA_913055765.1 uncultured Ectothiorhodospiraceae bacterium
GCCCAATCGGCCTGCTCGGCCTGATCGGCGAGCATCCGCAGCGCCTCGTGGGCCTGCTCCCGGGTCAGCGTCAGCCCGGCGACCGGCACGGCCTCGCCGACCCCGTCCACCGTCGGCATCGGGTGGCCGAGCAGGCCGATGAGCACCTGCCCCTCGCGCCACTCCACCCGCGCCTCGCTGATCAGATACGCCGGCAGCTCGCCGTCCGACTCTTCCGGCTCGGCGTCGTCCTCGGACCCGGCTGCGGCCTCGCCGCCCTCGCCCTCCGCCGGCCCGGCCAGCGCCGAGCGCGCCGCCCGGTGCTCGAGGGCGAGCACCACGTCCGCCGCCGGCTCATCGCCGGTGGCCGGGTGGCTGCGCCGCAGCACCTCGCCGAGGCGCTCGGCCAGCCCCACCACCAGCCGCCGCGGCAGCCAGCTGACCACCGCACCCCGCTGCCCGGCGAGCGCCAGGCGCAGCCGCACCCGGTCCTCGAGGGCCGAGTAGCCGAGCTGGAGATGACGGGCGCGGGGGAAGGTCTGCTCGTCGCTCATCGGCCGGGGCTACTGCTCGGGCAGCTCCTGCTGCAGCGCCCGCGCGTAGGCCTGACGCGCCGTGCGGGCCAGGGCCAGCTGGCGCTCCAGGCGCTGGATCTCGCCATCCGCCGCGCGGAGGTTCATCAGCTGCTGCCGGGCGTTCTGCGACAGATCGGCGAGGTTATACTGCGTGCCGTCGATGGTGACGGTGCGCTGCTGCTCGTCTTGCTCGGCCATCTCGTCTCCTCGTAGGCTGTCTGCCTGTATATAACGCATCGGGCCAGCGTCCGCGGCCCACGCAGGAGCCCATTGCGCTCCTCCTGCCAGGCCTTGAGGGGACAGGGCAAAGTACACGGCCCAGCGGCTGCTGTGAATAATGGTTAGCGCCAGCACGGATCAGGCGATCACGCCACATCGAAATCGCCCAATTTGGCGAGCTCCGTCCCCTGGAACAGATACCCCATCTCCATGTCACCCTCGAAGCCCTCGGAGAACCGGTCCCGGCGCACCTCGGCCAGGGTGTCAGCCTGGAACGGGCTCGCGTAGCCTGTGCTACCGTACAGGTCCTGCTCGAAGAAATCCCCGGCCAGGTCGATATCCCCCGTCCCATTTCCTGCCCACACCAGATCGTAGTCGTCGGAGACGTCTACAGTGCTTTCCTCGCCGGTATTGGAGGAGAAGGTGAGCTCGCCGTGGCCACTGGTGAGCGAGCCATCCGGGACCAGCCAGTCGTAATCCACAAGGGGATCCCGCCCGTCCGGCAGGGCGCTGGGCGTCAGGTACGAGCCATGGTCCTCCCCCGCGCCACCGTCGTCCAGCCAGACCACCGGGTGGTTGCCCTTGGTGGCCACCTCGGGGCTGAAGGGGTGGCGCACCTGCACCTCATCCTGGAGGCCAGGGAGCCCCCCATAGAGCCCCTGCAGCCCCTGCAGCCCCTGCGGGAGGAAACCCTCGCCGAGCCGGATGCCGAAAGGGCAATCCCCGTACAGCCCCTGCGGGAACTCCCCATACAGCCCCTGCGGGAGGAAGTCCTCGCCGAGCCGGATGCCAAAGTTGAACTCGTGCGGGCCCCGGCCTCCCAGCCCGGCGTCCGCCCCGATCGTCACCTGGTACTCCAAGCGGGACGCCGTATCCCCCCCGGGCCCCATGGGTACGGGCTCGTAATCCCCCTTGACGGACAGATCACTGTCCGGGCTTTCCGAGCCGGCGTAGCCGAATACCGGGCTATACGTCGTCAGAAGGGCCTCCTCGAGCCCACCGCCAGCCGCATCGCTTCCCAGGACAGACCTCACCCACTCGCCGGTATCCACAATGCCGCCGCTGTCGAAATCCAGGGCCTCCACATCGTAGAGGCGATCGGTCTCGCCGGTGGCCTCTTCCGTGAGGGCCAGGCCCCAGTCCTCCAGGCGGATCTCGTAATCCCCGGTGCCGGAGCCATCCAGATGGACGGTGTCGGTCCCCACGCCCGCTCCACCATGGATCCGGTCATCCCCCGCCCCACCGCGCAGATCGGAGTCCTGATCATGGGCACCCACAAGGAAGTCGTCCCCCCGGCCCCCGTCTAGGGTATCCGCCCCGCGATAGCCCGCATCATGCACCAGCAAGTCGGATCCGGGGCTCGGCTCCTCGATGAAGTGGAAGGCCTCGATACCGTAGAGCTGCTTCTCGGAGGCCCCCAAATCCAGCTCAGCCTTATGCCTGTGCTCGGCCAACGGGCTCGCGGAGCTTTCGATCTGGATCCGATCCGGCCCCTCCTCCCAGAAGGACGACGGCGGGCTCAAGGCCGCGACATCGCGCCCCGGGGCAAGAGCGGTCCCCACGCCCAGCCTACCGGCCAGGCCGGCTTCCTCTTCATCCCCGTACAGCCGATCGTTTCCGCCTCCCGCATAGAGCAGGTCATCCCCGGACTTCCCGACCAAGGTATCCCCGCGATCCGTGCCGACCAGGACATCATTTTCCGGCGACCAGCGCTCGGCGCCCTTGAACTCGCGGATGCTGCCGCCCTGATTACCCGTCAGGGTCGCCCCTCTACCCGTGGCGCCCAGCTCCTTTACCAGGATCGGGTCCCACTGGCCGTCTGGCCTCCCGTTGGCCCCGTAGGCATCCAGGATGTCCTTCTCGTGGCTGGCGAAGGCCCAATCCTCCACAAGGCCCGTCTCCGCCAGATAGCGGATGTTGATCTTGTAGTGCTCCATGCTATGGAGGGGCAGGCCCTGGGTATAGCTGAGCGCCGAATAGGTGCTCATGATGTTGGCCTGGGTGCCGGGATTGGCGCTGTGGACCCTGAGGATCTCCTCGTCCGGGAAGACCCAGTGCTCGCCCCCCTCGCCGCGCTCGGTGACGTCTACCACGTCCGGCACCACGTCGCGGGCCACCTCGAACCGCTGGTAGGGGATACCGTCGGGGATCCGCGTGTCGGCAGGATCCGTCTCGGCGCCGTGATACACCATGGCGGGGGGCGCGAAGCTGGCCCCTGCTACCTGGCTCAGGTCAGCGCTCTCCTTGAGGCCCTGGGCCCCGTGGGCCCCATCATCGGCCAGGAACCAGGAGGCCATACCGGCCCCGAGGCTGTGGCCCGTGACGTAGAGCGCGTCGATCCCCGAGCCCCCGTCCGCCAGGTAGCTGCTGATACCCTGCTTCAGGGCATCGAACTTGTCGTAGTGGCTCCCCTGCTCGATCCAGTGGTAGGAGTCATCCCGGCCGAAGGCCGAGGCCAGGGCACGCCCCCAGCCGTCGGGCAGGTGCTCCGAGTAGGACGCCCAATCGGCCAGGGAGGCCATACCGGCGACCTTCACGCCCTTCTCGACGGTATCCCAGACCGGCGCCCCGGCCTCGTCCGCTGCATGGGCGAGCGTACCGATCGCCTCCGCGAAGGGATAGGGCGTGAAGCGCAGCTTCGCCAGGGACTCCGTGCTTCCCGCCGCCAGGTCGTCCACCCATACCAGGAGCTCATCCACCATGGTGGCCACGAAGTCCCAGAGGGTATCGGCGGCGTCCTGCACCTCCTGCCTGCTGGACAAGGCGCCCTGAAGGTTCGCGTAGGCCGCGTCCAGCCTGCTGGCGGCCTCTCCGCTCCCCAGGAGCGCGGCGCCCTCGCTCGCGGACTCGCTCCCGCTGGCAAAGAGGGCCTGAACCGCGGCTGCGCCGTCCCGGAGCGATGCCCCGAAGTCGGTCAGGGAGTCCCCCCCAGCGTCCACCATACCCCGGTAGGGGCGCTGGAGATCGCTGTCCGTCCACCCCTTCTGCTCCTTGAGGACGTACTCCATCACCCCCCGCGGGGCGCCAAGACCGAGCTCATCCGTACCGCGGAAGGACAGGACCATGGTGTCGCCCCTCACGGCCGTGAGGGCCTGGGCATTGTCCTGCTCGAACCAGGGGGCCTCGCCCTCGGCTACGGGGGTGAGACCGCCATCCTGGGGCTTCAGGGGCGTCCAGCCCGCCTTGGTCAGACCGTCCAGGGTGGCG
The DNA here is from genome assembly GCA_913055765.1 of uncultured Ectothiorhodospiraceae bacterium. Classification (GTDB taxonomy): domain Bacteria; phylum Pseudomonadota; class Gammaproteobacteria; order Nitrococcales; family Halorhodospiraceae; genus Halorhodospira. The sequence goes on from CAJXKI010000096.1 coordinate 3,981, forward strand.
CGGCCGGCCTCACTGCTGTAGGCCGCCTGGGCAAATCGGGCCAGCAGCGGGGAGGGATGCGCCGCCGTGGTGCCGCCCCCGGCGTCGGCAGGAAGCCCGTCGCCTCCGCCGCCGAGAGCGCCAGTGGTATCGCTGCTTCCGCTGGCCAGATCCATCGGCCGGGGCTCCGTCTCGCCCGCACCGGAGGCCCGGCCGCCGAGGGCCCGCACGTCGTCGAGCAGGCCGGCATCGCCCAGATAGTCGCTAACCCTCTTCGCCATCCCTACTTCCTTAGCCGCCATCTGCCATTCCTTTTATCGTCGGAGACGCGCCGCGCGCCACGCCCCGCGGCGGGCAGCGGCCTCGCCCCTCTGCGCGCGGCCCTGCGCGGCGGACGCAGCAGGCGCCGGGCCGGCTACGGCATGCGCCGTTCCAGCCGGCGAGCTAGTCGCCGGTGAAGATGTCCTGGACACAGTCGGCAACGGCAAACCGGTCGAGCCATTCATCCAGCTGCTCTACAGACGCACCCTCTACGCGCTCACGATAGGCTTCTTTGGCCACCGAGCCGTATTTAAGCTCGATCTGGCGCAGCAGCGTCTTAGCGGCCGTCTGTTGACTGCCCTCCTGCTTCCAGTACTCGTGCCACTTCTCAACCCGCTCAGCCAGCATCTCGTGGACCTCCTCCAACTCCTGCGCTTGATCGATAAGCTCCCGATCGGGTTCCGGCACATGCTTGCGCCGCAGATAGACCCGCCGGAACCAGGTCAGGAACGCTCGCCGTAGCCCCCGTTGCTCCGGTGCCTTCAGCCACTCCACCACCTGGGCGAGCACGTTGAGTAGATCCTGCTCATTCCGACTATACTCCAGCCGGAACAGCGCGTGGACCAGGTTCTTGAGATTCGTGGTCGTCTCCTGCTCCAGGATTCGACCCTCATCAAGCAGCAGATACTGCATCGACAGCCGATACTGCTCCAGCCCCCCCGGAACCCGCTCGATGAGCTCATCGACCTCCGTCGCCGCCGACCATCGCGGTCGCCGTTGTAGAGCACCACCGGCAGGACCGGCGGCAACGATCCGCTCTCGGTGAGCTTCTCCTGGCGAATCAGATCCTGATAGAGCAGCGAGACGTAGGCCGGCATCCGTACCGCCATATAGGGGTCGACCGTGCTCTGGAACTCCAGCAGGAGGTAGACGTAGAGCCACTCCTCCCCCCAGCGTACCCGCCAGACCAGATCGTCGTGGCGCTCACGGACCTCATCCGCGACGTAGGAGGCATTGACCTTCTCCAGCGTCGAGAGGTCAAGCTCACGGACCCAGTCCTCCCGGACAAAGCCAGTCAGCAGGTCGCTGACCATCCGCGGATAGGAGAAGAGCGTCTTGTAGGTGTTGTCGATCTCTTGGGCCACCCTCAGCCTCGCCACTTCTTGACGTCCAGACTGGACTACACCTCTACCCCCGACCGCAACTATCCCAGCCGCCGCGACAGCCAGCCGACGACCACGCCCCGCTACCCGGCGAGCACCAGACACAGCCGCCCCCGGTCCTCGAGGGCCGAGTAGCCGAGCGCCAGGTGCCGGGCGCGGGGGGAGGTCTGCTCGTCGCTCACCCCTGCTCCGGCGGGTCGTCGCCGAGGTCCAGGGCGTCCCAGTCGATGCGCGCCTCCAGATCGGGCTCGCCGAAGATCTGCTCCGCGCCCGGGACCTGCGCCTCGCGCGCCCGGGCCTCGGCCTGCTGCGCCAGCGCCTTGAGCTGGCCCCGGCTCAGCAGCTGGCTGTACGCCAGCGACAGCGCGCCGGTCTCGCGCAGGGCCACCAGCGCCTCGCCCGAGCAGGCGTTGAGCCGCTGCTCGTCGACGTGCTCGAGGCCCGTGAGCCGGTAGGTCTGCCCCTCGACCTGGACCTGGGGCTGCCAGGCGCTCAGCAGCCCGTGCTCGGCCAGGGCCTCGCAGGCCCGGTCCGTAACGATCTGCGCCTGGGCGAGCTGGCGCAGGAAGTCGAGCACCGGCTGGAGGGCCTTGGTCGCCTCGCCCTCCGCCGTGAACAGGGGATCGCCGGTGTAGCGGTCGGCCTGCAGCGCCTCCGCGGCCGTGTCCACGACGACCTGGTAGTTGTCCCGCCCGCTGGCGGTGAGGCCGAAAGGGTAGGCCCGCAGGTGGGCGGGCACGTAGCCGCCCCGCCAGCGGCCCTGGCTATCCACGAAGGCGTTGCGATCCGGCCAAAGGCCGAGCACAGCGACCAGGCGCGGCGGATCGCCCTGGAAGGCGAGCGGGAAGGCGCCGACGGCGCGGCTGAGCTCCCGGGCGGCCAGCGGTACGAGACCCCGATCCACTGCATGGAGGTACCCGCGGGCCCGCTGCCAGAACCGTTCGCGATGCTGCGTCTTGGACAGGGCTTGCCAGGTCGATGATGCGCTCAAAAGGCTCTCCCGATACAGTCGTCTCGGGGTATTGGACTTTAGCCGTGATGGTAACAGGGTAGCGAGGGCGAGCAGCCGCTAAGCGGACTCAAGCCTGTATCGAGCTATCGAGCGGCGCCGTCAGGAGGCTGGCGTGGCACCCTTCACGCCACACGAACTGAGACGCTCCTTCGGGGGTGAACTCCTGGATGCCGGCGCGGATCTCGCCACCGTCCAGCAGCTCATGGGCCATAGCAATCCGCAGACTACCGCCCGCTACGATCGACGCGGTGAGCGCAGCAAGCGTCAGGCTGCCCGGCTACGGCATACGCCGTTCACGCCGGCGAGCTAGTCGTCGGTGAAGACGTCCTCGATGGTCTCCGCCCTCGCGAAGCGAATGGACCACCTCCGGATCATCGCCTCATCGGCCTGCTCGACCTGCTGGCG
>CAJXKI010000097.1 GCA_913055765.1 uncultured Ectothiorhodospiraceae bacterium
GCACGGGGAAGTAGCCGCCCTTCACGCCGGGGCGGTGGCCGATGTTGCCGTCCTTGTAGACCCGCTCGGAGTTCCAGCCCGCCTCCTCGGAGTCCACCTGGTAGAAGGAGCCGCTCATGCTCGAGCCCCAGCGGACATCGTCGAAGACGAAGAACTCCGGCTCCGGACCGAACAGGGCGCTGTCGCCGATGCCCGTGGAGGCGAGGTACGCCTCGGCGCGCCGGGCTACCGAGCGCGGGTCCCGGTCGTAGCCCTGCAGGGTGCTCGGCTCCAGGATGTCGCAGACCAGGTTCAGGGTCGGCTCATCGTAGAAGGGGTCGAGGGTCGCGGAGCCGGGATCCGGGAGCATGATCATGTCCGACTCCTGGATCCCCTTCCAGCCCTGGATGGAGGAGCCGTCGAACATCGAGCCGTGCTCGAAGAGGTCCTCGTCGACCTGGGAGGCCGGCAGGGTGACGTGCATCTCCTTGCCGCGGGTGTCCGTGAAGCGCAGGTCCACGAACTTGATGCCTTCGTCCTCGATGAGCTTGAGGATGTCTTCTCCAGTACGCGCCATGAGTGCTTTGCCTTTGCCTTGGATTTCCGGGCGGGGCCGCCCCGATCCGGTGCAGCGCCCCGCGGGTGCGCGCTATTGTGAGGCATTTGCGTCGTCAGCGCATCTGCCGCGTGCCCCCTCACCCGGCAGCACCGCACCCGAGGGCTGCTCAGGCGCCGCCGACGCGGATCCGGATCCGGAACGCCCCATGGCCCTCCTCGTGGGTCTCGACGACCTCGTGGCCGTGGACGCGGCACCAGGCGGGCACGTCCTCTAGGGCCCCCGGGTCGGTGACGGCGACCTCCAGCTCGTCGCCAGCCGCCAGCCCGGCCACGCGGGCCTGGGTGCGGATGACCGGCATGGGGCAGAGCAGGTGGCGGCAGTCGAGCTGCTCGGGCATGGGCGTCAGCCCCCGATGTACCACTCCGCGGGGACGGCCTCCGGGGCCATGGGCGGGACGCTCAGCGCCTGGACGCCACCCTCGGTGTCCTCCAGCTCCAGGTCCACGCGCTCGGCGTTGCGCCCGGCGGAGTAGCGAGCCACCAGCCGGGCCGCGAGCTCCAGCTCGGGCTCGGACCAGGTCCCGTCGAGCAGCGCCACGGGGCCGCCGTGGCTGGTGGTGCGCAGGTGCGGGTAGCGGCGCCTGTAGCCCTGGAGGAAGTGCGTCTCGCCCGCCTCCCGGGCGATGATCAGCTTCAGGTGCGCTAGCGGGCGCAGGTGGCGGCCCACCTTCAGGAGCATGACGTCATCCAGGTCGTAGTTCTTGGAGCCCCGCGCCTGCCACAGGTCCGAGAGCCGGGCGGCGTAGTGGGCGTCCGTGAGGAAGCAGCAGCCGCCGGCCGGTTGCGCCCACGTCTCCAGGCCCAGCTCCTGGGCGAGCTGCATCTGCGGCTTGCGCGAGCGGCCGTGGAAGGCGTGCAGCCGCTCGCGCGCCACCCAGCCCGCCCGCTCGGGCAGCGTCGGCTCCAGGAGCTGCGCCGACAAGGGCCGCAGCAGGCGGCCCTCGGCGCCGCTGTCCCGCTCGAGCAGGGGCAGCTTGTCACGCGTCTGGGACTTGGGGCGCTGGCCGAGCACCTCGCCGGTGACGACGAAGTCGAAGCCGTTGGCCTCGAGCCACTCGAGGGCCTTGCGCACCATGAAGACCTTGCAGTCGAGGCAAGGGTTGAGGTTCGCCCCGTAGCCGTAGCGGGGATTGGTGAGCACCTCCTTGTACTCCTCGATGACCTCCTCGATGTGCAGCGGGATCCCGAGCCGCTCGGCTACCCAGAGGGCGTTGTTGCGCTTGGGCTGGGCCTGGTCCTTCTTGCGGATGGCGTGGGTATGCCCCTCGACGCAGAAGCCGGTGTAGAGGTTGAGCCCCTCGACATGCACGCCCTGCTCCTGGACGAGGCGGGCCGCGAGCATGGAGTCGAGGCCGCCGGAGATCAGCGCTACAGCCTTGGGTCGATCGGACATAGGGGTGCCGTCGCGGTCCGTGACTGGATACTCGATTCTACCAAACCCGCCGGCGGGCCCGTGCACGCCGGCGGGGGGGATCGCTATACTGCGCCGGTTATCGTGCACGAAGCCGACGGCACCAACGGAGGCGAGCTTGGCCGAGCGACCGCGGGATTTCCAGGAGCTCATCCTCAACCTTCAGGCGTACTGGGCGCGGCAGGGCTGCGTCGTCCAGCAGCCGCTGGACATGGAGGTAGGGGCCGGGACCTTCCACCCGGCCACCTTCCTCCGCGCTATCGGCCCCGAGCCTTGGCACGCCGCCTACGTCCAGCCCTCGCGCCGGCCCACGGACGGACGCTACGGCGACAACCCCAACCGGCTGCAGCACTACTACCAGTTCCAGGTCGTGCTCAAGCCCTCCCCGCAGGACTTCCAGGAGCGCTACCTCGGCTCCCTGGAGCAGCTCGGCATCGACCCGCAGGTCCACGATATCCGCTTCGTCGAGGATGACTGGGAGTCGCCGACCCTCGGCGCCTGGGGCCTGGGCTGGGAGGTCTGGCTCAACGGCATGGAGATCAGCCAGTTCACCTACTTCCAGCAAGTCGGCGGCCTCGACTGCCGGCCGGTGATGGGCGAGATCACCTACGGCCTCGAGCGTATCGCCATGTACCTGCAGGACGTGGAGAGCGTCTTCGACCTGGTCTGGGCCTATACCGATGCGGGGCCGGTGACCTACGGCGACGTCTTCCACCAGAACGAGCGCGAGCAGTCGGCCTACAACTTCGAGCAGGCCCCGGTGGCGGCGCTGCTGGACGCCTTCCAGCACCAGGAGCAGGAGTGCCAGCGGCTGGTGGCGGCGGGGCTCCCCCTGCCGGCCTACGAGCAGGTGCTCAAGGCCTCCCACACCTTCAACCTGCTCGACGCGCGCGGGGCGATCTCGGTGACCGAGCGCCAGGGCTATATCCTGCGCGTGCGCGATCTCGCCCGCGCCGTCGCGCGCAACTACTACGAGGCCCGTGAGGCCCTCGGCTTCCCCATGCTGCGGGACAAGGAGCCCACCCATGGCTGACGACCGGCGACCGCTGCTCATCGAGATCGGCACCGAGGAGCTGCCGCCGCAGGCGTTGCGGCAGCTGATGAACGCCTTCCGCGACGACCTGGTCAAGGAGCTGGCCGAGCACCGGCTGGCGCCCGAGGGCGTGCGGGCCTTCGCCACGCCGCGGCGCCTGGCGGTGTACATCGACGGCCTCGAGGCCCGGCAGGCCGATGAGCGGATCGAGCGCTTCGGCCCCAAGGCGGCGGCCGCCTTCGACGCCGAGGGCAACCCCACCCAGGCCGCCGCTGGCTTCGCCCGCTCTTGCGGCGTCGGGGTCGAGGCCCTGGAGGTCGAGGCGACCGACAAGGGCGAGCGCCTGGTCTGGCGCGGGATGCAGCCCGGCGAGGCGGCGGAGGCGCTGATCCCCGGGCTGGCCGAGGCGGCCCTGGGACGGCTGCCTATCCCCAAGCGCATGCGCTGGGGCGCCGGCGAGGTGACCTTCGTCCGCCCCGTCCACTGGGTCGTTGCCCTGCTCGGCGAGGCCGTGATCCCAGGCACCATCCTCGGCGTCCCCACGGGGCGGATCACCTACGGCCACCGCTTCCATGGCGCCGGGCGCAGCGGCCTCGAGCTCGACCGGCCGGCCAGCTACGAGGGGCTCCTCTACGAGCGCGGCTACGTCATCGCCGATTTCGACGAGCGCCGCCAGCGGGTGGAGCGCGGCGTCCACCGCGAGGCCGAGGCCGCCGGCGGCAGCCCCGTGGGCGACGACGCGCTGCTCGACGAGGTCACGGCGCTGGTGGAGTGGCCCGTGGCCCTCGCCGGTGACTTCGATCCGCGCTTCCTGGCGATCCCGGAGGAGGCGCTGATCGCCAGCATGCAGGGCCACCAGCGCTGCTTCCCGGTGCGCGGCGACGACGGCCGGCTGCGGCCGAGCTTCATCACCGTCGCCAACATCGAGAGCCGCGAGCCGCAGGAGGTCCGCCGCGGCAACGAGCGGGTCATCCGCCCGCGGCTGGCGGACGCCGAGTTCTTCTGGCAGCAGGACCGGCGCACGCCCCTGGCCGGCCGGCTGGAGGCCCTGCGCCAGGTGGTCTTCCACCGCCGCCTGGGCGACCTGCGCGCCCGCAGCGAGCGGATCAGCCGGCTCGCCGGCCGCATCGGCGAGCGCATCGGCGCCGACGTCGGCGCGGTGCAGCGGGCGGGGCTGCTCGCCAAGTGCGACCTGGTCACCGAGATGGTCGACGAGTTCCCAGAGCTGCAGGGGATCATGGGCGGCCACTACGCCCGCGCCGACGGCGAGGGCGAGGCCGTGGCGCAGGCGATCGGGGCGCACTACCAGCCCGCCTTTGCCGGCGACGCCCTGCCCGACACCGCCGAGGGGCGGGCGGTGAGCATCGCCGACCGCCTGGACACGCTAGCCGGCATCTTCGCCGCCGATGGCCCCCCCTCGGCGGACAAGGACCCGTTCGGCCTGCGCCGGGCCGGCATCGGCCTGCTCCGCTGCCTGATCGAGGGCGGTCACGATCTGTCCCTGGACGAGCTCCTCGAGGAGGCCACCGAGGCGCTCCGCACGGACTGCGGCGTGGCGACCGACGGCATCCCGGGGCAGGTGGCGCAGTTCTGCCACGAGCGCCTGCGCGGCTACTACCTAGAGCAGGGCCACGCCCCCGAGGTCTTCGAGGCGGTAGCGGCGGTGGTCCCCGCCTCCCCCCTGGACTTCCACCGGCGCCTGCACGCCTGCGCGGCCTTCCGCGAGCGGCCCGAGGCGCAGGCGCTCGGCGAGGCCAACAAGCGCATCGGCAACATCCTGCGCCGGGCCGAGGCGCCGCCACCGCCCCGGCCGGAGGCCGTCGAGGCCGGCGGCGAGCCGGCGGAGCAGGCCCTGGCGGAGGCGCTACGCAAGGCCTGGGCGCAGGCGCAGCCACGGATCGCCGCCGGCGAGTACGGCGCGGCCCTCACCGCCCTGGCGGCGCTCCACGAGCCGGTGGACCGGTTCTTCACGGAGGTCATGGTCATGGCCGAGGACCCGGAGGCCCGCCGCCGCCGCCTCGAGCTCCTCGGGGCCGTGCAGCAGGCCTTCGGCGCCGTGGCCGACCTCTCCCACCTGCCGGGCTAGGCCACCATGGCGGCGCGCTGGGTCATCCTCGATCGCGACGGGGTCATCAACTACGACGCCGAGGCCTTCATCCGCACCCCGGAGCAGTGGCAGCCGATCCCCGGCAGCCTGTCGGCCATCGCTGCCCTCAGCCGGGCCGGCTGGCGCGTCGCGGTAGCCACCAACCAATCCGGCCTGGCGCGGGGCCTGCTTGACACGCGGACCCTCGAGGCGATCCACGAGCGGCTCTACTCGGCCGTCGCCGAGGCAGGGGGGCGGATCGACAGCCTAGCGTACTGCCCCCACGGCCCCGAGGATGGCTGCGACTGCCGCAAGCCGCGGCCCGGCCTCTACCGGCAGCTGGCTGCCCGGCTCGGCGCACCGCTGGGCAGGACGCCGGTGATCGGCGACTCGGCCCGGGACCTGACGGCGGCGAGGGCCGTCGGCGCCCGGCCGATCCTGGTCCGCACGGGCAAGGGGGAGCAGGCCCTGGCTGAGGGCGCATGCCCGGCGGGCGCGGAGGTCTACGCCGACCTCCGCGCCGCTGCCGCACAACTGCTCGAGGAAGAGGAGGATACCGCGTGAGTCGGCGAGGCACCCCCCGCGAGTGGATCGGCAGCCTGCTGCACACGGCCCTGATAGGCATCACGGCACCGATCTGGGCCGTGCTCGGGCTGCTCACCTACCCCCTCGGCTATCGCGCCCGTTACCACTGGCACGCCGCTTGGGGGCGGCTCGTGATCGAGGCCTTGCGCCCGCTGTGCGGGCTAGGCTACCGCATCCGGGGACTGGAGAACCGCCCGGCGCAGCCGTGCGTGGTCATGGCCAAGCACCAGTCCACCTGGGAGACGTTGGGGCTGCTCAAGTGGTTCGCGCCGCAGAGCTGGGTGCTCAAGGAGTCCCTGCTGCGCATCCCCTTCTTCGGCTGGGGGCTGCGGAAGATGGAGCCCATCGCCATCGATCGCCAGGCCCGCACCGCGCGCAGGCAGGTGCTGGAGCAGGGCCTCGACCGGCTCCGCCGCGGGCGCTGGGTGGTGGTCTTCCCCGAGGGGACGCGCATGCCGCCGCGGCAGAAGGGGCGCTACCGGCAGGGCGGCGCCGAGCTCGCCATCCACGCCGGGGTGCCGGTCCTCCCCGTGGCCCACAACGCCGGCTCCTTCTGGCCGCGCAAGGGCCTCCTGCGGCGCGCCGGCGAGATCCAGGTGGTCGTCGGCCCGCCGGTGGCCACCGAGGGCCGGACGGCGGCGGCGGTCACCAGCGAGGTGGAGGCGTGGATCGAGGCCCGGATGGCGGAGCTGGAGGGCAGCGGCCGCTAAGCCGCAGCAGGGCGGCAGGCCGCGGCGCCCGGCAGCCCACCGCGGCACGCCGCCGGCGCCCTAGACGTCCAGGTTGGAGACCGCCATGGCGTTGCGCTCGATGAACGCCCGGCGCGGCTCGACGTGGTCCCCCATCAGGGTCGTGAAGATCTCGTCGGCGGCGACGGCGTCGTCGATGGTCACCCGCAGGAGGCGCCGGGTCTCGGGGTTCATGGTCGTCTCCCAGAGCTGATCCGGGTTCATCTCGCCGAGGCCCTTGTAGCGCTGGATGGACTGCCCGCGCTTGGCCTCCTCCATGAGCCACTCCACGGCCTCGCGCAGGCTCGACACCCGACGGCTGCGCTCGCCCCGGGCCAC
>CAJXKI010000098.1 GCA_913055765.1 uncultured Ectothiorhodospiraceae bacterium
AAGACGGCGTGGATATCCCGCGGGTGCCGGTGGAGGATCTCCATGCCCACGGTCCCCTGGCCGGCGATGACGTCCGGGTGATCGTAGGGGGGGATGTAGGTCAGCCCGTACTCGTCGATGAGCTCCTGGGCCTTGGCGGAGGCGGCGTCGTAGCCGTCGCCGTGGAGGACGACCTTGCCGCCGAAGCGGCGCACCGCATCGACCTTGATCTGCGGCGTGGTCCGCGGCATGACGATGGTCGCCTCGATGCCCAGCTGCTGCCCCGACAGGGCCACGCCCTGGGCGTGGTTGCCCGCCGAGGCGCAGATGACGCCGCGCTGCCGGGCCTCCTCCGACAGCCGGATGATGCGGTTGTAGGCGCCGCGCAGCTTGAACGAGAACACCGGCTGCAGGTCCTCGCGCTTGAGCAGCAGGCGGTTGCCGAGCTGCGCCGAGAGCAAGGGGGCCGCCTCGAGCGGGGTCTGCTCGGCGACGTCGTAGACGCAGGCGGTGAGGATGCGCTCCAGGTAGCTACGCTCGTCCTCGGCCAGCACGGGTTTGTCGGCGTTCGCGTTGGCTCGGTTATGATGGGTAGACATACCGGCTAGCATACCGCTAGCGGCGACCATACCGAACCCACTCAGACAAAATGCACCGGGGGGCGCGATGAGCGATCAGGGCAAGCGCTTGGCGGCAGAGGCGGCGCTCGAGTACGTCGAGGAGGACAGCGTGGTGGGCGTCGGCACCGGCTCCACGGTGGACCTGTTCATCGACGCGCTGGCGGACATCCGCTCACGCATCGGCGGGGCCGTGGCGAGCTCCGAGGCGAGCGCCCAGCGGCTGCGCGACCGCGGCATCGACGTCCTCGACCTCAACAGCGCCGGCCGGCTGCCGGTCTACATCGACGGCGCCGACGAGGCGAACCGCTTCCTGCAGCTGACCAAGGGCGGCGGCGGCGCCCTGACTCGGGAGAAGATCGTGGCCTCGGCCTCGGACCGGTTCGTCTGCGCCGTCGACGACAGCAAGATGGTGGACGTCCTCGGCGCCTTCCCCCTGCCGGTGGAGGTCATCCCCATGGCGCGCAGCACCGTGGCGCGCGAGCTGGTGCGCCTCGGCGGGCGGCCGGAGCTGCGCGAGGGCTTCACCACGGACAACGGCAACATCATCCTGGATGTCCACGGGCTGTCCATCACCGAGCCGCTGAAGCTGGAGCAGACGCTGAACAACGTCCCCGGCGTGGTGACCAACGGCATCTTCGCCCTGCGGCCGGCGGACCTGCTCCTGCTCGGCAGCGACTCGGGCGTGCGGCGCATGACGGCGGAGTGATGCGACACCACCTCGCTGCTGGTCAGCGCGGTGGTGTCGCTGCTGCTGTGGCTCTTCCGCAGGTAGGAGGGGCCCGCCGGGCCTTAGCCCCCGCTGACAGGGGGCAGGAGCACGATCTCGCTGCTGTCGTCCACCGGGGCCTGCCGCGGGACCAGCTGGTCGCCAATGGCCACGGCGGCGCGGGGCAGGTGGGGAGCGAGGCCGGGCGAGGCGTGCGCCGCCACCTCTAGCGCCGCGGCCACGGTACCCTCCGCCGGGGCCGGCAGGTCCAGGTGCGTGCTGCCGGCGGCCTCGCTGAGCACGCCGTAGAGCTCGATGCGCACGGCTCACCTCCTCGCCAGGGCGTGTCGCTGAGACGGGTGCCATCGCCCCGTGCGCGGCAGGGTGGTACCCTTTGCCGCAACGTACCTATTGAGCGTCCGTTCTGGCATGGAACCGTCGATGACGCAAGCATCCACGCGCCCGTCCTGGCCGGCGGTCGCCTGGCAGGCGATCCGGCCGCGCACCCTGCCGCTCTCCCTCTCCCCGGTGCTCGCCGGCTCCGTGGTCGGCTGGGTGGAGACGGGCACGGCGCGGCTGGACATCTCCCTGACGGCGGCGCTTTCCGCCGCGGCCATCCAGATCGGCACCAACCTCCAGAACGACGCCGCGGACACGATCAACGAGACGGACAGCGCCGGGCGCGTGGGCCCGTTGCGGGTCACCGAGCGCGGCTGGCTGTCGCCGCGCCAGGTCATGGGGGCGGCCTACGCGGCCTTCGCCCTCGCCGTGCTGTGCGGTGCCTACCTCGTCGCCCTCGGCGGCGTGCCGATCCTGGTCCTGGGCCTGCTGTCCGTGCTGGCGGGCTACGCCTACTCGGGCGGCCCCTTCCCCATCTCCCGCGGCCCGCTGGGCGAGCTCTTCGTCATCGGCTTCTTCGGCCTGGTGGCCGTCGGCGGTGTGGCCTACCTCTACAGCGGCGGGGTCAGCCCGCCGGCGCTGCTCATGGGCACGGTGGTCGGCCTGCCGGCCGCCGCGGTACTGCTGGTCAACAACCTGCGCGATCGGGAGGGGGATCGCTCCGCCGGGCGGCGGACCCTGGCCATCCTCCTTGGCCCGACGGGCGCCATGGCGCTGTTCGGCGTCCTGCTGGCTGGGATCGCCGCCGGCCTGCTCGGCTTCGTGGCCCTCGGCGTGCCGTGGACCGGCGCTGCCCTGGGCCTGGCTGCGCTGCCCTTCGGCGTGCGCATCTGGCGCACCCTGATGACCACCGCCGACCCCGCCGCCTACAACGCCTGCCTGGCCCGGACGGGCGCCTTCCAGCTCAGCCTTGTGCTGGCCGCGGCGGTTGGGCTGATCGGCGCCACCTACCTGCACGGCTTCCCCTAGGGTGACCCGGGGCCCGGACGCAGCTCTGCCGGGCGCGGGCGTGTTGCAGCCGCCCCGGGGAGGCGTTACGTTCCGGGCGCGACCCCCGCGTCCATGAGATCGATACGATGACGAGAGCAGAAGGCAAGGTCGCCGATAACGAGGGCACCTGGCGGGACTGGCTGGGCCGGTGGCTGAACATCGCGTTGGCGGTCGGGGCCGTCATCGCCCTGATCGGGACCTTGATCCTCTGGGGCGAGGGGGCCTTCGGGTTCCTGCTGGCCTTCGTGGCCCTCTTCCCGGCCGCGCTCATCTCCGCGCTGATGCGCTGGTGGCCGCGGCGCTCGGCGGAGGGCGTGCGCAGCGGCCTGGGCTGGCGGCGGCGGCTGTACATCAGCGCCGGCGGCCTCGCCTTCACCGCCCTCCTGTGCCTGCTCGCCGGGGTGGCGTGGTTCGGCACCGCGCCGGGGACCATGCTGCTCGTGGCGGGGACGATGCTGCTGCCGCCCGCCGTGATCCTGGGGCTGCTGGCCTTCTCCCTGCGGGAGCGGGGGCGGCTGGCCGACCAGATGCTCTACGAGGACGAGCGCATCGTCTACCAGGCCGAGATCCACTGGGGGGTCTTCATCCCCACCATCCTCGTGCTCACGGCCACCTTGCTGCTGGTGCTGGCGCCCCTGGGCGCGGTCGGCTTCAGCCTCGCGACGATCCTCTACCTCATCGTGCTGCCAGGCACGGCGGCCCACGCCCTGAGCGTGTTCCTCAACACCGAGCTGGAGATGACCCGGCGCAAGCTCATCGCCGCCACCGGCCTGATCGCCCGGACCACGCGCGTGCTCGAGCGCGATCACATCCAGGCCGTCGGGGTCTCCCAGGGCATGCTGGGCAAGATCCTGGGCTTCGGGCGGCTGAGCTTCATCTGCCGCGACGGCACCAGCTTCAAGGTGCGCGGCGTCGTGGACCCGGAGGGGCTGCGCCAGATCATCCACCAGCGCTCCTGAAGGGCACCGGGTGGCGCGGCCCCGCGCCGCGCCCTCAGGCCTCCGCCTCGGCGCTGTCCAGGTAGGGGGCGAGGAGGCCGTTGATATCGACCCGCGCCCGCAGGCGCCGGCAGAGCATGAAGGTCCCCATGAACTTCCGGTGCAGGAAGAGCGTCTCCGTCGCCGGCGTGCTGCCGAAGCGGTCGCTGAAGAACATGGCGCGGCCGCGGTGGTAGACCCGCTCGAAGAGGTCGGAGGCGCCGAAGTCGTAGGGGCCGGCGTGGCGCAGCGGCTCGCTGGTCATCTCCAGCAGCTCCAGCATGGCCTGGGTCTCCGCCTCGGGCGCCCCGGGCCGCAGGTAGCCCATGGCCTCGCAGGTGGCGCGCAGCTCCTCGCGGTCCCGGTCCCGCGCGGCGCGGCCCATGCGCCGGTAGAGCGCCTCCAGCTCCGGGGGCACGCTGTGGGTGGCGCCGAAGTCGAGGAGCATCAGGCAGCCGTGCCGCGCGTCGTAGAGGAAGTTGCTGAAGTTGGGGTCGGTCTGGATCAGCCGGAACTCGAACAGCTCACGCAGGCTCAGGCGGCTGAGGAGGGTAGCGGCGTGGTCGCGCACCGCCTGCGGGGTGTCCTGCTCGACAAGCTGGTCCACCGGCGTGCCATGGATGAAGTCCATGGCCAGGACACGCTGCGTCGTCAGGTCGCGGTGCACCCGGGGTAGCCGCAGCTCCGGGTCGTCGCCGAGCGCCGCCCCGTACGCCGCCAGCGCGTCGGCCTCCGCCTCGTAGTCGGCCTCCTGGTGGAGCTGCCGGCGGCCCTCCTCGAGGAGGGGGTCGATGTCGACGCCCTCCGGCATCATGCCCGTGTTCCGGATCAGGAAGCCGAGGTTGTTGAGGTCGCTGTCGATGCTCTCCCGCACGCCCGGGAACTGGACCTTGAGCGCCAGCTCGCGGCCGTCGGCCGCCACCGCGCGGTGGACCTGGCCGATGGAGGCGGCGGCGATGGGGGTGAAGTCGAACGACTGGAAGCGCTTCTGCCAGTCCTTGCCGAGCTCCCTGCGCATGACGCTGTCGAGCTGGCTCAGGGGCATGGGGTCGGCCTCGTGGCGTAGCGCCCCCATGATCTCCGCCACCTCCGGGCCGAGGACGTCGCTGCCGTCCATCGACATCAGCTGGCCCATCTTCATCACCGCCCCGCGCATGTGGCCGAGCCGCTCGGTGATGCGCCTGGCCTGGGCCGGGGAGATCTCGATCCGCCCCGAGCCCTCGCTGCCGCGTACCATCTCGCGCAGCCCCTGCCAGCCGAGCCCGAGCGCCAGGTCGCCGGAGGCCCGGCCGAGGTGGTAGAGGCGCCCGAGGCGGCTGCTGGGGACGGCGTTGCTCCGCTGGTTCCGGCTGTCTTCGCTCATAGCCACCCTAGTCTAGGCGCGCTGTGGCATTTCGTCACGCCGTATGGGGTGGGCGCGGGCGCCGGCGCGCTGCCAGCCTGCGCGCGGGACGCGTTAGGATGAGGCGTAGCCGAAGAGGGGGGAGCCATGCACTGGCGTCGCGAATCCTGGTACGGGCTGGCCGCGGTGCTCTTCGCGGTACTGATCTACTACCTCCTGCACTGGGTGGGCATGGCCTTCCTGGAGGCGGCCTGGCCCGGCCATGCCCTGGAGCGCGGCTCGCTGATCGCGGTCCTGCTGGGGCCGCTGATCCTGGCCGTGGCGCTGGCCATCACCGCCGCCATCGCGGCCGTCCCGGCCTGGGGGCTGCTCTACGCCATGGGCGTGGGGCGCTTCCTCGGCCACCGGCTCGGGATCTGGGCGGCGCTCGGGCTCAGCGCGCCGGAGGGCGAGGTCCTGCGCGCCTACCTCGGCCCCGGCCGCTTCGCGCTGCGCAACGCCCTCGAGGCGGCGCTCGGGCTGATCCTGTTCGTGCCCCTGGGGCTGCTGCTCGGTGGCCTGCTGGTGGCCATCGGCGGCGGCCCTGTGGCCGGCGGCGTGGACCTGCTGGTCGGCTACGGCCTCGGCTTCGCCCTGTCCTGGGGCGCGCTGCGGCTGCTGGTGCGCTACTGGGGGCGGCTGGACGCCCTGCAGGACGACGCCCAGGCCCTGCTGGAGCAGGGGCACGCGTATCTGGCGTGGCTCGGCGAGCAGATCCTGCGCCGGCTCGGCGGCGGCCGCTTGCCCGAGGAGTGAGCCGCTGCCGTCGGGGTCGCTACTCCGCGGGGGCCGGCCCCGGTGACGGCGCCGTCTCCTCGCGCACCTGCATCATGGCGTCGGCCTCGGCGTAGCGCATGCGCGCCCGGGCGAGGAGGACGTCATCGACGGTGGGGTTCTTGTTGCCGGCGTTGCGCAGGACGTCGACGGCGCGTTGCCACTCGACGTGGGTCTGGGCGGCGAAGTAGTCGCGGTCGTTCATGGTCGGGCTCCTGGTGCTTGATCGTGGCGGTGCGGCGATAGGTGGGGGCCGCTGAGGACGATGCCCGGAGGCAGCGCCTCACAGCTGATGCCCTCCTGGAGGCTAGCTCCGCTACTGCAGCCGCGCCTTATGGATCTATTGGCTTTGATCGCCGGTTACCAGCGTTGTGATGAACTCTCGCGCGGATCCTCGGTGATCCGATCGCTCCGAGCTGCTCCAGGCTATCGCGTAGCAGAAGCGTGACGCTGTCCGAATTCTACGTATCGAGCTGTTGAAAGAGAGGCGGCGGGCCGGATAACGTCCATCCATGGCGAGGTGGTCTTCCTGTCCCTATCCATGCCTATCACTTGATGATACGGGAGATTGGGTCACTTCGCCATTCCATTACCGAGCTGCGTGGTTTATTCGGGTAGAAAGGAGGGCGGTTCATGCGAAACTATCTTCTAATAGTGCTTTTTGCCACGGCAGCGCTGAGCTTGGCTGGCTGTGCTACGCTACTCGGCGACACCTCGGAAACAATCACCATTAACAGCTCTCCCGAGGGCGCCACTGTATTGATCGATGGTAAGGAGGTGGGGCGAACGCCTCTGAAAACGACCATCAGCAAAAGCCAGAGCGACAAGGTTATAACCTTTCGCAAAGAGGGCTACGAGACGTATCAAGGTAGCCTTGAGTCAGAACTCGGCTATACGTGGCTCCTCAATTTCTTCACTGGCGG
>CAJXKI010000099.1 GCA_913055765.1 uncultured Ectothiorhodospiraceae bacterium
GCGCCGAGGGCGGCCTGGTGGCGCTGCTGCTGCGCGGCGACCACGAGCTCAACGAGCTCAAGGCCGAGCAGCACCCGCCGGTGGCGGCGCCGCTGGCCTTCGCCGGCGCCGAGCGCGCCGAGCGCGAGCTCGGCTGCCCCTTCGGCTCCCTGGGCCCGGTGGGGCTGGCCGGCGTGCCCCTCGTCGCCGACCACGCCGCCGCACAGCTCGCCGACTTCGTCTGCGGCGCCAACCGCGAGGGGTATCACCTCACCGGCGTGAACTGGGGCCGCGACCTGCCCGAGCCGGAGACCGCGGACCTGCGCACCGTCCAGGCCGGCGACCCCAGCCCCGACGGCGGCGGCACCCTAGCCATCCGCCGCGGCATCGAGGTGGGGCACATCTTCCAGCTCGGCCAGGCCTACAGCGCGCCCATGGGCGCCACCGTGCTGGACGAGCACGGCCAGGAGCGCACCGTGACCATGGGCTGCTACGGCATCGGCGTCTCCCGCGTGGTGGCGGCGGCCATCGAGCAGAACCACGACGAGCAGGGGATCTGCTGGCCCGACCCCATCGCGCCGTTCCAGGTGGCCCTGGTGGCCATCAAGCCCGAGGACCCGGCGGTGGCCGAGGCGGCCGAGGCTCTCTACGATGAGCTCACCGCCAGCGGCATCGACGTCCTCTACGACGACCGCGACGCCCGGCCCGGCGTGAAGTTCGCCGACACGGACCTCATCGGCGTCCCCCACCGGGTCGTCGTCAGCCCCCGCGCCCTGGCGGCGGGCAGCGTCGAGTACAAGGGCCGCCGCGACGCGGAGGCCACCCACCTGTCCCGATCGGAGGTCGTCCCATGGCTGAGCGAGCGCCTCACGTAGCCCCCGGCAGCCGCGTGCTCATCGCCGGCTGCGGCCGCATCGGCCAGGCCCTGGGCGAGCGGCTCGCCGCCGACGGCGCCCGGGCCTTCGGCCTGCGCCGCCGCCCCGAGGCCCTGCCGCCGGGGATCGAGCCCGTCCAGGCCGACCTCCACGACCCGTCGGCCCTCGCCGCCCGGGTGCCCGGCGACCTGGACGCGGCCTACTACATCGTCACCCCCTCGAGCTACGACGACGCGGGGTACCGGCGCGCCTTCGTCGAGGGCCTGGGCAACCTGGCCGAGGTCCTGCGCAACCAGCCCGCCCCGCCGCAGCGGCTGGTCTTCGTCTCCAGCACCGCCGTCTACGGCCAGGCCGACGGCGAGTGGATCGACGAGGCCAGCCCCACCGAGCCGGAGCGCTTCTCCGGGCGCCGCCTCCTCGAGGCCGAGGCCATCGCCCTCGACGGCCCCTGGGCCGGCGTCGTCGCCCGCTTCGGCGGCATCTACAGCGCCGAGCGGGACGCCCTGGTGGGCAAGGCCCGCGAGGGCGAGCCCTGCCAGGCGGGGCAGTACACCAACCGCATCCACGCCGAGGACGTGGTCGGCAGCCTCGCCCACCTGGGCGACCCGCAGGTGGCGCCGGGCGTCTACCTGGGCGTGGACGACGAGCCCGCCACCCAGTGCCAGGTCCTCGACTACATCGCCGAGCAGCTCGACCTGCCCCTGCCGCCGCGCGCCGGCCCAGGCGGCGGCATGCGGGGCGTGGGCAGCAAGCGCGGCTCGAACCGGCGGCTGCGGGCGAGCGGCTACGCCTTCCGCTACCCGACCTTCCGGGAGGGGTACCAGGCCATCCTGCAGCAGCTGCAGGGCTAGGCCCCGGCACGCCGCCGGGGCCTCTGGGCCCCAGAGGTCGCGCCCCTCGAGGGAGGATCGGCTAGGCTCGAGCGCGCCGGGGGTTGGTCCCGAGGGGGGCGAGAGGGCCGCGCTCGGGCGGGCGCTAGCGCACTGAGAACGCCTCGGGCGCCGGGTCCGCCGCCGGCTCGCAGGCGACCGAGGTCACCGTGGCCGCCGGCGGCCCCGTGTGGAGCCACTCGCGCAGCCGCGCCACGGCCTCGGGCCGGCCGCAGGCGAGGACCTCCACGCGGCCGTCGGGCAGGTTCCGGGCGTAGCCGGTCACCCCCAGCCGGACGGCCTGCTCCTGGGCCGCCGCCCGGAAGCTGACGCCCTGCACGCGGCCGCTGATGTAGCAGCGGGTCTTCTCCTGCTCCGTCATAGCGCCTCCGCACGATCCGTACGCTGGGGCTCAGCCGCCGCCCCCGGCTCCAGGAGGTCGCGCATGGCGATGTCGAGGCTGCTCTGCCAGTGCCCCTCCAGCCGGCGCAGGCGCTCGGCCAGCCGGCGGTCCCAGGGCGCGGCGGCGGCGTCGTCCAGCCCCTGGGCCGGCGGCAGCGGGTAGGCCAGCATCCGCTGGAGGTCGGCAAGGGTAAACGTGGCGGTGTCGCGGGCCAAGATCCAGGCCCCCTCGGCGGTCTGGTCGACGATGCGCTGCGCCTGCAGCGCCGCCAGCACCTCGGCCAGGGCCGGCTCGCCGGCCTCCGGCTCCCGCTCGAGGAGCGCCGGGAACGGCACGCCCGTGCCCTGGCGCTGCGCCTGGTAGAGGTGGGCGAGGATGCGGACCGCCAGCACCAGGGCCCAGCGGTCGCCGGCCAGCCGGCCGATGGTGCGCCAGCGGTAGCCGCGCAGGGCCTGGGTGACCTCCGCGCCGATGAGGATCACCAGCCAGGAGATGTACAGCCAGATCAGGAAGATCGGCAGCGCCGCCAGGGCCCCGTAGATGACCTCGTAGGTGGGCGCCCGGGCGATGAAGGCGCCGAAGCCCCCCTTGGCGATCTCGAACAGCAGGGACGCTACCAGGCCGCCGACGGCGGCGTGGCGGATGGGCACGTTGCGGTGGGGCACCACGCCGTAGAGCAGGGCGAAGACCACGGCCTGGACCACGAACGGGGCCAGGGAGAGCAACCACCCCACCAGGGCGGACGGCGGCTCCAGCGGCCCGAGGCTCACCGTGCCCATGTACGAGGTGGCGGCGACGCTGATGCCGAGCAGCAGCGGCCCCATGGTGAGCACCGTCCAGTAGACCATCAGGCGCTGCACGGCCGGGCGCAGCTCCTCCACCCGCCAGATCTCGTTGAGCACCCGCTCGATGGCGTTGAGCAGCAGCAGCGCGCTCACCGCCAGGGCGCCGATGCCGAGGGCGGTGAGCTCCGCGGCCCGGCCCATGAAGGCCTCCAGGTGCTCGGCCACGGCATCGCTGGCGGCGGGGACCAGGTACTCCACCAGGACCTGGCGCACCTGCTCGGTGACCCCCTCGAAGACGGGGAAGGCGGCGAGCACCGAGAAGCTGATGGTCATCAGCGGCACGATGGCCAGCAGTGTCACGTAGGCGAGCATGCCGGCGCTCTTGACGCACTGGTCGCGCCGGATGCGCTGGATCACGTACGCGGCGAGGCCGCGCGCCTCGCGCAGCGCCGGGCGCTGCGCGAGCCCGTGGAGGCGGGTGCGGGCGTGCGCCAGGTGGCGGCGCGAGTCCTGCATAGGCGCGGTGCTCCTCGGGCTGTTCCGGCCCCCACCTCAGGGTCGCGCGGCCGGCGCCCTGGCCCCTACAATGCCGGCGGAGGACGTCGAGGGAGGGGCAGAAGTGGCCGATATCCTGGTGCTCTACTATAGCCGAAACGGCGCCACCGCCGATATGGCGCGCTACGTCGCCCGTGGCGTGGAGGCGGTGGACGGCGCCGGCGCCGTGGTGCGCACGGTGCCGCCGGTGGCGCCGACGTGGCAGGAGGCCAGCTCGCCGGTGCCCGACGAGGGGGCGCCCTTCGCCGCGGTGGAGGAGCTGGCGCAGTGCCACGGGCTGGTCCTCGGCAGCCCCACCCGCTTCGGGAACATGGCGGCGCCGCTGAAACACTTCCTGGACACCACCTCCAGCATCTGGCTGTCCGGCTCGCTGGCCGGCAAGCCGGCGGGGGCGTTCACCTCCACCGGCTCCCTCCACGGCGGCCAGGAGTCCACCCTGCTGACCATGATGGTGCCGCTGCTCCACCACGGCATGTACCTCGTCGGCGTGCCGTACACGGAGCCGGCCCTGGCCAAGACCACCACCGGCGGCACGCCCTACGGGCCCAGCCACCTCGCCGGGACCGCGAGCAACCGCCCGGTCAGCGACGAGGAGCGCCAGCTGTGCAGCGCCCTCGGCCGCCGGGTGGCGCAGCTGGGCGTGCAGCTCTACGGGGCGTCGGCGCCGTGACGGCGGCGCGGCTCCACCGGGTGGCGGTGGCCGCCTTCCTCGCCCTGGCGGCGCTGGTGCTCGCCTGGCTGCTGTGGCTCCAGCCGCCGCCCGAGGCGCTGCTGCCGGTGGCCCTGGCCACGCTGGCGGGGCCGCTGGCGGCCACGGCGCGCGGCGTGCTGCGGGGGTGGCGCTACACCATGGCGTGGAGCGCGCTGCTGGTGCTCATCCACTTCATCCACGGCGTGACCTACGTGGCCGTCCCCGGCCCGGCGCGCTGGCTCGGGGCGGTGGAGATCGCCCTGGTGGCGGTCTACTTCACCAGCGCCCTCATGTATCTGCGCCAGGCTTCCGGCGGCCGCCCAGGATCTCGCGCACGAACGGCACCGTGAGCCGCCGGCCGGCGGCCAGCGAGGCCCGGTCCAGGGTCTCGAAGCGCTCCAGCAGCCCGGGCAGCCCGCCGGGCACCCGGCGGATGAGGTAGCGCGCCGTGGCCTCGGGCATCTCCAGCCCGCGCTGGGCGGCGCGCTGGCGGAGGACCGCCAGGCAGGTGGCCTCGTCCGGCGCCTGCATGGCCGCCACCGGCCCCCAGCCCAGCCGCGAGCGCAGGTCCGCTAGCCCCACGGGCAGATCCGCCGGCGCCGCCCGCCCGGCCAGGAGCAGCCGCCCGCCGCGCTCCACGGTGCGGTTGTAGAGGTGGAGGATGCCGTCCTGCCAGTCCGGACGCCCGGACAGGGCGTCCAGGTCGTCAAGGGCGATCAGGTCCACCTGCTCCCAGCCCACCAGGACCTCGGCGCCGTAGTCGAGGAGCTGGGCGAGGGGGAGATAGGCGGGCACCCCGCCGGCCTGGGTGACGCGCCGGCAGGCGCCCTGGAGGAGGTGGCTCTTGCCCACGCCCTGGGGGCCGTACAGGTAGATGGCCGGCGCCTCCAGGGCCCCGTCGGCCATCTCGCCGACCAGGCGCAGGGCCGCGGCGTTGTCGCCGGGGACGAAGCGTTCCAGCTCGGCGGCGGCGTTCCAGCGGATGTTCAGCGGCAGTTGCACCGGCTCCCCCTCACAGGGCGGCTGCGCGTCGCGCGTATTCCAGGCCGGCGCCGGCGGCCTGTCAAGCGTCCTCGCGCCGCGGCCCGCGGCGGGCGCCTGCGGCCGCTCAGGGCTGCCAGCGGTAGGCCCGGGGGGCGGCGCCCTCGCCGCCCTCCGCGTCCGCCCCGGCGGGCGGCGCCTCCAGGCGCAGCGCCCCGCCGTCGGCCAGCGCCTCGGCGACGCGCGCCGGGCTGCGGTCTACCGTCAGCCGCGCCGTCACCCGGTCGCCGTCGACCCGGCGGATGGCCACGCGCGTCACCCCGCGGGCCTGCTCGAGGTGGCGCAGGGCGCCCAGGTAGTCGGCCACGTCCTCGATCCCCAGCACGGCGATGGGCAGGCGCTCGCCGGCGTGGGCGCCGGGGACGGCGGCGAGGCGCTCCGTCAGGCGCCGCCCCACGGCGTCCAGCCCCGCCTGGATGGCCTCCCCCAGCCCGGCGGGGCCGCTCTCGTGCTCGGCGATGACCGCGCCGTCGGCGAGGAGCAGCCAGCGCCCCTGCCAGGCCTCGGGGCCGAGCCGGCGCAGCCCCGCCGCCAGCACCGGCCCCTCGCCGTAGCGCGCCGAGGCCTCCCGGATGCGCTCGTCGAAGCCGCCCCAGACGTCCACGTAGCCCAGGGCGCGCCGGTCCTGCAGGTCCAGGGCGGGGAAGCGCAGCGGCAGCGCGCGGCGCTCGGCGCCGGCGCGCAGGCGCGCCACGATGCGGCCGCGGGGGCCGTCCGCGCCCGGGCCGAGGATCCTGCGCTGGCCGTCCAGCTCGACGGCCAGCCAGTTCAGCAGCGGCGGGCGGTGGCGCCCCCAGACCGCGACCTCCCGCTCGCCGAGGGCGCTGCGCAGCGCCTCGCGGTCGAAGCGCAGGGCCACCGCCAGGGCCTCGCCGTCGAGGCGCTCGTACTGGAAGCCGGCCAGGAAACGCTCCGGGGCCTCGAGCAGCCCGGCGGCCGGGTGGTCCGCGCCCAGCCCCCCGTAGGCGCCCACCAGGCGGCCGATGACCTGCTCCAGCCCGGCCTCGGCGGCCGCGCTGCGCTCGGCCGCCTCCCGGCTGTCCAACTCGACCTGGGCCGTGTAGAGGTCTGCGGCCGCGGCGGCGCCGGCGAGGCCGAGGAGCAGCCCGCAGGCCGCGAGGCGGACGGCGCCGCGGCGCCGGCGAGGGGCTAGGCGCAGGGATCGGGCCATGGGCTTGCTACGGCTCGCTGCGGGTGAGCGGTCAACATAGCACGAGCGCCGCCGCCGTGGGAGCCGCTCCGGCTTGGCGGCCGCCGGGCCGGGACGCCATACTACGCGGCGCGCGCACCCCGCCCCATCCCAGGAGAGCTGCCTTGGCCGAAGAGCGACCCCCGCTGACCTACCGCGACGCCGGCGTGGACATCGACGCCGGCAACAACCTCGTCGAGCGCATCCGCCCCGCCGTGGCGGCCACCCGCCGCCCGGAGGTCCTCGGCGGCCTCGGCGGCTTCGGCGGCCTCATGGAGCTGCCCGCCGGCTACCGGCGCCCGGTGCTCGTCGCCGGCACCGACGGCGTCGGCACCAAGCTGCGCCTGGCC
>CAJXKI010000100.1 GCA_913055765.1 uncultured Ectothiorhodospiraceae bacterium
CGGGTGTGCTCGGCCAGCCGGAAGATGGCCGTCCCCTGGTCGGTGGCGTAGGCGCGCAGGCCCTCGAAGACCCCCATCCCGTAGTGGAGCGTGTGGGTCAGGCAGTGTACCCGGGCCTCGCGCCAGGGCAGCATCTCCCCGTCGAGCCAGATGTAACCGTCGCGATCGGCGAAGGACATGGAACGAATCTCCGTCGTCGGTTTGGGCCTCGCTTGCGCCGGGCGTGGTCGCCTCGCTAGCGCTGTCGGTAGAGCCCAACAGTCTGCCATAGCTCCCCGCCAGAACGCTCGCGCCGTGAGCGCTCAGGCGCCAAGGGCGGCCCGCATAGCGATGCTCACGCCTCCATGAGCCGCTCCCAGATCGCGGTGACCGCCTCCCGCTCCTCGCGCAGCTCGTCGGCGCCGACCTGCCTCTCCTCGTCCTGGAGGGCGAGCTCGTGGAGCCGGCGCCGGTAGGCGCGGTAGGCGCCGGCCAGGCGGTTGGCGTCCGCCTCGGCTAGCCAGCCGACCTCGGCCAGGCTGCGCAGCAGGCGGATGTTGTCCGGGTAGTCGGTGAGCTCCGGGTGCTCGTGGGCGGCGTCGAGGACGCCGAATTGCACCACGAACTCGATGTCCGTGACGCCGCCGCGGTCGTTCTTCAGGTCGAAGCGCTCCGCGCCGCGGCTGCCCTTCTCGGCCCGCTGGCGCTCGCGCATGCTGCGGACCGCCTCGCGCAGTGTCTCGGTGTCGCGCGCCTGGCGCAGGACCTCGGCGCGGATGCGCTCGAAGGCGGCCTGCGGCCCGGCATCACCGACAACGGCGCGGGCCCGGACCAGGGCCTGGTGCTCCCAGGTCCAGGCGCTCTCCTGCTGGTACTGCCGGAAGGCGTCCACCGTGGTGCTCATCAGCCCGGCGTTGCCGGACGGCCGCAGCCGGGTGTCCACCTCGTAGGCGATCCCGCCGGGCGTTACGGTGTTGAGCACGTGGACCACGCGCTGCGCGAGGCGGGCGAAGAAGACCTGGTTGTCCACGCTGCGCTCGCCGTCGGTCTCCTGCTGCTCGCCGCGGCTGTCGTGGAGGAAGACCAGGTCCAGGTCGGAGCCGTAGCCCAGCTCGAGGCCGCCGAGCTTGCCGTAGCCGGCCACGGCGAAGCCCGCCTCGCGGCGCTCGCCGCCGTCGGTGCACAGGGGGCGGCCGTGGCGCCGCTCGAGGTGGGCGCGGCACAGGCGGACGGCCCGGTCGAGGACCACCTCGCCGATCTGGGTCAGGTAGTCGCTGACCGCCATGAGGGGCGCGGCGCCCGCGACGTCGGCGGCGGCGACCTTGAGCTGGTTGGCCTGCTTGAACTGGCGCAGCGCCTCCATCTGCTGCTCCAGGTCGCCCTCCGGGAGGCGCGCCAGGCGGTTGTCCAGGTCCGCCTCCAGGGCCTCGCGGCCGAGGGGCTCGTAGAGGGTGCGCGGGTCGAGGAGCTCGTCGAGCAGCAGCGGGTGGGCGGCGAGGAGGCGGGCCACCCAGGCCGAGCTGTCGCAGAGCTGCACGAGCTGGGACAGGGCCATGGGGTGCTCGATGAGCAGCGCCAGGTAGGCCGTGCGCTGGGCGACGGCCTCGATCAGGTCGAGGATCCGCGCCAGGGCCCGGTCCGGCCGCCGGGCGCGCCGGCAGGCGTTGATCACCAGGGGCATGAGCCGGTCCAGCCGGTGCCGGCCCCGCTCCGAGAGGGCTCGCACTTCGGTCCCCTTGCGCAGCCGCTCTAGGCGCTCGGCGAGGTGCTGCGGCGCCGGGAGGCCGAGCTCCGCGAGCCGCACCGCCGCCTCCTCGGTATCCAGCTGCCCCGACCAGGCCAGCTCGGCGGGATCGCCGCTGGCCTCGCTGTCCTCGGCCTGCGGCGCGGCGAAGACCTGCTGGAAGTGGTCGTGGACGCGGCCTCGGATCCGCTCCAGCTCCGCCTCGAAGGCCTCCGGGTCGGTGTAGCCGGCGCCGAGGGCCACGCGGGCCCGCTCCACCGGGTCCTCGGGGATGGTGTGGCGCTGCTCGTCGTTGAGCATCTGCACCGCGTTCTCCGCCCGCCGGAGGAAGCAGTAGCCGTGGCGCAGCTCCTCGACGGCGTGGTCCGGGAGCAGCTGCTGCTCGGCGATGGCGTCCAGGGTGGCCGTCAGCCGCCGCGAGCGCAGCTGCGGCTCGCGGCCGCCGCGGATGAGCTGGAAGGCCTGGGCGACGAACTCCACCTCGCGGATGCCGCCGGGGCCGGTCTTGATGTTGCGGGCGGTGTCCCGGCGCTGCACCTCGCGGGCGATCATCGCCTTCATCTCACGGAGCTGCTCCAGCGCCCCGTAGTCCAGGTAGCGGCGGTAGACGAAGGGGCGCAGGCTGCTGGTGAGCGCCTCGCCGGCCTCGCAGTCGCCTGCCACGCAGCGGGCCTTGATCATGGCGTAGCGCTCCCACTCCCGCCCCTGGCTCTCGTAGTAGGTCTCGACGGCGGAGAAGGGCAGGGCCAGCGGGCCGGCGTCGCCGTTGGGGCGCAGGCGCATGTCCACCCGGTAGGGCTGGCCGTACGGGGTGATCTCGCTGAGCGCGCCGATGAGCTGGCGGCCGAGCTTGACGAAGAACTCGTCGTTGCTCCGCGCCCGGCGGCCGTCGGTCTCGCCGGACTCGGGGAAGGCGAAGATCAGGTCGATGTCCGAGGAGAAGTTCAGCTCCCGGCCGCCGAGCTTGCCCATGCCGAGGACCACCATACGCTGCGCCTCGCCGGCCTCGTTGCGCGGCGTGCCCCAGCGCTCGGCCAGGGCCCGGTAGAGCCAGTCCAGGGTCAGGTCGAGGCACGCCTCGGCGAGGGCGCTGGTCTCCGCCAGGGTCTCCTCGAGGGGCACCCAGCCGGCGAGGCTGCGGTAGGCGATGCGGACGGCCTCGCGGCGGCGGAAGCGGCGCAGCTCGCGGTAGAGGCCGGCCTCGTCCTCGGCCTCCGCCAGCCGGGCCTGCAGCCGCACCCGGTGGCCGTCCGCATCGTAGGCGGTGAACAGGTCGCCGGTCCGGCACAGGTCGTGGAGCACGTCCGGGTCGTGCTCGCCGGCGGCGCGGGCGATGAAGTCGCTGGCGGCGAGGACCCGGGCCGAGGAGTCGCCGAGCCGCTCGTCGGCGGGGAGGGCCTGGGCCTGGCGCAGGGTCTCCAGGTAGCGCTCGGCGATGGCCTGCAGCTCAGGGGATAGCTCAGTCATCCCCGCAGTCTCGGGGGTGCCGGCGGTGCGGCGCAAGGGGCCGGCAGGCGCGGCGGCTGGGCAGCGCCCCGGAGCGGGGCCTGGCGGCCGCCCGCAGGGCTAGCCGCCGAGGCGAAGCCCCATGAGCACCAGCCCGAGGATCAGGAGGGCGGCGATGACCGGCTCGCCGTTGGCGTGCAGGCTCTGGCGGAACGACCAGCTGGTCGCGTTCAGCGGCCGGCTGGGGCGGAGCCGGGGCAGCAGCGCCGGCGTCTCCGCGTGCCACGGCGCCCACGCCTCGGGGAAGCGCTGGCGCAGCTTGGCGTCCTCGCGGTGGATAGCCGGGGGGTAGTAGAGGATGGCGAAGGCGACGGCCACAGCCACCAGCCACCACACCTGGCCGGCCAGCAGGAAGCCGGTGATGATCAGGAAGTTGCCGGTGTAGAGCGGGTGCCGGACCAGGGCGTAGGGGCCGTCCTGGGCTAGCGCCTGGTCCTTGCTCAGGTGGCCGGCGGCCCACAGGCGGAAGGCGATGCCGACGGTGGCGATGGCGGCGCCGGCGGTGTAGGCCCAGCCGATGCTCGGCGCGCTGAGGGCGACGATGGCGATCAGCAGCAGGATGCCCAGCGCCTGGCGCGCCTTGTGCCGCTTGTGGACGAGCGAGTTGAAGAGGCTCTTGGGGTGGAGGTCCATGGTCTGCCCGTCAGCACGATGCCCGGAAAGGGCGGCAACGATACCACTGCACGCCCCGTGCCGCCAGCGGTCCCCGGGTGTGGTGCGCCGCGCCGCTCCTTGCAAGCTGGCGGCTGGGGCTTGAGACTGCCCGGGCTATGGATACCGTCTTCATCCGCGGGCTGCAGGTCGATACCGTCATCGGCATCTTCGAGTGGGAGCGGCGCATCCGGCAGCGGGTGCGCATCGACCTGGAGATGTCGGCCGATATCGCCCGCGCTGCGGCTACCGACTCCATCGACGACGCGCTCGACTACAAGGCCATCGGCAAGCGCATCATCGCCTTCGTCGGGGAGAGCGAGTTCCTGCTCGTGGAGACGCTGGCCGAGGAGGTGGCGAGTATCGTCCGCGACGAGTTCGGCGTGGCCTGGCTGCGCCTGTCGGTGAGCAAGCCCGGCGCGCTGCGCGGTGCGGACGATGTGGGCGTGACCATCGAACGGGGCGAGCCGCTTTGACACAGGCGTATCTGAGCATCGGCAGCAATATCGACCGCGACCGCAATGTCCGCTCCGCCGCGGCAGAGCTGCGCGTGCGCTGGCCGAGCGTGGTCTTCTCCACGGTCTACGAGACCGCGGCGGTGGGCTTCGCGGGCGAGGACTTCTACAACCTCGTCGCGACCTTCCGGGCCGATGAGCCGCTGGATGCGGTGCTGGCCACGCTGCGCGAGATCGAGCATGCCCACGGCCGGCGGCGCGGCGCGTCGCGTTTCTCGGCGCGCACCCTGGACCTGGACCTGCTGCTCTGGGGGGATGCGGTGCTCGACGGTGACCCGATCACGCTGCCGCGGCAGGAGATCCTCAAGTTCGACTTCGTGCTCCGCCCCCTGGCGGAGCTTGCGCCCCAGGGCCGCCACCCGGAGCGGGGCGAGACCTTCCGGCAGCTGTGGGCCGACTTCGACGGCGCGCCCGCCATCCGCCACGCCGTCGCCCTCGAGCTCTAGCCGCCCGATCCAGGCGCCTCGCGGCCGGAGGCCGCTCGACCCGCCTTCCGGTAGGGGCTGGGCGCGCCGGGCTCCGGCCGGGTCTTGAAGCGCCGGTGCAGCCACAGGTACTGCTCCGGCGCCTGGGCGACCTGCTCCTCGATGACCCGGTTGATCCGCGCGGCGTCGGCCGCGTCGTCCCCGCTAGGGAAGTCCCTCAGCGCCGGCTCCAGGCGTACGTGCCAGCGGTTGCCCGGCAGGCGCCGGCAGTGCAGCGGCACGATCGGTGCCCCCGAGGTGCGCGCCAGGCGCGCGGTCATGGTCAGGGTGCTCGTCGGCACGCCCATGAAGGGGGCGAAGACCGTGCCCTGGCGGCCGAAGTCCTGGTCCGGGGAGTAGGAGATCACCCCGCCGCTGCGCAGCGCCCGCAGGATGGCCCGCATGTCGTCGCTGCGCAGCAGCCCGGCGACGCTGTCGCTGCGCGCGCGGACCATGGCGGCGTTGAAGGCGGCGTCCTTGGTCGGCTTGTAGCTCGGGTGGAAGTCCGGCACGTGGTGGCTGATGATCCGCCCGCCCATCTCGATGGTGGTGTGGTGGGGCAGCAGGAGGATGACGCCCCGGCCGGCCTCGCGTGCCGCTTCCAGGTGCTCCAGCCCCTCGACGGTGTAGTGCGGGGTGAGCCGCTCGATGGGCGCCCACCAGGCCAGCGCCCCCTCGAGCACGCCCCGGGCCGCGGAGCGGAAGTGCGCGCGCTCCAGGCGGCGCCGCTCGGCGCGGGTCCGGTCGGCGAAGGCCAGCTGCAGGTTGGTCCGCACGATGTGCCGGCGCCCCGGGGCCAGCGCCCAGAGCAGCAGGCCCAGCCCGTCGCCGAGGCGGCCGAGCGCCGGTACCGGCAGCAGGGTGAGCAGACGGAGCAGGCCCAGCCCGGCCCAGGTGGGCCAGCAGGCCGGATGGCGGGGGTCGGACGGCGGCCTGCGCCTGCCCTTCTTGCCTCGTGAGCCCTTGGGCGGTCGCTCGTCGTGCACGGATCGCTCTGTCGGACGGGTGGCGGGTATGGTGCGCTCTTAGTGTGTGGCGTTGCCCGCTCCGCAGCAAGCCGATCGCCGGACGGCGCGCGGCGCCTCCGCGGTAGCGGGGCGCGAAAAAACCCCCGCCGGGCGGGTGCCCGACGGGGGTCGGCCTTGCGGCGCATGGGCGCCTGGAAGGCAGGGCGGGCCTTACATCATGCCGCCCATGCCCCCCATGCCGCCCATGCCGCCCATGTCGCCGGCACCGCCGCCGCTGTCGTCCTCCTTCTGCGGCTTGTCGGCGATCATGGCCTCGGTGGTCAGCATCACGCTCGCCACGGAGGCGGCGTTCTGCAGGGCAGAGCGGGTCACCTTGGTCGGGTCGAGTACGCCGGCCTGGACCAGGTCGCCGTACTCGCCGGTGGCCACGTTGTAGCCGTAGTTGCCGCTGCCCTCCTTGACCTTGTTGACGACCACGGAGGCGTCCTCGCCGGCGTTGCTGACCAGCTGCCGGACCGGCTCCTCGATGGCGCGGCGGACGAGGGCGATGCCCTGGGTCTGCTCCTCGTTCTCGCCCTTGAGGCCCTCGAGGGCGCTGAGTGCGCGGATCAGGGAGGTGCCGCCGCCGGCGACGATACCCTCCTCCACGGCCGCGCGGGTGGCGTGGAGGGCGTCCTCGACGCGGGCCTTCTTCTCCTTCATCTCCACCTCGGTGGCCGCGCCGACCCGGACCACGGCGACGCCGCCGACCAGCTTGGCCACGCGCTCCTGGAGCTTCTCCTTGTCGTAGTCGGAGGTGGACTCCTCCA
>CAJXKI010000101.1 GCA_913055765.1 uncultured Ectothiorhodospiraceae bacterium
AAGAACTCCACCTGGTCGATGAGCTCCTCCACCGAGCTCATCGAGCGCATCTGCCACTGCACGGTGCCCACCCGGACGACCGCCTTGCGCCGGGAGATCAGCGGCTGCTCCTTGGGCTCGTAGAAGATGTTGTTCCACTGCACCAGCGTGGCGTAGGCGTGGGAGTCCCGGTCCGAGGGCAGGTAGTTGGTGATGATCCGCCGGACGTGGAAGTCGTTGGCGAGCTGGAAGGAGAGGATGGGGTCGTAGACCTCCTTGCGCTTGACCAGCTCGATGTACGCCTCCGGCGACATCTCGTCGGCGTAGTGGTCGTAGCCGGGGATGCGGCCGCCGGCGACGATGCCGCGCAGGTTGAGGCTGCGGCACAGCTCCTTGCGGGCGTCGTAGAGCCGCCGGCCGAGGCGCATGGCGCGGTAGTCCGGGTGGACGAAGATATCCACGCCGTAGAGGACATCGCCGTTCGGGTCGTGGGTGGTCAGGTAGCCGCCGCCGGTGATCTCCTCGTAGGTGTGCTTGTCGCCGAATCGGTTGTAGTCCACGATAAGCGTTATGACGCCTGCGACGACCCGCCCGTTGTCCTCGATGCAGATCTGCCCCTCCGGGAAGCGGTTGATCTGCGCCGCGAACTGCTCCCGGGACCAGGCGCCGTCCATATCGGGGTACACCTGGTCCATGATCTGCGCTACGTCGTCGTAATCCTCGAGCACCATGTTGCGCAGCCGCAGGTGGTGCTCGTCTTGCTCGACCCGATCCGGCTCCGCTTCCTCGTTCATGGACTCCTCGATCCCGTCTCTGGCGAGCCTGCCACCGCCGCGCGGTGGCGTGAGAGACCACGAGTATACAACCCTGGCCTGGTCCTGGGTGAGGGGGGGCGCTGCCCTGGCGCTGCTGCTCGGGGTGCTGCTCGCCGCGCCGGCCCGCGCTGAGGTCGAGGTGGCCGTCACCGGGGTCGAGGGGGAGCTGGCAGAGCAGGTGCGCAGCTACGTGGGCACGCCGAGCTCCGCCGAGCCCGCCGCCGTGGCCGCCTTCCGGCGGCGTGCCCCCGAGCGCGCGCAGCGCGGGCTGCAGGCGGTAGGCTACTACCAGGCGCAGATCGATGTCCGCCGTGAGCACCTCGACGACGAGCGCCTCCGGCTGACCGTGGCCGTGGCGCCCGGCGAGCCGGTCACCATCGATGAGCTCGACGTGCTGATCACCGGCGAGGCGAGCAGCGACCCCGCCTTCCTGGGCATCGAGCAGCGCCTGCCCATCGCCGAGGGCCAGGTCCTCCACCACGGCGCCTACGCGTCGGCGCGGCAGGCGATCCAGAACCTCGCGCTGGACCGCGGCTACTTCAGCGGTACGTTCATCACCCGCCAGGTGGCAGTGGCGCCCGAGGCCGGGCGGGCGGAGGTGACCCTCCACTTCCACAGCGGGCCGCGCTACCGCTTCGGCGAGTTGCGCTTCTCGGAGTCACCCTTGGCGGATACCTTCCTCCAGAGGCTGGTGCCCTTCGAGCGGGGCGAGCCGTACACCGCCGAGCAGGTCGCGGCCTTCAATCAGGACCTGCTCGATAGCGGCTACTTCGAGGACGTACGGGTGCGCCCCAGCCGGCAGGAGGCCCAGGGCGGCGTAGTGCCGGTGGCGGTCGAGCTCACGGCGCGGGCGCGCCACGAGATCACCACCGGCGTCGGGTTCTCCACCAACCTGGGCCCGCGGGTGCGCCTGGGCTGGAAGCGGCCGTGGGTGAACCGGTGGGGCCACTCCCTGGCCATCGACGCCGAGATCGCCCAGAGGCAGCAGAACGTGGTCAGCACCTACCAGGTGCCGTTGCGCGATCCGCTACGGAGCTGGCTGCAGTACCGATTCGGCCTCCAGGCCCAGGACGTGGCCGATATCGAGACCGAGCAGATGACCGCCGCTGTCCAGCACCAGCACCGCTTCGACAGCGGCTGGCAGCAGATCCTGTCCCTGCGCGCCGAGCGGGAGCGCTACTGGATCGACGGGGTGCGCCGGACCACGCGGCTGTACCTGCCGGCGGTCAGCTGGAGCCGGGGGCGCAGCCGCGGCGGCCTGGACCCCAGCTGGGGGGACCGGCAGGAGCTCACCCTGGAGGCGGCGGATCCGGCGCTGGGCTCGGATATCGAGCTGCGCCGCGTCCACGCCGCTACGCGCTGGGTGCGGACCCTAGGCGATCGCCACCGGTTTACGGCCCGCCTCGAGGCGGGGGCCCTGGAGACCGACGCCTTCGAGGACGTCCCCCCCTCGCTGCGCTTCTTCGCCGGCGGCGACCAGAGCGTGCGCGGCTACGCGTACCGGAGCCTCGGCCCAGAGGTGGAGGGCACGGTCATCGGCGGCCGCTATCTGGCCGTGGGCAGCCTGACCTACGGCTATCAGCTCACCCCGAGCTGGCGGCCAGCCGTGTTCGTGGATCGGGGCAATGCCTACGCCTCGCTGGATGAGCTCGGCTCGAAGGCGAAGACCGGCGCCGGCGTCGGCATCCGCTGGTCCTCGCCGGTGGGCCCGGTGCGGCTGGATCTCGCATCCACCGTCGGTGAGGCGGACGACTCCTGGCGCATCCACTTCTCCCTGGGATCGAGCCTATGAGGATGCTGCGGCGTGGCCTCAAGTACGCCGGGCTGTCCCTGGCGGCGCTGCTCGGGCTGGCGCTGCTCGCCCTGGCCTGGCTGCTGCTGACCACCTCGGGGACGCGGAGCGCTGCCGCCCTGGCCGAGGCCATTGAGCCGCGCCTGGACCTGCGCGTCGTCGGCGGTAGCGTGGCTCGCGGCGTGGCGGTCGAGGCGGTCGCCGGGCGCGACGACGGCCTCGAGGCCGCCGTGGACGAGGCCGAGCTGCGCTGGCAGCCGCTGCGGCTGCTCCAGGGCAAGGTGCGGATCGACCGGCTGGCGGCGGCCGGCGTCGACGTCACCCTCCCCGAGGGCGGCCCGGACACCGCGGAGCCGGAGCCCCGGGACGCCGGGGCGGCGGTGTCCCTGCCCGCCTTCAGCCTGCCTGTAGCTGTGGAGCTCAAGGAGCTGCAGCTGGAGCGCCTTCGGCTCAAGACCGGCGCCGGGGCGGCGCAGCGGATCCGGCGCATCGAGGCCGCGGTCAGCGCCGCCGGGCATGGGTGGCACGTCCGGGAGCTGCTTGTCGAGCGCGAGGACGCGCGCGTGACGGCCGAGGGCAGGCTGCGCACCACGGACGCCTACCCGCTGACCTTCTTCGTCCGCGGCAGCGTAGGGGCGCCGATGCTGCCCGAGCGGCAGCGCTTCGCCACGCGCCTGGGCGGCACCGTGGCCGCCCTGCGCACCACGAGCGATCTCGCCGGGCCGGTGACGGGCCAGGTCGACATGGAGCTGCGGCCGCTGCAGCCCGGCCTGCCGCTGCAGGTCGTGACTGACGGCGTGACCCTCGGCTGGCCGCTGGGGACGCGGCGGACGGTCTCCGCCGAGGGGGTCGACCTGACCGCCAGCGGCGATCTCGACGGGATCGAGGGCCGGCTCGAGACGCAGCTGGACGGCGAGTTCGTCCCTCGCGGCCAGTGGCGGGGCGCGTTCCGCGCCGGCCCCGAGGGGGCGGTCTTCGAGACGCTCTCCGCGGCGCTGCTCGACGGCAGCCTGGACGGCGAGGCGCGCCTGGGGTGGGGTGCTGACGGGTTCCACTGGGACGTTACCGCCCAGGCGGAGGGGCTGGACGCCTCCGGGGCCTGGGCGCAGGCCCCGGACGATATCACCGGCCCGCTGGCCGTGACCGGCCGGGCCGGCGGCGGGTGGGCCTTGGGGATCGAGACCGAGGGGCTCCGTGGCGAGTGGCAGGGGCGCGCGGTCGCTGTCAGGGGCGCTGCCGAGCACACTTTGGACGGGGCCTGGCGCTTCGTGGACCTCCGCGGCCAGGTGCCAGGCGGTGAGCTCCGCGTCGACGGCGAGCTGGCCGAGGCCTGGGATGTGGCCCTGCGCGCCGAGCTGGATGATCTCTCTGCGCTCGGAGTGGGCCTCGGTGGCGAGGTGACGGGCCAGGCGTGGGTGACCGGTCCGCCGGGAGCGCCAGATGTCGCTAGCGAGGGCCGCGCTCGCGGGTTGAGCTGGGCGGAGCACCGGATCGAGGCCCTGGACTGGCAGGCCGAGCTGCCCGCCCTGGCCCAGGAGGCCGGGGAGGCCCGCCTCGAGGCCCGGGGCATCCACCTGCCGCAGATCGAGGGCGGGGAGGCGGCGCTGCACGCGACGGGCACCCGGGCGGGCCATCAGCTGGCCCTGCGGGGGCAGGCCGAGGCGGGGTCGGCCCATCTCGGGCTGACCGGCGGCTGGCGGCCGGCGTCCGGCTGGGATGGGCTGGTGACCCGCGCCGGCGGCGAGGTGGCCGGCCACGCCGTGGCGCTGGCGGCCCCCTTCCCGCTGCGCTACGCCGACGGCGCCGTGGAGGCGGGTGCCCACGCCTGGCGCTACCGCGGCGCGCGCCTGCGCCTCCCGGAGGGGGCCTACGCCGATCCGGCGGAGGGGGCGGGGCTCGCCTTCACCCTGGCGGGCCTCGACCTGGCCTGGCTGGATCCGCTGCTGCCCGAGCGCATCGACTGGCGGGGAAGCGTGGCCGGTGAGGGCAGGCTGCGCTGGACCCCGGAAGCGGGCGTCGATGCCCGGGTGAGCGCCGAGAGCGGCGACGGCCGCGTGGTCATGAGGCCCCGGCGCGCGGACGAGGCTGAGGCGGACGGCCCTGAGGCGGACAGCGAGCCGGTGGTCCAGGAACTGGCCTATCGGCGCCTGGCCCTGAGCGGCCACTACCGGCCCGAGCACGCTGAGGCGGCCCTGGAGCTGGAGGCGGGGGCAGCGGGGAGCGCCGATCTGCGCGTAGCCGGCGATCCGCGCCCCGAGGGGCAGGCGGTCTCGGGGTCGCTGGCCCTCGACGGTCTCCGGCTGGGCCGGTTCCGCCCCCTCGTGCCGCAGCTCAGCGAGCTCGCCGGCGTGGCGCGCGCCGATGTCCAGCTCAGCGGCACGCGGGCGGAGCCGCGCCTGGACGGCGAGATCGAGCTCCGCGACGGCCGGGTGGCGGCGCCGCAATCCGCCAGCACCGTCGAGGGGCTGGACCTGCGCGTCGGGCTCGACGGTACGGAGGCGGCCATCGACGGCGATTTCCAGGTTGGCGAGGGGGAGGCGGCGCTGGACGGCACCGCGGGCTGGCGCGGCGGCGACGGGCGCCTGGCCCTCGACCTGACGGGGGAGCAGCTCCTCGCGGATGTGCCGCCGTACGCCGATCTAACGGTCAGCCCGCGGCTGGGCCTGAGCGTGGCACCGGGCACGGTCCAGCTCGACGGCCGGGTAGCGATCCCCAGCGGCAGCGTAACGGTCCGCGAGGTCCCCCAGCAGGCCGTGGCGCGATCCGAGGACGTGGTCATCGTGACCGAGGAGGCGGATGCGGAGGCCTTGCCGGAGGTCGTCCCCGAGGGCTGGGCCGTGGAGGCGGATGTCGAGGTGGACCTCGGCGATGCCGTCTCCCTGGCGGCCCTGGGGGTGCGCGGCCGGCTCGCCGGGTCGCTGCGCACGTTGCGTGGCGCGGACGGTACCCTTGAGGCCTACGGTGAGCTGAGGATCGAGGACGGTGAGTACCGCGCCTACGGCCAGCGGCTGCAGATCCGCCGCGGGGTCCTGATCTTCGCCGGCCCGCTGCAGCGGCCGCAGCTGGATATCGAGGCAGTGCGCCGCATCGCCCGCGACGACGTCATCGCCGGGATCCGGGTGGGCGGCTTCGCCGACAGCCCGCGGGCGCGCCTGTTCAGCGAGCCGGCCATGTCCCAGGAGAACGCGCTGTCCTACCTGATCCGCGGCCGCCCCATCGGGGCGGAAGGCCCGGGCAGCGATCAGATGCTCGCCTCTGCGGCGCTGGCCCTGGGGCTCTACGGCGGCGGCGGGGTGGCGTCCTCCGTGGCTGAGGGGGTCGGCGTCTCGGACTTCCAGATCGAGGCCGCCGGGCAGGGGGAGGGGACCCAGGTGGTGCTCTCCGGCCAGCTCAGCCCGCGCCTCTACGTCTCCTACGGCGTGGGCGTCTTCAGCCCGGTGGACACCGTGACCCTGCGCTACAGCCTGACCCGCCAGCTCTACCTGGAGGCGGTCAGCGGCGAGGCGAGCGCCCTCGACCTGATGTACCGCTTCGAGATCGACTGACCGCGACCCCCTGCTGTGCGCCCGGCTAGCTAGGCGCTAGGCGCCGTCGTAGTAGGGGGACGTGTGGGGCAGCAGCGGGCAGCGGGCCGCGTCGAAGTCCGGTGTGTCGACGCGCCCGTGGATGGCCCGGATCGCCTCGTCCTCGTTGCGGAAGATGTTCTCCCGGCCGATGGCCTCGGCGACCCCGGCGCGCTCGAGGACCTCCATGACCTGCAGCTTGACGCCGGCGAGCACTAGGGTGACGCCG
This sequence comes from uncultured Ectothiorhodospiraceae bacterium, assembly GCA_913055765.1. GTDB lineage: Bacteria > Pseudomonadota > Gammaproteobacteria > Nitrococcales > Halorhodospiraceae > Halorhodospira. The sequence goes on from CAJXKI010000101.1 coordinate 6,379, forward strand.
TTGTCGCGCAGCCGCTCGTCGAGGTTGTGGAGCGTCTCCGCGCCCGAGGAGTCGACGGAGGTGATGCCGTCGCCGACGAGCAGGACGAAGCGCGCCTCGGGGTACTCGTGGTTGATCGCCAGCACCGCGTCCTCGAGGTGGCCGACGTTGGCGAAGTAGAGCGGGCCGTCGAAGCGCAGGGCGGCGATGTGGCGGCT
>CAJXKI010000102.1 GCA_913055765.1 uncultured Ectothiorhodospiraceae bacterium
CACGTCCCACCACGCCTCGACGTAGTCGGCGCGCCGGTTCTGGTAGCGCAGGTAGTAGGCGTGCTCCCAGACGTCGATGCCGAGCACGGGGGTGCCCTGCCTCGGCGCCACGTCCATCAGCGGGTTGTCCTGATTCGGCGTGTCGGTGATCTCCAGGCCACGGCCAGTCTTGATCAGCCACGCCCAGCCGGAGCCGAAGCGCCCCAGGGCCGCCTGGGTAAACTGCTCGCGGAACTGGTCGAAGGAGCCGAAGGCGCTGTCGATGGCGGAGCCGAGCTCGCCGCCGGGCTTGCCGCCGCCGTCCGGCGACATCAGCCGCCAGAAGAGGCTGTGGTTCCAGTGGCCGCCGCCGTTGTTGCGCACCGCCACGGGGAGCGTGGAGACGCGGCCGAGCAGGTCCTCGAGCCGCTCCTCCTCCTGCGCCGTGCCGCTAATGGCCTCGTTGAGCTTGGTCACGTAGGTGTTGTGGTGCTTGGTGTGGTGGATCTCCATCGTCATGGCGTCGATGGAGCGCTCCAGATCGCCATAGTCGTAGGGCAGATCGGGCAGTTGGTAGGCCATAGGGCTCTCCTTATACAATCGCCGACTTTCATGCGCGAGCCGCGAGGCGCCGATGCGACAGCTCCGTACCCTGCTGCGGGCGAACCCCTTCGTGCGGCTTATCGTCTATTGTGGCTTTATGGCCGTGTTCTTCCACTCCGGGCTCGCAGCGACCACCTGGCTCGTCGCCCCCGAGCGGCTCAGCGGCGACCTGCAGCGCTACTCGGCGCTGCTCTTTCCCATCCTCTTGCCGGCCTTCTTCGGGGTCAACCGCTACCTCGGCTGCGGGCGCTGCCGCACCGGCCCGGCGTGCCCTCCCCGGGACGGCGGGGATCGCCCCTCACCGTAGCGCCTCATTGACCGCAATCAACGCAACCAGGACAGGCCCTTTGCCCAAGCCGCCACGCCCCGACGGTATGACGCTCTTCTTCCTCGCCCTCGCGTCGGCGGCGGGCGGGGCCGTCTACGCGCTCCAGGGCCCCGAGGCGGTCGCGGCGGCGGCCGGGCGCGCCGGCGGGCTGCTGCTGCGGGTCGCGCCCATCGTTGTGGCCGCCGTGCTCATCTCCGGCTACGCCCAGGCCCTCATGCCCCGGGAGACCGTGCAGCGCTGGCTCGGGACCGGCAGCGGCCTCCGCGGCCTGAGCCTGGCTACCGCCGCCGGCGCCCTCACCCCCGGCGGGCCCTTCGCCGCCTTCCCCTTGGTCGTCGCCCTGCTCGGGGCGGGGGCGGCCTTCGAGGTCTGCGTCGCCTTCATCACCGCCTGGTCGGTGCTCGGCCTCAACCGGGTGATCGTCTACGAGATCCCCTTCCTCGGCGTCCACTTCGTCGCCCTGCGGCTGCTCGCCTCCCTGCCCCTGCCCTTCATCGCCGCGCTGCTCGCCCGTCCCGTGGGGCGGTGGCTGAGGCTCGGACCATGATCCTGGGCCTGGTCACCGTCCTCGTCCTGCTGGGGCTGTTCGCGGCCCTCGCCCAGCGCCGCCCGGGCCGCCCCCACCGCACGGCGCTGCGCACCGGCTGGCGCCAGCTGCGCCCGCTGCTCCTGCGCCTGCCCCTGGCGCTGCTCGCCGCGGCCTTCCTGATCACCCTGCTGCCCCAGGAGGCGGTGGTGGCCTACCTGGGGGAGAGCTCCGGGTGGCAGGGCGTGCTCCTCGCCTCGCTCTTCGGCGGGCTGCTGCCCGGCGGGCCGGCGGTCTCCTTCCCCCTGGTGCTGGTGCTCATCGACGAGGGGGCGGGGACGGCGCAGCTGATCGCCCTGCTCACCGCCTGGTCGGTGCTCGCCTTCCACCGCGTCGCCGCCCACGAGCTGCCCACCCTCGGCGCCCGCTACACCCTCGCCCGGCTGCTGGCCTCGGCGCCGCTGCCCATCGTCGCCGGCGCCCTCGCCGGGGCCCTGGTGCGCTTCACGGCGGCCGGCATCTGAGCCGCTCCGCTAGCCGCCACCGCTGGTGTAGCGGACGCGGACGCGGTTACCCGGCGGGAAGAAGGTCACCTCCTCGCACAGGGCGCGCACCAGCCTAAGCCCTCGGCCCGCGGGCAGCCGATCGCCCGCGGCGTCATCGGGGGCCGCGTTGTAGTCGAAGCCGGGGCCGGAGTCCGCCACCTCGATGACGACCCCGCGCCCTGTCGAGGCCTGGCCATCGAGATGCACGCGCAGGCGGATCTCGCCGGCCTCCAGGCTGGCCAAGGCCCGGGCGCGCTCCCGGTAGTACGCCTCGAAGCCCTCATCGCTGTACTTCAGGCGGGAGTCGAGCTGCAGGAGGCCGTGATCCAGGGCGTTGTTGAAGAGCTCAGCCACCACCAGGTACAGGCTCTGCCGGTCCGCCTCCAGCGCCCCGAGCTCCGAGAGCAGGTTTATGATGGGCGGGACAGGGTTGGCGTGCGACAGGGTCGCGGCGTCGAGGACCAGCTCGCTTTGCCAGCTCTCCACCATCCCGACGCCGTGGTCCTGTAAGCCTCCCTCGGTGAGCAGCCGGTCGAGGTCGACTGCCACCAGCGTGGCGTCATCGAGCTGCTCCTGGCCGCCCCGGAAGCGGCCTACCTCGGCGAGGAGCCGCTCGAAGCCGGCTCCCGGCGGCGAGCCGGTGAGCACCGCCTCTACCCCCGCCACGCCGAAGAGGTTGCCCTCGGGGTCGGCAGCCTCGACGATACCGTCGGAGCAGGCGTAGAGCCACGCCCCCGTGGGCAGCGCCTCGTAGGCCAGCTGCCGCCGGCCACGGGCGCCGTCCCAGACCACGCCCAGCGGCAGGTCCACCGAGGGGAAGGTGGCGGCCACGCCATCGCTACGGATCAGCCACACCGGCGGCATGCCGGCGTTCCACACCCCCAGCCGGCCGCCGTGCAGGTCCAGCTCGACGAGGGCCGCGGCGAGGAACATATCCGCCGGCAGGGTATCGGCGAGGCTCGCGTTGATGGCGTCGAGCAGCTCCGCCGGATGGGCGCCGCGGGCCGTACGCTCGTAGAAGATATGCGCCGTTCCGGGCACCCCCGCCGCGGCGCCGATGCCGTGGCCGGTAAAGTCGCCGATGAGCAGGAGCAGGCTCCCGGTCGGCCGGCGTGCGGCGAGCAGGATATCGCCGCTGAGGATGGCCGCCGGGCGGTAGTAGTACCACACCCCCGGCGCCTCCAGCGCCTCGGAGGCGCTCGCCCGGGCGACGATCCGCTCGGCGGTCTCCTGCTCCCGCTCGAGGCGCTCCTGGTGGCTGCCGAGGGCGTCGCGCTGGGCCGTCACCGTGCGGTAGAGGGCGCGCGTGCGCAGCCAGGCGTCGATCTTGGCGTTGAGCTGCACCCGGCTGATCGGCTTGGTGACGAAGTCCTCCCCGCCGGCCTCGATGCACTGGGCAAGGCGCTGCTCGTCGGTGATCGCGGTGACGAAGATCACCGGCACGAACCCCTCAGGGTCCATCGCCTTGATACGGCGGGTCGCCTCGTAGCCATCGAGCTTCGGCAGCATGATGTCCATGAGCACCATGTCTACCGGCTGCTCCTGGAACCGCGCCACGGCCGCCTCACCGTCGGCGGCGGTGATCACGTGGAACCCTCGGGCCCCGACGATGGCCTCGAGCAGCATCGCGTTGACCAGCTCGTCATCGACGATCAGGAAGGTCGGCGGCCCTCCGGCGGCACGCTCTCCCACGGGCGGCCCTCCTCCTCCAGCGGCCGGCTACGCCTGCGCCTCGATCTGGAAGAGCCGCTGGAAATTGGCGACCTCGAGGATCTTGCGCACCTCCCGCGAGCAGTTGCGCAGGACGACCTCACTGCCCTGGTCGCTGGCGAACTCGCGCAGCAGCAGCAGCATGCCCAATGCCGAGCTGTCCATGTACTCCGTCTCGCTAAGGTCGATGATGTAGCGGCGTATGCCCTCGACGCCCTTGTAGGCCTGACGGAACTCCTTGTGGAGGCTGTAGTCGAAGAAGCCTTGGATGTACAGGACCAGGGCCTGCCCGTCGTCCTCGTAGTCGGTGTGGATCGTCATGGCGGATCCTCTCCCTGTAATGCGGTACGCGAGGCGGCCGCCGCTCGGCTCCCTGCCCTAGCCGTGCCGTGAGGCGTTCGGACCGTGGCGGCTAGGGCCGCCGCCTAGCCCGGCCCCGGCGGCTACCCCGCTCCGCGCGAGCGGTCCCGGATGGCCGCCAGGAGCCGCTCGGCGGCCGCCTCCAGCGCCGGGAGCCAGGCGCGCGCCGCCTCGATATCGCCGCGGCGGGCCGCATCGTCGAGCTGGCGCGCGCGCTCGCTCGCCTCTTCGGCCCGGATGGCGCCCAGCTTGCCCTTGACCGGATGGGAGATCCGGTGCACGTCCTGAGGATCTCCCTGCTCAAGGGCGTGCCGCAGGGCCTCCATGCGACTCGGCAGGTCCTGGGCCGTGCGCTCGAGCAGCTGCCCGGCGAGCCCCTCGTCCCGGCCGATATTGTCGAGGAGGCCCTCGAGATCGATCACTAGGCGCTCTGGCATACGCCCCTCTAGCCCATCATACCTCCCTGTGCCTGCCCCGCTACGCCCCATGGATGCCGCAAGGGTGCCGTCAGCGCGAGAGCATCACCCCGATGCCGAGCTGGACCCGGGGGCCACGATCCCGCACCTCGGGCAGCGGCCACAAGTGCACCGCCTCGGTGGCGACCACGGGGTAGCGGATCGTGTGCTCGCCGACCTGGCCGGTGCGCATCGCCTCGATGGGCCCTGCCACCGTCACCAGCCGCCCCGGCTGGTAGTCCGCGCTCTCCAGGAAACCGGGGTAGACCACGAGGAAGCGCCCCTGGGTCGCCGCCGCCAGGCGTGGGCGCTGGGCCCGGTCCCGGGGATAGCCCACCACCTCCAGCTCGGTGCGGTCCGACAGGTGCTCGATCCGCAGGATCCGGCCGGCCCAGATCACCTCGGCGCCACGGGCATCACCCGCCTCGGCTGCCGCCCGAGGCGTCAGGTCCGTCGCCACCGCGTCGCCCTCCCCGAAGGGCGCCCCTGTAGCGCAGCCCGCAACCACGGGGAGCAGCGCCACAGCGGCCAGCCAGCGCACGCGACGCATGCGCCGGGCGAGGCCACGGACGGCCGTCGTCACGCCCCGCATCACCAGTACGGCCCCCAGTAGGGCCGGCAATAGGCCGGGCCGAAGGCGTCGCGGCACCACGCCCCGTGGTGCCAAGGATCCCGGTAGCGGGCCGGCGCCGCGGCCGGCTCCCGCGGCCACAGGTGGTGGGCGTCGACCGCCACCACCGGATACCGGTAGTCGTACGCGTCGATGGCCCCCTCCACCGTGCCGTCCAGCCGGCCGACGACGGTGACCCGGCGCCCGGGTGCATAGCTGGCCGGCTCCAGGAAGCCCTCGACCCGGGCGAGGAAGCGCCCCTCGCTGCGGTCCGCCGCCTCCGGCGCACCGCTGCCCCGCAGGGGGCGCTGGACGATCTCCAGCCAGGTGGCCTCGGCCTCGTTGCGGACCTCTGCCACCTCGCCGCCCCAGCGCACGGCCTCACCCTGGTGCGCCGGCGGCTCGGCGCGGACCTGCGCCAGCGTCGGCGCCTCCGCCGGCGCCTCGCGGATTGCCTGGGGCACGTCGGTGCTCGCGCACCCGGCCAGCACGCCCGCCGCCAGCACGCCTATCAGGAGCCGCATGGTCGCCACGGCCGCCTCCCTCACTATCAGTCTCCCCGGGTCACAGTATACAACCGTACGCCGCGGGTGCGTCCCGCTCAGGAGTGCGCCGCCAACGCCCGCCAGTACCGCACCCAGCGCGGCACCAGGCCGTAGCGGGGGGCGAGCAGCAGCGCGAGCAGGAACAGCGCCGCTGCCACCAGGACCATGGCGCCGCCGGAGGCGGCGTCGTAGTGGTAGGCCAGGTACAGCCCCACCACCGTGGCGATGACGCCGCAGAGCGCGCTGAGAGCGAGCATCCGCGGCAGCCGGTCGGTGAGCATGTAGGCGGTGGCCCCCGGGATGATGAGCATGGCCACCACCAGGATGATCCCGACCGTCTCCAGGCTGGCGACGATGGTCAGGGTGAGCAGCAGGATCAGGCCGTAGTGGACCGCTGCGGTGTTGATCCCCAGGGCGCGGGCGTGGGTCTCGTCGAAGGTGTAGGCGAAGAGCTCCTTGTAGCCCAGCCCGACGGCGAGCAGCGCCACCACCCCGACCGCCAGGGTCAGCTGCAGCGCGGTGCGGTCCACGCCGAGCACATTGCCGAAGAGCACGTGCATGAGGTGGGTCGAGGTGGCCACCTGGCTGATGATCACCACGCCCAGGGCGAAGGCGGCGGTGAACATGATCCCGATGGC